>CAZTED010000080.1:0-12518 GCA_964612175.1 uncultured Sphingomonadaceae bacterium
CGGGGAAGGAGGCGGCGGAGGCGCTTCCGTTGGTGGCGCAGGCACCGGGGCTGGCGGGGGAGGTGCCTCAGCGGCATCGCCTTGTGTGGCAAGGGGTGCATTCACCGGTGCGGCCGCCAGTTCGGGGCCTTCCTGGAACCAGTTGTGCCGGCATTTTGCGCAGCGCACCGTGCGACCGTCTGCCCCGATGGCGCTGTCGGGAACCACATATCGCGTTGCGCAGGCAGGGCACTGGATGATCATGCTGGCCGACGACCCTACTGGTGCCGGCAGGGTGCAACAAGCTGTGGAGCAAGTTTGTTGCGGCGGTCCGTGGCTTTTTTCCACATCGAACACCGGCTATAGCCCCGCCCGATGGGTGCGCAGACGATCTTTCCGGAACCACGGCGGTTCCCTGCATGAGCGGGGATGGCGGAGGGATCGTGCAGTTCGACAACGTCGGGCTGCGCTATGGCACGGACCGCGAGGTGCTGAGCGATGTCTCGTTCACGCTCTATCCCGGCAGCTTCTATTTCCTCACCGGGGCAAGCGGCGCGGGCAAGACCAGCCTGCTCAAGCTGCTCTACCTGGCGCAACGCCCCAGCCGCGGCATGATCCGGATGTTCGGGCAGGACGTGATCACCCTGCCGCGCAACCGCCTGCCCGGTTTCCGCCGCCGCATTGGCACGGTGTTCCAGGATTTCCGGCTGGTGCCGCACCTGTCCGCCTTCGACAACGTGGCCCTGCCCTTGCGCATTTCGGGCATGGGCGAGGATTCGATCCGCAAGCCGGTGTCCGACATGCTCGAATGGGTCGGCCTCGATCACCGCGCCGAGGCGCGGCCGGAAACGCTGTCGGGCGGCGAACAGCAGCGCGTGGCCATCGCCCGCGCGGTGATCGCCCGGCCCGAAGTGCTGGTGGCGGACGAGCCGACCGGCAACGTCGACCCCGACATGGCGCTCAAGCTGCTGCGGCTGTTCGATTCGCTCAACCGGCTCGGCACCACGGTGGTGGTGGCGACCCACGACGTGCACCTGCTGCGCAAGGTGCCGGATTCGCTGATCATGCGGCTCGACAAGGGGCGGCTGAGCGATCCCACCGGCGCGCTGCGATACCCGCCGCGCAGGGGCGCCGTGGGCACCGGGGGCGCATGATGGGCTGGCGGCGCCATACCGCGCACCTGGGGCGCATCGCCGGGGATGTCGCGCGCATCCTGCCGCAGGCGCGCCTTTCCGGCCCGATGCCCTGGGTGATCGCGATCATGACCGCGCTGACGGTGATTGCCGTGGCCGGCGGACTGGCGCTGGCGAACCTGGCCGCCAATGCCCGGGCGGAGATATCCGGCGGGCTGACGGTGCAGGTGGTCGAAGCCAACCCTGCGTTACGTGACAGGCAGGCCGAAACCGTGCTTGCCGTGATGGGCAACCGCGACGACGTGGCCGAAGTGCGGCGCGTGCCGGAGGAGGAGCTCGCGGCCCTGATCGAACCCTGGCTCGGCTCGGCCACCACCGATGGGGCAGCGGCCATACCCACCCCGGCCCTGATCGATGTCCGCCTGCGCGGCGAGGTGACAGAGGCGCGGCTGGCGGACCTCACCGCCGAGCTTGCCCGCGTGGCCCCTTCGGCGCGGGTCGATGCCCAGGCCAGCTGGCTGGCGCCCGTGTTCGGGGCGATATCCTCGCTGCAGTACCTTGCCATCGGCCTTGTCGTGCTGCTGGCGGCGACCAGTGCGGCGGCGGTGTGGCTGGCGGCAAGGAGCGCGCTGGGCGCCAACCGCAACACGATCGAGGTGATCCATCACCTCGGCGGCACCGACGGGCAGATCGCGGCAATCTTCCAGCGCTCCATCGCGCTCGATGCCCTGGCAGGCGGGGCGGCGGGCCTGCTGCTGGCGCTGGGGGCGATCCTGCTGCTCGGCCAGCAGTTCGCCGGCCTTGGATCGGGTCTTGTTGCCGGCGGCGGACTGGGCCTGCTGGACTGGGCGGTGATCGCGGCGATCCCCTTTGCCGGCGTGGTGCTGGCCATGCTGACGGCGCGGCTGACCGTTCTGTCGGCGCTGAGGGGGATGCTGTGATCGCCCGCGCGCTTTCCCTGTTCGGGCTCGCCTGGGCGCTGGGCTTCGTTTGGTTCGCGGTGGCCCTGCCCCGACCTGCTGGTGCGCAGCGGACCGATGCCATCGTTGTTCCCACCGGCAGCGGCGGACGGATCGAGCGCGGCATTGCCCTGCTGCGCGAGGGGGCGGCCGGCGAAATGCTGGTGACCGGCGTCGACATGGACGTGCGACCCGGGGAATTCATGGCCGAATATGGCGTCGACCAGGCGCTGATGGACTGCTGCATCACGCTTGGTTTCTCGGCGCTCGACACCCGCGGCAATGCCCGCGAGACCGCCGAATGGGTGGATCGCCATGGCTATACTACGCTGCGGCTGGTGACGGCGGACTGGCACATGCGCCGCACGGCGGTGGAGCTGGGCGACCGCCTGCCTGCACAGGTAAGCGTGCTGCGCGATGCCGTGCCCACACAGCCCAGTTTCATCACCCTGTTCCGCGAATACCACAAGCTGCTGGCCGCCTGGCTGCTTACGCTCGCCTGATGCCGGAGGCTTTCCCTTGCTCGTGATCCGCAACCTTGCCTTCTATGTCGCCTTCTACGTCGGCTCGGTCTGGTTTGTGCTCTCGGCCCTTGCCGCGCGCGACAACCTGCCGCGCCTGCGCCATGCCTGCGATGGCTGGTCCGAATGGCACCGCAAGTGTGTCAACCGCCTGCTCGGCATCACGGTGAGGGTGGAAGGGCAGATGCTCGAAGGCTCGGCGCTCTACGTGATGAAGCACGAGAGCTTCTTCGAGGCGATCGATATGCCGCACCAGTTCGATTATCCCGCGCCGTTCGGCAAGAAGGAGCTTTTCTCCATCCCCGGCTGGGGCCGCGCGGCGGCGAACTATGGCGGTATCGAGGTGGCGCGCGATGACGGGGCCAAGGCGCTGCGCACGATGCTCAAGCAGGCAAAGCAACGCATTGCCGAAGGGCGGCCGATGGTGCTGTTCCCCGAAGGCACGCGCGTTCCCCACGGCACGCGCCCGCCGCTGAAGTCCGGCTTTGCCGCACTCTACAAGATGCTGGGCGTGCCGGTGGTGCCGGTGGCGGTGAACAGCGGGCCGCTATACCACAGGCGGTGGAAGGTGCCGGGCACGATCACCTATCGCATCGGCCAGCCGATCCCCGCCGGCCTCCCGCGCGAGGAGGCCGAGGCGCTGGTCCATGCAGCGATCAATGCGCTGAACGCCCCTGAAGGGGCCACGGAAGGCTAGGCCATCAGCGCCAGCATCCGGTGGGCCCAGGCATGGGCCTCCTCGCTTTCGCCTGCATCGGTCACGAATTCCTGCCCCGGATAGGCGCTCTGCACCAGCCCGTCCCCCAGCCAGCGGGCGCCGCGCGGGTGGTAGGTGAGGCCGGCTTCCTCGATCCAGCGCGGCACTCGCCACAGGCTGGGACGTTCTTCGCTGGCCGTCAGCATCAGTTCTGGGTGGGCATGGCGGGCTGTCCCGCCCGGTCCGCACCACACCGCATCGTTGCGGCCATGGGGCGCCAGCGCGTGCGGGTGGCCGATTGCGGCGAGACCGGCCATCGCCGGCTCGCCGGAGCGAACCACCTCGTCCACCCACAGCCAGCCGAAGATGCGGTGATGCGGCGGCGCCTTGCCTTCGCGGAACAGGCCGAAGAACAGGAACAGGTCCCCCGGCCCCACGCCCTGCCGTTCGAGGTGCGCCTGCGCCGCGCCGCACTGGCCGAACAGGCAGCGACCGGTGGCGGTGAACATCGGATCGTGGTGGGCAAGGTCCGCGGCACCCAGCCGCCCCCGGCTCGCCTGCGCCACCTCTGCGCCGAGGCCGAGCTCGGCATAGCTTGTCCCCGGACGGCCCGGTGCAGCCGGGATCGGCAGGGTTCGCGGCACGCCCTCGACGATCGGCGAGGGGCCGCCGCCGAAGCGGGAATCGAAGCCCTTGCGGCTGAGGACGATCTTCATGGCGCCATCGCCCTAGCGCGGCCCGCCGCCGCGCACTAGGATCGCCTGCAAACGGGAGAGAGAATGACATGAAGCCGATCCGGCTGGGGCGCATGACCGTCCACAAGGTCTACGAACTGGAATCGCCCACCCCGCTGCTGGTGCAACTCCCGGGGGTGACGGCGGCCGACCTTGCCCGGCTGAAGGCGTGGTACGATCCCGGCGACGACGAGCTGACCGATGATCCGGAAACCAGCCGCATGACCTTCGGCATGCACAGCTATGTGATCGAGGTCGATGGCCAGACGATCCTGGTGGACACCTGCTGCGGCAATCACAAGGACCGCAGCCTGCCCGATGTCCACCAGCTCGACACCGACTACCTCGGCAACCTGCGGCGCGCGGGCTTCGCGCCCGAGGATATCGACCTGGTCATGTGCACCCACCTGCATTTCGACCATGTCGGCTGGAACACCCGGCTGGACAACGGCAGGTGGGTGCCAACCTTCCCCAATGCGAAGTACCTGTTCGGCAAGCGCGACTATGCATACTTCCTCGCCAATCCCGAAGGCGAGGCGCTGCACCATGAAGCCTTCCTCGATTCGATCATGCCGGTGATGGATGCCGGGCAAGGCGTGCTGGTGGACGAGGACCACGTGGCGCACCGCGAAATCGGTGACGGGATCTGGCTGGAACCCGCCTTCGGCCATTCGCCCGGCTGCTGCACCGTCCACGGCCGCGCCGGGGCCCAGGAGGCGATCTTCTGGGGCGACGTGATCCACCACCCGGTGCAGATGATCCGCTATGACCTGCCTTTCGCCTTCGATGCCGATGCACCGCAGGCCAGCCTTACCCGCCAGCGGGTGATGAAGAAGGCGGCAGAGGAGGACCTGCTGTGCTTCCCGGCTCATTTCCGCAAGACCAGCGCCGGCAAGGTCAGGGTCGATGGCGATGCCTACCGGTATGAATGGGTGCCTGAATAACCGGATCAACAGGGGATAAAGCAGGCCGCCCCTTGCCCCGCCCCCAAGCATCGGGAATCCATCCGCGATGGCAATTCTCAGTGATATCTGGATTCGCGAGCAGGCGCAGAAGCACGGCATGATCGAGCCGTTCGTGGAAGCGCAGCGGCGCGATGGCTGCATCTCCTATGGCCTGTCGAGCTATGGCTATGACGCGCGGGTCGCGCCCGAGTTCAAGATCTTCACCAACGTCAATTCGTCGGTGGTCGATCCCAAGGCATTCGATCCGGCCAGCTTCGTCGACCGGGAAACCGATGTCTGCGTGATCCCGCCCAACAGCTTTGCGCTGGCCCGCACGGTCGAATACTTCCGCGTGCCCCGTGACGTGCTGGTGATCTGCCTGGGCAAGAGCACCTATGCCCGCTGCGGGATCATCGTCAACGTCACCCCGCTCGAACCGGGCTGGGAAGGCCATGTGACGCTGGAGTTTTCCAACACCACCCCGCTCCCGGCGAAGATCTATGCCAACGAGGGCGCCTGCCAGTTCCTGTTCCTCAAGGGGAACGAGCCGTGCGAGACGAGCTATGCCGACCGGGCCGGCAAGTACATGGGCCAGCAGGGCGTGACGCTGCCACGGCTTTAGTCAGGCTTTCTTTTCCCGCCCGGTTGCAACGGAGAGCGTGACCATGCCGACCATCGAAGACCTGCTTGCCCGGATCGAACAGCTGGAAGCGCGCGCGCAGGGTGCAGAGGATTACCGGGAGCTGGTCAACCTTCAGGGAGCCTATGGCTACTATGTCGACAAGGGCCTGTGGGACAAGGCGGCGGACCTGTTTGCCAGCGATGGCACGCTGGAGATCGCCGGGCGCGGGGTCTATGTCGGGCGCGAGCGGGTGCGAGCCTACCTGCAACACCTGCCGCCATATGGCCACGGCACGCTCTACAACCACATGCAGCTGCAGCCGGTGCTGCACATCGACAGTGCCGCCGGCACGGCAAAAGGCCGCTGGCGCACGCTGATGATGGTCGGCTGGCTGGGCAAGGAAGGCCGCTGGGGCGAGGCGACCTATGAAAACCGCTATGTGCGCGAGGATGGCCGCTGGCGGATCGCGGCCCTGCACGGCGTGATCAACTTCTACTGCGAGTATGACGAAGGGTGGCACCGCGGCGGCGTCAAGCTGCTGCGGTCGATCGAAGGCCTTGCCCCCGACCGGCCGCCCAGCCTCGATTACGAAGCCTTCCCCGAGCCGGTAATCGCCCCGTTCCATTACGACGAGGTCTGAAAGCCGGCCCAGAAAGCATGAGGAGGGGGTCGCACCGGGCGCTTCCCCCTCCCCACCCCCGCGCATGCGCGGGTCGCGAAAGACGCAAGCCTTACAGCCGCGTCCGAAGGCTCACCTTGAAGTTGCGACCCGCCAGCGGCACGAAGTCCTTCGTGTAGCTGGCATGGCGGCGGCCTTCCGCGTCGAATATGTTATCCGCCTGCAGCAAGAGGCTGATGCGCTCGTCGGCAAAGGGACGGAACACGGCAGACAGGTTCACGTGGGCAAAGCCCTCGGTCGCGGTTTCCTCGGCGGCGATGCGGTCCTGCGTATCGTACCATTCCACTTCGCCGCGCAGGTCCACGACCTCGCCCTGCCATTCGAGCGCGCCGGTCAGGCTGAGCGGCGGGATGCGCGGGACGGGCGAACCATCGTCCAGCGTGGCGCGGACATAGGACCCGCGCACATCGCCCACCAGCGTCCCGCCGGCAAACTGCACCAGCGGTGCACTCGCCTCGCCTTCGATGCCGAACCAGTGCGCGTCCTGCTGGAGGAAGCGGTAAAGCGGCAGCTCGTCCTCTTCCAGGCCGGTGTCGGACAAGTAGATGAAGTCACTGAACCAGTTGCGGTAGATAGCCAGCCGCAGGTCCGCCCCGCCCAGCGTGGCGCGGGCATAGGCCTCGATGCCCCAGGCGGTTTCCTCGCCCAGGTTGGGATCGCCCAGTTCGTACTGGCTGGTGGCCAGGTGCGGGCCATCGGCATAGAGTTCCTCTGCCGCCGGGGCACGCTCGGCCCGGCTGAGGTTAAGGCCGGCGCGGATGCCTTCCTCGAAGGTCCATGACAGCCCGAGCGCACCCGACAGGCTTTCGAAATTGCGCGTCCGGTCAGGATTCTCGGCATCCTGCTGGGTGCCTTCGAAGCGCGCACCCAGTTCCGCCTCGAACGGGCCGGCGCGCATTTCCTGCAGGGTGAAGATCGCCCACTGCTCGGTCCTGTTCGGCGGCACGAAAGCTTCGGCCCCGATCGCATCGAACTTGCGGACGAAGAACTGCGCCCCGAAGGATCCGCGCGAGGTAAGGTTGCCGCCAAGGTTGTGCTCGCCCTGGATCAGCTCCACGCGGCCTTCGACGCCCGAGACATTGAACACCGTTCCCACCTCGTCGCCTTCCAGCTCGGTATGGGTGTAGTCGGAATAGCCCCAGCGGGTGACGAGGTCGTGGAAGAAGCCGTCGGAAATGTGGAATTCGCCGCGCAGGTCGGCGCGGAACTGTTCGAGGGCGATCGAGACCGGTTCATCGCCATGCTCGTGGCCTTCATCCTCGTGATCCTCGTGAGCTTCGCCCTCGTGATCTTCCTCCTCGTGATGCGCGTGGCCGCCCCCGGGGCCGATCGGCACGCCATAGAGCGTATCGTAGTAGCCTAGCGAGATGCCGAGGCTGTCGGTGCCGGAGAACCAGGTGAGGCCGGTGCCCGCCGACCACGTGCGCGTGGCGCTGTCGGGCAGGATGCCCGAGACATTGGCCGCCTCGATCAGCTCTTCGGCCTCTTCCTCGTGACCTTCCTCAAGCTCCTCTTCCGCGTCGGCCAGCAGGTCTGCCCGCAGGTCGTCGGCCAGGGCAAAGCCGGCAATCTCGATATCATCGGTTTCGCGGTACGAACCATCAATATGCCAGACGAAGTTGTTCAGGACCGAAAGATCGAGCGAGGCGCCCGCCTCGCGCAGGTTGCTGGCAGTGTCGGCGGACAGCACGCCATCGAAACGCAGGCCGTTCTCGGGCTTCACGTGGGGAATGCGGCGGTCGATCACGTTCACCGCCCCGCCGATGGCGGAGGAGCCGTAGATCAGCACGGCCGGGCCGCGCAGCACCTCGATGCTTTCGGCTGTCAGCGGATCGATCGAGACCGCATGGTCGACGCTGGTGTTCGAAGCATCGATCGTGCCGATGCCATCGATCAGCACGCGCACCCGCTCGCCCTGGAAACCACGCAGCACAGGGCGGCTGGATCCGGGCGAGAAGCCGGTGGCCGAAACGCCCGGCAGCTGCGTCAGGATATCGCCGATCTGGCCGGCCATGTTGCGTTGCAGTTCGGCCGGTTCGACCACGGAGGTTCCGGCCAGCATGTCCAGTCGCTCCAGCCCGCCGGCGGTAACAACGATCACGTCGTCGTCATGCGGGTCGTGGCTGTGCGGCACGGGACCAGCCTGTGCCAGCAGGGGGGCCGGGGCGAACAGGGCAAACAGAGAAACCGACAGGGCGAGGCGCCGGGCCGGGCTTTGGGGGGATTGATACATCGATGGTAGGGTCCGCTACTATGTGATGGTATAACATAAGGCAATTGGCAGCCTTGCCAGCGATTGCCAAGGGGTAATCGCACGGCTCGTCGATACAGCGGATCGTTTTGCCGACAGGCAACCGGCCAGGGCGGCCTTAACAGCGGTCAGGGCTAGCGCGATGCGGCCAGCAGGCGCGCCATCGCCTCATCGATGCCGACCAGTGGCAACAGGCTGGCCATGTCCGGCCCGTGGTCCATGCCGGTGAGCGCAAGGCGCAGGGGCAGGAACAGGGCCTTGCCCTTGCGGCCCGTTGCCTCCTTGAGGGCCCCTGTCAGTGCAGGCCAATCGGCCCCGACCTGACCCAGCACCTGTGCAGCCTGGGCAAGATAGGCGCGGTCCTCTTGCGCCATGGCAGGCGGGGCCACCGGCCCGGTCACCATGGCCCACCAGCGCGCGGCATCGGCCAGCACTTCCACATTGGGCCGGATCGCCAGCCAGGCAGCCTCGTCCATGCCTTCCGGCAGGCGGTCGGCAACCTGTGCGAAAGGCAGGCCGTGGATCAAAGCGGTGTTGAGGCGCGCCAGCTCATCTTCGTCGAAGCGGGCAGGGGCCCGGCCAAATGTGGCAAGATCGAAACTGGCCGCCAGCAGGTCGCGGTCGGCAATCGGCTCGACCGGCAGCGATGTGCCCAGCCGCGCCAGCAGTGCCACCAGGGCCTGCGGCTCGATCCCGCGTGTCCGGAAGGCGTCGCAACCCAGCGAGCCGAGCCGCTTGGACAGCTTGCCCTCGCTGCCCGTCAGCAGGGCCTCGTGCGCGAACCGGGGAGGTGCCGCATCAAGCGCGGTAAACATCTGTATTTGCACGGCAGTATTGGAAACATGGTCCTCGCCCCGCAGCACGTCGGTCACGCCCATGGCGATGTCGTCGATCACGCTGGGCAGCATGTAGAGCCAGCTGCCATCGGCGCGCCGGACCACCGGATCGCCAAGCTGGGCGGGGTCGAACTTCTGAGCACCGCGCACGCCATCGTCCCAGGTGATCGGCTCTGCCCTGTCGAGCAGGAAGCGCCAGTGCGGCGCCTCGCCGGCGGCAGCCCTTGCCGCATGGTCGGCATCGGTCAGGGCGAGCGCGGCGCGATCATAGACCGGCGGCAGCCCCCGCCCCAACGCGACCTTGCGCTTGAGGTCCAGCTCCTGCGCGGTTTCATAACAGCGATAGACCCGGCCCGCGGCACGCAGCCGTTCGAAGGCCTCCTCGTAGATCGCCAACCGGGCCGACTGCCGCTCCTCGCCATCGGGGTTCAGGCCCAGCCAGGCGAGGTCCTGCCGGATTGCCTCGATGTATTCCTCGCGGCTGCGCTCGGCATCGGTATCGTCGATCCGCAGCAGGAACCGGCCGCCGGCCTTCCTTGCCAGCAGCCAGTTGTGCAGCGCCGTGCGCACATTGCCTACATGGAGTCGGCCGGTAGGGGACGGGGCGAAGCGGGTGACGGTAGTCATGGTGGAGGCAGGTAGCGCCCCGCCATCGCCATGCCAAGCGCGGCGCGCCTAGGCGAGTGTGGCCAGCGATGCCGCATCGAACGGGGCCAGCTCGGCAAGGCGCCCGTCGCGCACCTTGGCGGCCCAGTCCGGATCGGACAGCAGCACCCGGCCTACGGCAATCAGGTCAAACTCGCCGCGCTCCATGCGCTCCAGCAGGGGTTGCAGGCCGGCGGTCTCAGAACTCTGGCCTGCATAGGCACCGAAGAAATCTTCCGATAGCCCGACCGAGCCGACGCTGATCGTGGGCAGTCCGGTGATCTTCTTGGCCCATCCGGCAAAGTTGAGGCCCTTTTCGCCATCGATTTCGGGAAACTCGGGCTCCCAGAAACGGCGTTGCGAGCAGTGGAAGATGTCGACCCCGGCGGCGGCAAGTGGGGCAAGCCATTGTTCCATCTCGGCAGGCGTTGGCGCGAGGCGGACGGTATAATCCTGCTGTTTCCACTGGCTGAGCCGCATGATCACCGGATAGTCCGGGCCCACTTCAGCGCGGATCGCGGCAACCACTTCGGCGGCAAAGCGGCTGCGCTCGCCGATGGTGGTCCCGCCCCAGCGGTCATTGCGCAGGTTGGTGCCGGCCCAGAAGAACTGGTCAACCAGGTAGCCGTGCGCGCCGTGGATCTCGACCGTATCGAAGCCCAGCGCCCGGGCGGCGCGGGCGGCCTTGCCGAATGCGGCCACGGTGTCGGCGATCGCTTCCTCGGTCATCGGTTCGCCTACCACCTTACCGGGCTTTACAAGGCCGCTTGGCGTATCGAGCGTCGGGCGCTCGAACGTCGGGTCGGCCTTGACGCCGCCGGTATGCCAGATCTGCGGACCCATCTTGCCGCCCGCAGCGTGCACGGCGGCGATCACCTTGGCCCAGCCCGCCAGCGCTTCCTCACCATGGAAGAAGGGAAGGTGGGCCATGTTGCGGCTGGCGGGCCGGTCCACCACGGTTCCTTCGGACAGGATCAGGCCAACGCCGCCTTCCGCACGGCGCCGGTAATAGGCGGCATTGGCATCACCCGGCACGCCATCGGGGGCCATGTTGCGGGTCATCGGTGCCATCACGATGCGGTTGGACAACTGCAGCTTGGGCGAGGTGAACGGCTGGAACAGGACGGCGGTGTCGGTCATCAGGGAAGCTCCGTTGGGTATTGCAGCGCAGAATGGGGGACTCACGCGGCGCGCTCAAGGGGCCTTGGACGCGGTAATGATTGGATCTGGCCCTATTGCGAGAACAACAGGACGCTGCGCCCCCTGCCGGACAGCTCGATCCCGTTGGCAGGGGTGCGCGCGGCGCGGTCGGCGGCGTCGATCGCTGCCGCGAGTTGCAGCAGGCGGGGATGGATCGGCGTGTCGCAACTGCGGGGTTCGGCTGGCATCCGGTTGGTGAACAGCACGCCACCTTCCATATCTGCGGCCCAGGAAAAGGAGCCGCATTCCTCGTCGAAACTTATGACCGACGGGACAGCGGAGATGGACAGCGCGATGCCGAAATTCTCGTCGAACGGCTCGCCATCGATACCGGCCACGCGGTATTCACCCACGAGCGCTTCGGAAGCAAGGATCGCGACATTCGTCGTTGGCTCGACAGCAGCTGATGTAACCGCCGTTACCGGTGGATCGGGCGGCGCGGCATCCTCCCCGCAGGCCGCGACAAGGAGGCAAGGCAGGAGGCAGAGGCAGGCAGGCTTCATGCGCGGAGCATGGGTTGGTGTGTGCACCACTGCAAGGGTTATCGGTTAGCCCCCGTCCAGCCCTGCCCCCGCTCAGCCCCGGGACCCGTAGCCCTCGTCCGGCAGGCCGCCGACCTCAATGCTCGCCACCATGCGCACGGCAAGGTCGAACAGGCCATCGTGGCGGTCCGGCTTGACGAGGCCCGCAAGCTGGCGGGAGAAGCCATCGCGGTTGCCGGACCTGGCCTGCACGGCGAGTGCGGCGATGGTCACTTCGTCTGGTGATAGCAGCCCGCAGCACGGGCGCAGCACAGTGACCCGTTCGGGCCAGCAGGTTCCCAGCCTGTCGGCAAAGGCGATGAAGGTCTGCGCCGCCTCGATCGAGGCGAAGCGCTGCACCAGGTGGGGCAGGGGATCGCGGCCCTTGCGGCTGGTCACGGCAAGAAGGCGGACGGATCGCACCACGACCTGGCCGATGGCCGCCTGGTCACACAGGCTCGGAACCTGCGCCAGCCGGGCAATGGTGATGGCCGGGGCAAGGGAGGCCGGCTGCCTGCCTGCGGGTCGGGGGAGAGGGTCGTGCATGGATATCCTTCTTGCGATCGATTCGCAGGAAGGATATGTGATCGCCACCATTGATGCAATTGCGAATTGTTTGCATTTATTTTGGCCGCCTCCAAAGCAAAGGCCCCGCCGGATCGCTCCGGCGGGGCCTTGTTCGTTGTGCCCTTTGCGAGGCCGGGGTGCTTATTCCCCGTCCTTGCCTTCTTCGGCGGTGTCATCCTGGTCTTCCGGCAGGCTGCCGTCATGGTCGGCCGCTTCCGGGTTCAGGTATT
>CAZTED010000081.1:0-5783 GCA_964612175.1 uncultured Sphingomonadaceae bacterium
CGCCAAGCCGGTTACGATGGAACGGCTGGTCGGCACCGTGGAGGAACTGCTGGGCGGCTGACCCTGGCTCGTCGGGAGGGGCTGGCAACAAAAAAGGGCGGCCCCGCGGGACCGCCCTTTTCGTATCGGCAATGCCGGAATTGGTGGCTCCGGTGATCAGCGCTTGCTGAACTGGAAGCTGCGGCGGGCCTTGGCGCGGCCGTATTTCTTGCGTTCCACGACGCGCGGGTCGCGGGTGAGGAAGCCGGCGGCCTTCACGGCCGGGCGCAGGGCCGGCTCGTACTTGCTGAGCGCCTGCGAAATGCCGTGCTTGACCGCACCGGCCTGGCCCGAGAGGCCGCCGCCCTTGACGGTGGCGATCACGTCGTACTGACCTTCGCGGTCAGAGATCGTGAACGGCTGGTTGATCACCAGGCGCAGCGTCGGGCGGGCGAAGTAGACTTCCTGGTCGCGGCCGTTGACCACGATCTTGCCGGTGCCCGGCTTCAGCCACACGCGGGCAACCGCATCCTTGCGGCGGCCGGTGGCATAGGCGCGGCCCTGCGCGTCCAGTTCCTGTTCGCGCAGCACGGCAGCGGGGCCGGTGGGAGCAGCGACGGGCGCATCGACGCCGCCGAGCGAGCTGAGGTCCGACAGGTCGGACACGGTGTTGGTTTCATCAGCCATCATGCGGCAGCCTTGTTCTTGCGGTTCATCGAGGCGACGTCGAGCACTTCGGGCTGCTGGCCCGCGTGGGGATGCTCGGTGCCGGTGTACAGGTGCAGCGCCTTCATCTGCGCCCGGCCCAGCGGGCCGCGCGGGATCATGCGCTCAACGGCCTTTTCCAGCACGCGCTCCGGGAAGCGGCTGCCCAGCACCTTCTCGGCGGTGACCGCCTTGATGCCGCCGGCATAACCGGTGTGCTTGTAATAGACCTTCTGGCCCAGCTTGTTGCCGGTGAAGCGGACCTTGTCGGCATTGATGATGATGACATGGTCGCCGCAATCGACGTGCGGGGTGAAGCTGGGCTTGTGCTTGCCGCGCAGGATATTGGCGACAATCGTGGCGAGACGCCCGACGACAAGGCCGTCGGCATCGATCAGGTGCCACTTCTTTTCGACCTCGGCCGGCTTGATCGACCGGGTCTGCTTGCTGAGAGCCTTCATGGCTGGCTTGTTCCTTGTTACGCGAATCGTGCTCAACGCCTGCCGCAAGGCAGCGAGCGAAGGCGGGCCAATGTCGCCGGGGGGGCGGAAAGTCAAGCTTTGCAGCGGTTTTGCGAGGAGGTAAAATAATACCTTTAGTGCCCGGAGGTCGGATCAGGCCGGGAACAGCTCCCATTGCTCGCCGCTGCGGCGCTCGTCTTCTCCCAGCCGGGTGACCACATCGCGCCGCGCCGCGCGCATCAGCCCGGTCTGCGGGTCGCGCGCCGCTTCGAACAGGGTCACGACCTCGCCGCTGTCGCCCCAGGGCAGCAGGATTTCCTCGCGTGCCTCGCGCAGGGGCTGGACCGGGGCGAACAGGTCGGTGGGCAATTGCGAGGTGAGTCGCGCTCCGGTGGCGTGAAGGGCCTGGACCAGCAACTCCGCCTCGTTGGCGTTGTCACCATGGACCCTGCGCGCATCATCGAGAGCGCGGACGAACTGTTCGCTCGGCCGCGCTTCCTGGCCGTTCACGATCTGGCCCGACGGATCGAGCTGAAGCGGGAAAATCCCGGTTTCGATCCGCTGCTCCTCGAGTTCGGCAAAGCGGGCGATCGCTGCGGGCGCTTCCACCCGGGCGGCAACCTGGTGCCCGCTGACTTCGAAGCCGCTGCCGGAAGCCATGAATTGCACCGCGAAATCGCGCGTCACGCGTAATTGCGTCCCGCCGGGAAGCTGGCGGGCGAGAATGCGGCGATAGATCATCTGGCACGAAGGCGGGGCGAAACCCGGGGCTTCTTCCAGCGGCTGCGCCAGCACCCGCCGCGAGGCAAGCACGGGTAGCAGGGCCACGCCCACCGCAAGCCGCAGCGCGGTGCGGCGGTCTGCCCCGGTCCCGAACTGGCTCTCGTAACCCCGGCCCATGGCCCGTTATACCCCCGTTCCCGCCGGCCCGGCCAGCGCGGCCAACCAGTCTTCAGTGGCTGGCGGCATGGCGGATGCGTTCCATGCCATGATCGCAGGGCTTTCGTAGGAATGCAATTGGCCAAGCCGCGTTGTCATGGCTTCGCGGACTGCTTCGTGGGTCTTGAACAGGACGCCGACCTCGGTCGACTCCCCTGCCTCGCCCTTCCAGCGGTAGAGCGAGATCACTGGGCTGATGATGTTGGCACAGGCGACAAGTCCTTCGTCGAGCAGAACGCTGGCCACCCGGCGCGCCTCCTCCATGTCAGGGAAGGGGCACCAGACCAGCATGGGCCCGGTCATTGACGCGCCATGTCCGGTGCTTGGTCCGGCGCTTGCCGGCCAAGCCGGTGGGCACCCCACGCGGTCGCGGCGACGAGCAGCGCGCCGACCACCTGGTGCGCCACGGCCAGCCACAGTTCCACGCCGGTCATCACTGTGGCGATGCCAAGGATGATCTGCGTGCCGAAAGCCGAATGGATATAGATAGATGCCGGCCGGTCGCCCGCGCGCTTCACCGCCCGGGCCATGATCACCAGGGCCGCCACCGCTGCCCAGGCCCACCAGCGGTGCAGCCAGTGGAGCAGGAAGGGATCGTGGGTGAGGGTATAGATTACCCCTGCGTCCCAGCTGAACTGGGGCAGGAACTGCCCGCTCATCAGCGGCCAGGTGTCCGATGCCAGCCCGGCATTGAGCCCTGCCACCCAGGCACCCAGCAGCAGTTGCACGAACAGCACCAGCATCGTCACCAGAGAAAGCCGGGTAAGCCGCGATGGCCTTGCCGCCGGATCGGCATGTAGCGCCAGCAGGTCCCGCGCGGTCCATATGAGGCCGCCCAGCGTGAACAGCGCGGTTAGGAGGTGGATCGACAGCCAGAAGTGGGACACGTCGGTCATCTCGGTGTTGAGGCCCGAGCGCACCATGAACCAGCCGAAGGTTCCCTGCAGCCCGCCCAGTGCGAGCAGCGCCACCAGCCGTGGCTTGTAGCCTTGCGGAATGGCGCCCTTCACCCAGAACCAGGCGAGCGGCACCGCAAAGGCAATGCCGATCACCCGCCCGAGCAGGCGGTGGAACCATTCCCAGAAATAGATGAACTTGTATTCGTCGAGCGTCATGCCCTGTGGGCCGGCGACCTGCTGGTATTCGCCGATCTGGCGATAGGCGTCGAACTCGGCCTGCCACTGTTCCTCGCTCATCGGCGGCAGGGTGCCGGTCACCGGCTTCCATTCGGTAATCGACAGGCCGCTTTCAGTGAGCCGGGTGATGCCGCCCACCGCCACGATCAGGGTGACCAGCGCTGCAACGACGAACAGCCAGCGCGCCAGGACAAGCGGGCGGGCACCTCCCCTGGCGGAAGGGGCGGGTTCGTCGGGAAGGCTGGCTGAAGAGGGCATGGCGGCGATTTGCGCCCCGGCGCGCCAAATCGCAAGACGGCTTTTCGGCCAGAAACCGATGAAAGGCCTTGCGCCATGATATAGCGTTACATACATCGCCACCCATGGGTTCGAACATCCCCCAGATTCGAAACGGGCTTCGGGACCGCTTGCGGGGCCGACTCGACCGTGTGGGCGTGATCCTTTCGTGCCTGTGCCTGGTTCATTGCGTCCTCGGCCTCATCCTCGTGGCAGGCATGGGCGTGGGGGCAACCTTCCTGCTCAACCCCGACATCCACAAGGTCGGCCTGCTGCTGGCCACGGTGATTGCGGCCATCGCCATCGGCGTAGGCGCGATCCGCCACCGCCGGGCGGGCCCCTTCGTGGTGGCGATGACCGGCCTGTCGTTCATGGGCGGCGCACTTGCGGTGGGCCACGGCTACGAGGAAGCGGTGCTGACCGTGATCGGCGTGATCCTGGTGGCCGCAGGTCACATCATGAACCTGCGAAAAGCCTAGTTGTATTGACCGGGTCCCGCGCTATCTCGGACCCATCATGACTGTCAGCACCACCATATCGATAACCGTCAACGGGGAACCGCGCCGTACCACGGCCGCGACCATTGCCGACTTCGTGCGCGAACTGGGCCTGAAGGTGCCCAAGGTGGCGGTCGAGCACAACGGCGTGATTGCCCCGCGCTCCACGCTGGAGCAGGTGCCGCTGGCCGATGGCGATGTGCTGGAGATCGTGCATTTCGTTGGTGGGGGCTGATCGGTTCTTGTCCTCGCTTGCACGGGGCGATACCGAACCAGCCATGATTCAAGAGACATCCGCAAACCCTGCCACCGACACCTGGACTGTCGCGGGCCGCACCTTCACCAGCCGGCTGATCGTGGGCACCGGCAAGTACAGGGACTTTGCCCAGAACGCCGCCGCGGTGGAGGCCAGCGGGGCCGAGATCGTCACCGTCGCCGTGCGCCGGGTCAACGTGTCGGATCCCACGCAACCGGTGCTGATGGACTATATCGATCCGAAGAAGATCACCTACCTGCCCAACACCGCCGGCTGCTTCACCGCCGAAGACGCGATCCGCACCCTGCGGCTGGCGCGCGAGGCGGGGGGCTGGGACCTCGTGAAGCTGGAAGTGCTGGGCGAGGCGCGCACCCTCTATCCCGACATGCGCGAGACGCTGAAGGCCTGCGAAGTGCTGGCCAATGAAGGCTTCAAGCCGATGGTCTACTGCGTTGATGACCCGATTGCCGCAAAGCAGCTGGAAGAGGCGGGCGCCGTGGCGGTCATGCCGCTCGGTGCACCCATCGGATCGGGCCTGGGCATCCAGAACAAGGTCACCATCCGCCTGATCGTGGAAGGGGCGAAAGTCCCGGTGCTGGTCGATGCCGGGGTCGGCACGGCGAGCGAGGCGGCGGTGGCGATGGAACTGGGTTGCGACGGGGTATTGATGAACACGGCTATCGCCGAAGCCCAGGATCCCGTGCGCATGGCGCGGGCGATGAAGCACGCGGTCATCGCCGGGCGCGAGGCCTACCTTGCCGGGCGCATGAAGACCCGCAAGTATGCCGATCCCTCCAGCCCGCTGGCCGGGCTGATCTAGTACGTCCGGGCGAAGGCAGGATTAAGCCGGAGTCGATGCGGCGCGTTCCGGCAACGCTTCCTTAACCATGATCGCGCGATGATCCTCCCCTATCCGGCAGGAGGCCGCACCATGGCACGATCACAGACCACATCGCCCAGCATCTGCGAGATGCGCGAATTCGCGAGCTTTTCGGCCGCGGAGCAGCGCTTCATCACCCGCTCGCTGGACGTGTTCATGGGCCGCGGCGACGCCTTCAAGTGCTGGGCCGGCGAAAGCGGCGGCGTTTCCGCGATTCGCGGCCAGTACATTGCCTATCGTGAACTGCGGGCGCTCTACGGCGCGATCCCTTCGACCACGGCGCTGGATGGCGTGGCGGATTTCATCGGGGCGCTGGTGCGGATTTCGGCGCAGGACCTGGCGCAGGAACAGCTCGACAGCTTCTCGGCCTACCGCTTCCTCTACGAACGCATGCTGGGCGCTGCCGCCCGCCCGTTTCTGCCGGCCGCCTTCTGCGCTGCGGCAGCCCTGCCGCAGATCCGGCCCGGCCGGCGCAAGATGCTGCTCCAGTCGCTCAGCGAGGCGGCGGCCACGGCGCCGGCATGGTCGGACCGCCAGCCCGCCTTCTTCCCCGAACGGATCGAGGACGAGGCGGCCTGACCAGCTCCTGCACCTAGTACAGCGCGTCCAGCCGCTCCTGGTAGACCGCGCGGATGGGATTGCGGCGGATCTTCA
>CAZTED010000081.1:5883-12449 GCA_964612175.1 uncultured Sphingomonadaceae bacterium
AGCGCGTCCAGCCGCTCCTGGTAGACCGCGCGGATGGGATTGCGGCGGATCTTCATCGTCGGGGTCATCTGGCCGTTGTCCACGCTGAAGGGTTCGTCGGCCACGGTGAACCGGCGGATCTTCTCGATCACGCTCAGTTCCTGGTTGGTGCGATCGACCGCGGCCTTCAGGGCGCGCAGGAAGGCCGGGTGCTCGCGCAGGGCGGCTATCTCGGCTGAGGCGCAGGCATTGTCCCTGGCCCATTGCTTTGCCCATTCGGCATCGGGGACCACCAGTGCCACCATGTGCGGGCGCTTGTCGCCGCTCACCATGGCCTGGGCGATCTCCGGCTGCAGGGTCAGCATGCCCTCCAGCTTCTGCGGGGCGATGTTGTCGCCCTTGTCGTTGACGATGATGTCCTTCTTGCGGTCGGTGATGACGATCCGGCCACGCTCGTCGATGTAGCCGATGTCGCCGGTGCGCAGCCAGTCGTCCGGCAGCGCTGCCTTTGTCGCTTCCGGGTTTTTCCAGTAACCCTTCATGACCAGCTCGCCGCGCACGAGGATTTCCCCGTCCTCGGCGATCTTGACCTCGACCCCCATCAGCGGCGGGCCGACGGTGTGCAGGGCGATTCCCGCGCTGGGGTAGTTGCAGGCGGCGACCGGCGCGGTCTCCGTCTGGCCATAGCCCTGCAGCATGACGAGGCCCATGGCCTGGAAGAAGCCGCCGACTTCCGGGTTGAGCGGCGCGCCGCCGGAAACGAGCGCCTTCACCCGGCCACCGAAGCGCGCCTTGACCTTGGGCCTGAGCGTGGCGTTGAGCAGCAGGCTTACGGGCACGTCCTTGAGCGAACCTTTGCCGGCAATCTGCCTCTCGCCCAGCCGGATCGCCCGTTCAAGGAGGAACTGCGCCACGGCACCCTGCTTCTCGACGTTCTTGATGATCTTTTCGCGCAGGATCTCGAACAGGCGCGGGACCACGATCATGAAGGTGGGCTGCGCTTCCTCCAGGTTGCTGGAAAGCTTGTCGAGCCCTTCGGCAAACCAGATGTCTGCGCCGAGGCCAATCGGCAGGTAGAGGCCCGCAGTGTGTTCCAGCGCGTGGCTTAGCGGCAGGAATGACAGGAACCGCTCGTCTCCCCAGCCGAAGTCGTCTGCCAGCACGTGCCCGGCGGCGAGCACGTTGTGGAGGATCGCGCCATGGTGGAGCATCACGCCGCGCGGGCTGCCGCTGGTGCCGCTGGTATAGATGATGCAGGCAATGTCGTCGCGGGTCAGCGCGGCCATGCGCGCCTCCACCGCCGCCCGGGCGGCAACGGCGTCGCCGGCCTGCAATGCCTCCCACTGGTGGATCGTGAAGCTGCCGCTTTGCGCCGTTGGCAAGGCATCCATCGCCACCAGGTGTTCCGCCTGGCCAGAGCGCAGCATGGCCCCGACCAGCGGCTTTGCCAGACGTTCGTTCGAGACGAACACGCAGCGTGCGCCGCTGTCATCGAGGATGTGGCAGTGGTCGCCTTCGGTGTTGGTGGTGTAGGCCGGGGTGGTGATGCAGCCGGCGGCCATGATGGCAAGGTCGGCAATGCACCATTCGGGCCGGTTTTCGGACACCAGCATGACCCGGTCGCCCGGCTGCAGGCCCAGCCTGACGAGGCTTTCGGCGAGCAGGCACACCCGCCGCGCCGCCTCGGCATAGCTGATCGGCTGCCATGTCCCGTCGATGCGGGCGGTCAGGAAGGGCATATGGCCCCTTTCGTCGGCACGCTGGAGGAACAGGCCCACCAGCGTCCTTGCCTTCACGATGTCGTCAAGCTGCACGGCCTTGCGAACTCCCATCTTGCCGCCGGGTCTTCCCGGCCGGTGGCGACGTTACAAGTGCAACTGACTAGGGGCACTTGGGAGCAACGGCAAGATTGGCCTTTTGCAGGTTATCGCGGGCCGGCATCGGCCGGGGCCAATCCTTCCGCCTGTCCTTCGCCTGCCGGGCCGGAGCCCGGCTCTGCGGGGATCCGCACCAGTTCCGTCAGGCGCGGATCGAATGCCGCGCGCCATGTGCCATCGGCCTGACGCAGCGCGCCGGTGGTGCGCAGCAACTGGTCGAAAGGATTGACCCGTTCATGGCCCAGCCGCTGCAGGTCCGGACCCAGCGCTTCCATCCAGGTGCCCTTTTCCACCAGCACCATGCCATTGCCCAGGGCCATCACGAAGGGCAGGCCCAGCGCTTCTTCCAGCGGCATGCCGAAATCGATCACCGCGATGATGGCCCGCGCGGTCTGCGGCGGGATCAGCGCTCCGCCTGCAGCACCCAGCGCAAAGAGCGGGCGGCCCTGCGGATCGTAGACCAGGGTTGGCGCCATCGAACTGGCTGGTCGCTTGCCCGCGGCCACGGCATTGGCCACCAGCCGCTCCCCTGCCAGCGGGGCAAAGGCGAAATCGGTCAGCTCGTTGTTGAGGTAGAACCCGCCATAGACAAGGCCCGACCCGAAGGCCCCCTCGACCGTGGCGGTAAAGCTGGCCATGGCACCGTTGCCTTCCACTGCCACGAAATGCGTGGTGCCCTGCTCGGGCCATTGCCGTCCCGCCCCCATTGCCAGCGGAGCGCCGGCGGGCCTTCCCGGTGCCGGGCTGGCGAGCGTGGTTGCCGGATCGATCAGTGCCGAGCGGGCGGCGAGATAGGTTTCGTCCAGCAGTCCGGCCAGCGGCACGGCCACATGGTCCGGATCGCCCACGTAGAATTCGCGATCAGCATAGGCCAGCCGCTGCGATTCGATGAACAGGTGCCAGGTCACCGGGTTGCGCGGGCCCAGTGCAGCCAGGTCGAAGGGTTCAAGCTGCTTGAGCATGGCCAGCAGGGCCACGCCGCCCGACGACGGAGGCCCCATGGTGCACACGCGATGGAGCCGATAGGCGATGCAGGCCGGGTCGCGCTCCAGGGCGCGGTATCCGGCCAGGTCGGCCGCGGTCATTACCGCCGGGATCGGGGTATCCGCTGCCACTTCTGCCGCCAGGCCTTCGGCAAATGGGCCGCGATAGAAGCTGTCCGGTCCCTCGCGCGCAACCATTGCCAGCGTATCGGCCAGCTGGGGAAGCCGCACCACCTGCCCCGGGGCAGGGGCATTGCCGGCGGCATCGTAGAACATTGCCAGGCCATCCGGATCGCGCCCGCCGCGATCAGCAAAAGTGGCGAGCGAGGCGCTGAGCCGGGGGGTTACCTGGAACCCGTCCCGGGCAAGGGCGATGGCCGGCGCGAACAGGTCTGCCCAGGCAAGCCGCCCGTGCTGTCTGTGGGCCTCTGCCGCCAGGGCCAGGGCTCCCGGGACGCCGATCGACAAGCCCGACAGCGTTGCTGCGCGACGGTCGCGCACGGTGCCGTCGGGCAGGAGGAACCAGTCCTGCGTGGCCGCTGCCGGCGCCGTCTCGCGGCCATCGAAGGTTTCCACCGTGCCATCGGGCGCGCCGACGACCAGCAATCCGCCGCCGCCGATGCCGGAGCTCTGCGGTTCGACCACGGCCAGGGCCAGCATCATCGCCAGCGCCGCATCGGTGGCGCTTCCGCCCTGTCGCAGGATCTGTTCGCCGATCGGGCCGATGCGCGGATCATTGCCGGCAGCGGCCCCGCCAGTGACTGCGACCAGTTCCGGTGGTGACGCCGCAGGCTGGGATACCGTGGTGCTGGCCGCGGTGCTGGCCGCAGTGCTGGCCATTGTGCCCGATACGGCGCATGCTCCCAGCGCAAGCGGGGCAAGCAGCAGGGCGAAGCGGCGGATTTTGTGCATTTGCGAAAAGCTATTCGCTTCCGACGGCCTCTGCAATGCTGCTAAAGCCGTATTGTCGCATCAGGCCTTCCAGGCCCCGGGTGATCTCGCGGGCGATTCCCGGGCCGCGATAGACCATGGCGGAATAGAGCTGCACCAGCGAAGCGCCTGCCCGGATGCGGGTGAAGGCATCCTCTGCCGTGGCAATTCCGCCCACGCCGACCAGCGGCAGCCTCCCCCCGGTTGCCTTGCGGAAATCGCGAAGCCGTTCCAGCGCCGGGCCTTTCAGGGGAGCGCCGGACAGGCCGCCTGCCTCCCCGGCATGGGGCGAGAGGAGCTGTGGGCGGGCAATGGTGGTGTTCGACACGATCAGCGCCGCCAGTCCCTTGTCGATGGCGATGCGGGAAATGGCATCGACATCGGCTGGCTCGAGGTCCGGTGCCACTTTCAGGAACACCGGCACATCCAGCGTCCCGCGTGCCTCCATCACCGCATCGATCAGGCCCGTAAGCGCGCCTTCATCCTGCAGGGCGCGCAGGCCCGGGGTGTTGGGGCTGGATATGTTGACCGCCAGGTAATCGGCCAGCGGGGCCATGAGCCGGGTCATCCGCGCATAGTCGGCCACGCGGTCGTCGCTGTCCTTGTTGGCGCCGATGTTGATCCCGACAACGCCCCGGCGCGCACGGGCCGCCAGCCGCATCGCTGCCGCATCGCCGCCACCATTGTTGAATCCCATGCGGTTGATCACCGCCGCATCCTCGACCAGCCGGAACAGCCGCGGCCTGGGGTTGCCTTCCTGCGGGCGCGGGGTGATCGAGCCGACCTCGGCGAAGCCGAAGCCCAGCGCCAGCAGCGCATCGGGCACTTCGGCATCCTTGTCGAAACCCGCGGCCATGCCCAGCGGGTTGGGGAAGCGCAGGCCGGCGACTTCGGTTGCCAGCGGGCCGGGCACGAAGTCCGGTGCCGCCGGCCCCCACAGCTTGAGCGCAGTGACAGTCAGGCGATGGGCCCGTTCCGCGTCGAGCGCGAACACGGCAGGGCGGAGCAGGCGGTAGAGCATCGCCCGCCTATGGCAAAGGCTGCCCCGCCTGTCGATTGGCGAGGACCGGCCGTGTACAGAAACGCATCGTGCTGCACCGAGGCTGCGGGTTGCGGGCTGCGGGCATTGTCGCCTTCATACAAGGCCCGGCCAGACAAACCTGCTATCTTGCAAGCGCGACCCGAAGGGCTCGGCGCTTGTATGCGACGGGTTCTCGCCTTTGCGGGCGGTCCTGCCCCGGCGGGGCCGCCCCTTTTTTGCAGGCCTGCGCAGATCGCCGCACTGCTAACGACTCGCAACTAGCGATGGGCTGTTGAAAGCGCGGAATCGCGTCACTAGGTGAAATCGGAACGAATCACTCCGATTAGTGGCGAGCCTTCGATATGCGCCTGTCCAGCATGGCCGACTATGCCGTTGTCACGATGTGCGCCGCCGCGCGCCATTGCGGCTTCTCGCGCGTGTCCGCGGCGGAACTGGCGCAGGAAACCGGCCTGCCGCTGCCCACCGTGCAGAAGCTGGTCAGCACCTTGTCCAAGGCGGGGCTGATCAAGGGCCTGCGCGGGGCGGGCGGCGGCATCCAGCTGGCCCGTCCGGCGGCGGCGATCACCCTGGCCGACATTGTCGAGGCAATCGAAGGCCCGATCGCGCTGACCGCCTGTGTCGAGGCCGGGCGGCACGATTGCGCGCTGGAAAGCAACTGTTCGGTCCGGCCCCACTGGGGCGTGGTCAACCAGGCCCTGCGCGGCGCGCTGGCGGCAGTGAAGCTGTCGGACCTCGCCCGGCAGTCCACCGATACTCATGAAGGCGTAGCGGCATGACCGATAACACCATCCATCCCGAAGCCCCCGAAGCCGAAGTGCAGGACCGTGAGGCCCGCGAGGCCGCTGCCCGCGTTGCCGATTACGAGCATGGCTGGTCGGCCGATATCGAGACCGATTTCGCGCCCAAGGGCCTTACGGAGGATACCGTCCGCTTCATCAGCGCCAAGAAGAACGAGCCGGAATGGATGCTCGAATGGCGGCTGAAGGCCTTCCGCCACTGGCTGACCATGGAAGAGCCGGACTGGGCCAAGGTCGGCTATCCGAAGATCGATTACCAGGATGCGTTCTACTACGCCGCGCCCAAGAAGAAGGCGGAACTGGAATCGCTCGACGAGCTCGATCCGGCGATCAAGGCGGTCTACGACAAGCTGGGCATCCCGCTGGGCGAGCAGGAAATGCTCGCGGGCGTGAAGAACAGCCGCAAGGTGGCGGTCGACGCGGTGTTTGACAGCGTGTCCGTCGCCACCACCTTCCGCAAGGAGCTGGAGGCGGCCGGCGTGATCTTCCGCTCCATCTCCGAAGCGATCCGCGAATATCCGGAGCTGGTGAAGAAGTGGCTGGGCCGTGTCGTGCCGATGCACGACAATTTCTTCGCCACGCTTAACTGCGCGGTCTTTTCCGATGGCACCTTCGTCTACATCCCCGAAGGCGTGCGCTGCCCGATGGAGCTGTCGACCTATTTCCGCATCAATGCGGAGAATACGGGGCAGTTCGAACGCACGCTGATCGTGGCCGAGAAGGGCTCCTACGTCTCCTACCTCGAAGGCTGCACTGCGCCCATGCGCGACGAGAACCAGCTCCACGCCGCGGTGGTGGAACTGGTCGCGCTGGAAGATGCGGAGATCAAGTATTCCACCGTGCAGAACTGGTACCCGGGCGACGAGAACGGCAAGGGCGGGATCTACAACTTCGTCACCAAGCGCGGCCTGTGCCAGGGCGCGCGCAGCAAGATCAGCTGGACGCAGGTGGAAACCGG
>CAZTED010000082.1:0-12353 GCA_964612175.1 uncultured Sphingomonadaceae bacterium
GTTAGGCATGCCGCCAGCGTTCGTTCTGAGCCAGGATCAAACTCTCAAGTTTGATTCACTCACCTCACAGGCACGGATCGAAACCCGTCAACCTGCAGGGCAAGAGCTTCAAGGAGCCGATACCTGCACTGTCAAACGTAATGGATACGAGAGACATGCATCATCACAATGCCTACGTGGTGTAGGCAAAGGATGTGGCAATCGGCTTGATTTAAACTAGTACCCGGAGCCTTGAGACCCCCGGAACCAGGCGCCGTCGCCCACATGTCCCTTCATCAAAAATCGACAATGTCAAAGAGCCACCGACAGAATGAAGCGGACAGTAAGCCTTCCCCGATTTTATCTACCGGGGGACTGGCTGTCCGTTCTATGTTGGCGACCGATGCAGGTGGCGGTGGAAGCCGTCAGCGCCGCGTCGGTGAGGGGCCATATATGGATGGCCTTGAGTCGGGTCAACGCCTTTTTGCAGTTTTCTTTCAGTTTCTCGAAAAATGGCGGAATTCCGCGGTTTTTCGCACTGTGAACCCTGTTTCCGGGCACTCATCCGCAGTGCGACAGAGGGCATGAACAGGGCCTGAAGCGGGGTTGGCGCCGGGGCTCTCCACCCGGTCGCAGGGGCACTCCACAGGGCAGGCGGCGATTCCCGGCCGCACATCCACGAGCAGGACCGCGGGGCCGTGATCCACCTCGCCGCACGATTCGCGTCCGCCGCCGAATCGCGGCCGAGCCCGGCCCAGTGGATGTCCTGTTAACCCTTGCACAGGCAGGGCGGCCGCCTTTCCCGGCCCCATAACCGGCCTGCATATTGACCCGATCTTTACGCGCTTGGGTTACGCGGGCCCAAAGCGAAGGAACAGCAAGGCACGTCATGGTCGCGAGTACAGGCATAAACGACAGCGCACCGCCGCTCAGCGTGGCGATGAGCGTCTATAATGGCGAGCGCTTCCTGGCCGAGGCGGTCGATTCGATCCTCGCGCAGTCCTTTGCCGACTTCGAGTTCCTGATCCTCGACGATGGCTCGACCGACGAAACGCCGCGGATCCTTGCCGGCTATGCCTGCCGCGATCCGCGGATCCGCCCGATCATCCGCGAGAATCGCGGCCTTGTCGCCAGCCTCAACCAGTTGCTGGCCGAGGCGCGGGCGCCGATCGTGGCGCGCATGGATGCCGACGACATCGCCCATCCCGACCGCTTCGCCCGGCAGATGCAGTTCCTTGCCGACAATCCCGATCACGGCGTGGTCGGCAGTTGGAGCCGCGACATGGCCGAGGACGGCGGCCCCTATGTGACCATGGGCTATGATCACCCGGTCACCCATGCGGAGTTCCTGCACAACATCCGCCATGGTGGCCCGCTGCTGTGCCATCCGGCGGTGATGTACCGGCGCGACATCGTGCTGGCCCAGGGCGGCTACCATGCCGCTTTCCGCCATTGCGAGGACCTGGACCTGTGGCTGCGGCTGGCTTCGGTGACGCAAATGGCCAACCTGCCCGAACGGCTGATCCGATACCGCCACTATGCCGGGCAGGTATCCAAACGCCATGCGACCGAACAGCAGGTGGGCGCAGCCATCGCCTACGAGGCGTGGCGGATGCGCGATGCCGGAAAGCCCGACCCCACGGCCGATGCAACAAGCCTGCCGCCGATCGATGAGCTCGACTCCTTCTTCGGCGAGGCAGGGGTTTCCGCCCGGGTGCGCGAGGCGGTGACGCGCGGCATCCTCCATTCGCCCGTGGCGCTGCGCGACCAGGGCTTTGACATCATGCTCGAACACGTGCGCGGCGGCGGTTGCCGCAAGGGCCTGTGGCGCACGGTGGCACGGCTGGCGAAGCTGGGCGAGCCGGGCCGGGCGCTGAAGCTGTCGTCCGCCCTTGCCGCCTCGCTGGCCGCTGGCTGAGGCAGGCGGCCCGTGGCCGAAACCCCCGTCCCTGACCCTGTCACCGGGCCTGCCGGCGGCGTTCCCGGCCAGCGCGAGCCGGCCGTGATGGGCGTCAAGGCAGCCGCCGTGTGGGCCATGGCCAGCCAGTATGGCTCCTTCGCGATCCAGTTCGTAACCTCGGTCCTGATCAGCCGGTTCTTCCTGGCTCCGGACGAGGTCGGGCTGTTCTCGATCGCGCTGGCCGCCGCCATGCTGGTGGCCGTGCTGCAGGATTTCGGCCTGTCGCGCTATATCTCCGGGCTGCCGGTGCTGAGCGCGGAGGAAGTGAACCGCTGCTCGTCTGTCGCCTTCATCTTCTCGCTGCTGATCACCGCCGCCATTGCCGCGCTGGCCTGGCCGCTGGCGGCATTTTACGGCCTGCCCGGCCTTGCCCCGCTGCTGGTGATCATTGCCGGCTCCTACCTGTTCCTGCCGCTGTCGGTGGTGCCGCTGGCGCTGATGGCGCGCGCGATGCGCTTTGGCGGGCACTTTGCCGTCAATGTCGGCGGGGCCATGGTCCATGCCGTCATCGCCCTGTCGCTGGCATGGCCGGGCTATTCGTCGTTCGCGCTGGCCTGGGCGGTGCTGGCTTCGGGGCTGGCGCGCGGGCTGATCGCGCAGGCGCTGCAACCGGCCCGGACCTTCCCGCTGCGGCTCGACGGGCTGCGGCCGGTGCTGGGCTTCGGCGGCAAAGCCTCGACGCTGTACATCACCGGCGCGCTCGGCAGCCGCTCGCCGGACCTCATCGTGGGGCGGCTGGTGGACCTGTTCGCGGTGGGCCTGTTCAGCCGCGCATCCAGCCTTGCCGAACAGTTCCGCTCGCTGATCGCCGGGGCCATCGGCGGGGTCTTCTACCCGGCCTTCGCCCGCATCCGCGATGCAGGCGAGCCGCTGGCACCGGCCTACCTGCGCGTGGTGGCCGGCTATACCGCCGTGGTCTGGCCGGGCATGGCCGGGCTGGCGCTGGCGGCATGGCCGATCGTGATGCTGCTCTACGGCGATATGTGGATCGACACCGCCCCGCTGCTCACCCTGATCGCGCTGCAGGCGGCGATCATGATGGCCCTGCCGCTGGTCAGCGAGCTGCCGATCCTGCTGGGCCGGATGAACCGGCTGCTGGTTCTCAACATGGTGGAGACGGCGCTGTCCATCGCCCTGCTGGTAGCCGGGTCGCTGTGGGCAGGCGCATGGGGCGCGGCGGCATCGCGGCTGGTCTATGCGGTCGCCTTCATGGCCATATACCTCGGCTTCATGCGCGGCCTTGTCGGCTTTGCCATGCGCGACTGGCTGGCGATCCTGGGCAAGAGCCTGCTTGCCAGCCTGGCCGCGCTTGCCCCGCTGGCGCTGACCTATGCCCTGTGGCTTGGGCCGCAGGAGATCACCGCACCGGTGCTGCTGCTGGCGGTCATGCTGGGAGGCCTGGGCTGGGCGGGCGCGATGTTCGCGGTGCGCCACCCGGCGCTGGATGACATGCGCCGCATGGCCGCCCCGCTGGTGCGCCCGCTGCTGCCGCAAGCTGCCGACTGGCTGGCGATGGAGCGCGCGCGATGACCGGTTCGATGACCCTCAGCCTTTCCTCTGTCCTCCTCGACCCCGCCTCGGGCCTGAGGCGCGAGGCCGCCCGCCCGCCGGCCTTGCAGAACGAAAGCTATGCCGATCGCTATGACTGGCACACGCTGTTCTACGATGTTTACCGCGCCGGGCGGCACGTGGTCCTGCAGGGCCCGCCGCTGCTCAACCTGCTTGAACCGCTGAAAGCCTCGGCACCCTTCAGGCATGCGTTCGGGTTTCCCTGGTTCAGGGCCCGCCACTTCGGCCAGAAGAAGCGCGGCGAGATCTGGCTGCGGACCGATGCCGACCGGATCACCATCGACGGGCCGCTGGGCCGCTACACGATCGAAGTGCAGCCCGACATGGCCCCCATGTTCGCCGGGCGGCGCGTCATCACCACGCTGTCGAAGGACAACGACCTCCGGTGGATCGCCGACTGGGTGCGCTTCTACGCCCGCATCCACGGCGCAGACGGCGTGCTGTTCTACGACAACGGCTCGGCCGCCTATACGCTGGACGAACTGCAGGCCGTGCTGGACGAGGCGAGCGGCGGCGCCTTCCCTGTGCTCGCGGTCTCGTGGCCCTTCCCCTATGGCCCGCAAGGGGGGCTGGCCGGCGCAGTGAACGGCGTGGAGGCCGACTGGGACAGCGATTTCTGCCAGACCGGATCGCTCCAGCATGCCCGCCACCGCTTCCTGCGCTGCGCCAGAAGCGTGCTCAATGTCGATATCGACGAACTGGTGCTGGGCCTGTCGGGCCAGTCGGTCTTTGCCGCCACCGAGGCCTCGCGCAGCGGCTTCACGAAGTTCCCCGGCCTGTGGATCGGCACCCATGGCGCGCCGCACGTAGACCGCGCGACCTGCCGCCATGCCGATTTCGTCCACCGCGACCTGCCCGACGAGCTTGCCTGCCCGCCCAAGTGGTGCCTCGTCCCCGGCAGGGCCGACCGGCTGGCCGACAGCTGGAGCGTCCACAACCTGTTCGGCGCAAAGGCCAACCGCCAGCTCTCGACTGACTTTGCCTATCGCCACATGCGCGGCATCACCAACAGCTGGAAGGAAGACCGCTGGGCCGCGGATGGTGCCGATCCCGGTGCCCTGCCGCGCGACCACGCACTGGAAGCGGCCTTCGCGGCGGCCGGTCTGGCGCGATCCGGCACCGGAGAAGGTCCTGTTGTGGACCTGCCCGCAAGAGTGGTAAGATAGACGCCTGATCGTCGGGCCTTCCCCATTTACGGGGCCTTCCCGGCAAGGGAGTCTCCATGGGCCTGCTCACCCTCGCAACAGTCGCCACGCTCGCCGCAACCGGCGTCAGCGAAACCGAGATCACCGCACCGGTTGCCGAAATGGCCACCGAAGTGCTGGTGCTGCAGGACGAAATCTATAACCGGATGACCGTGCCGGTGATGATCAACGGCCAGGGCCCGTTCGATTTCCTGGTCGATACCGGCGCAGAGGCAAGCGTGCTGAGCCATGCGCTGGCCGACCAGTTGCAGCTGACCGACCGCGACACCGCCACGCTGGTGGGCATGGCGAGCGAGCGGCAGGTCGAGACCGCCATGATCGACGAGATCAGCTTTGGTCGCGGGATCCACCGTGATGCCACCGCCGCGCTGGTGGAAGGCGACAACATAGGCGGGGCCCACGGCATCCTCGGCCTCGACACCCTGCAGGACCGGCGCGTGCTGCTCGATTTCGAGAACCGCCGGATGGAAGTGGCCCACCCTGACGAGCCGGCCAGCAACCGCGGCTATGACATCGTGGTGCGCGCCCGGCGGGTGGCAGGCCAGCTGATCATCGCCCGGGCGGACATCGACGGGGTGCGCACGGCGGTTATCGTGGATACCGGGGCGCAAGGATCGATCGGCAACACCGCGCTGCAACGGCGGCTGCGCAGCAACCGCAACGTCTTCGAAACCGAGATGACCGACATCAATGGCGTGCAGGCGACCGGCATGGTGCGCGTGGCCCGGACGCTGCAGATGGAACAGGCCAGCATCAACAACTTCCTCATCGCCTTCAACGATTCGCCGACCTTCGCCGCGATGGGCCTGCAGGACGAACCGGCGTTGATCCTGGGCATGAGCGAACTGCGGCTGTTCCGCCGGGTAGCAATCGACTTTGCCAGCCGCCGGGTACTGTTCGACCTGCCCGACAACGCGCGCCTGCCGGACATGACCGCTTTCGGGCGGCTGTAGGCTTTCTTCCTTGCAGCACGGGCCGCGAAGGCCCACCTGCCGCGCATGAACGCGGGCAAGGCAAAGGATCCGGAACTGATCGAGCAGGCGGGCTGGGGCACCGTCCGCCGCTTCCTGCCCTATCTGTGGCCAAGGGACCGGCCGGACCTGCGCTGGCGCATCGCGGTGGCCGCGCTGTTCGTGCTGGTGGCCAAGGTGATCGTGCTGAGCCTGCCCTTTGCCTATGCCGGGGCGGTGGATGCCATGGCCGCGCCTTCTGTGGAGGGAAGCGACCCGGCCCTGTGGGCCGCGCTGGGGCTGGTGCTGGCCTATGCCGCGGGGCGTTTTGCCACCACCTTCTTCGACCAGACCCGCAACATGGTGTTCAACCGCGTTGGGCAGGATGCCGTGCGCGAGCTGTCGGAAGATGTGTTCGCGCGGCTGCATCGCCTGTCCCTGCGCTTCCACCTGTCGCGCCGCACAGGCGAGCTGACCCGGGTGATCGAGCGCGGCACCAAGTCGATCAACAGCATGATCTACTTCCTGCTGTTCAACATCCTGCCCACGGCCATCGAACTGGTGGTGGTGGCCGTGATCTTCTACAAGCTGTTCGGCTGGGAAGTGGTGGCGGCCACGGCCGTTACCATCGTCGCCTTCATCTGGATCACCCAGGCCATCACCGAATGGCGCACGAAGCTGCGCGCGCGGATGAACACGCTGGATGGCCAGGCCATGTCGCGCGCGGTCGATTCGCTGCTCAACTACGAGACGGTGAAGTACTTCGGCGCCGAGGACCGCGAAAAACGCCGCTTTGCCAATGCCACGGGGGCCTATGCCGAAGCCGCCATCAAGACCGAGAACTCGCTTGCCCTGCTCAACATCGTGCAGGCCTTCATCCTGCAGCTGATGATGGGCGGCGCCATGGCCTGGACCGTGTGGGGCTGGAGCCAGGGGCGCTTGTCGGTGGGCGACCTGGTGCTGGTGAACACCTACCTGCAGCAGCTGTTCCGCCCGCTCGACATGCTGGGCTGGGTCTACCGCACGATCCGCCAGGGGCTGGTCGACATGGCCGAGATGTTCAAGCTGATCGACACCGCCGTGGAAGTGACCGATGCGCCTGGCGCACCGGCGCTGGTGGTGAGGCGTCCCGGCCTCGTGTTCGACAATGTCCACTTTGGCTATGACCGCGACCGCACGATCCTCAAGGGCCTCAGCTTCGAGGTGGAGGCCGGCAGCCACGTGGCGCTGGTCGGCCCCTCGGGTGCGGGCAAGAGCACGATCGGCCGGCTGCTGTTCCGCTTCTACGACCCGTGGCAGGGGCGCATCCTGATCGACGGCCAGGACATCACGCAGGTGACACAGGCGAGCCTGCGCGCCGCAATCGGCATTGTCCCGCAGGATTCGGTGCTGTTCAACGATACGCTGGCCTACAACATCGCTTATGGCCGCGAGCATGCCGATGCTGCCGCCGTCGAGCAGGCGGCGCGCGACGCGGCGATCTGGCCGTTCATCCAGAAGCTGCCAAAGGGCCTCGAAACCGAGGTGGGCGAGCGCGGGCTGAAGCTGTCAGGCGGGGAGAAACAGCGCGTGGCGATTGCCCGCACCCTCATCAAGAACCCGCCGATCCTGCTGCTCGACGAAGCGACCAGCGCGCTCGATTCGCGGACAGAGGAGGAAATCCTGGCCACCCTGCGCCGCGTTTCGGAAGGGCGCACCACGCTGGCCATCGCGCACCGGCTTTCCACCATTGCCGATGCCGATTTGATCCACGTCATTCAGGATGGCGTGGTATGCGAGCAGGGTAACCATGCCCAGTTGCTGCGGCTTGACGGCCTTTATGCCGACATGTGGAACCGGCAGCTGCGCGAGGAAGGCGCGCTTGAGGAAGCCGCCCAGTAGAAAGGATCCTGGCCATGCGCCCCGTCCATGCCCGCATGTTCGCCCTTGGCCCGCTGGCCCTGGCCGCCTGCGTCACACCCGCCGCCACGCAGGACGGGCAGACGCTGGACGTGCGCCACGTGATGCAGGCCGAGATCAACCCGGCGATCGTGGCGATCTGGGACGTGGGCAACACTGCCTCGAACGACGAAGGCATGCTCGACCCTGCCAGGATGACGCCGGAAAACTGGACCGCCCTTGCCACGGCTGCGACAGAGCTGGCCGCCACGGGCGACCGGATGGCCGCCGCGACCGAGATCCGGGCCGCCTCCCCCGGCAACATGGCGACCGAGGACTACGAGGTCACGATGGCGCAAGTGCAGTCCTACATCGATGCCGATCCGCAGGGCTTCCGCGACCTGTCTGCCCGCTTCGCCGTGCTCGCCCGGCAGCTGGAATCGGCCGCCCGGGCACGCGATGCCGCCGCAACCGGGGAACTGGTGGCGCGAATGGATACCGAATGCACGATCTGCCACGCGCGCTACTGGTATCCAGAGGCGGAGTAACGCCTACCGCAAGCCGGCCTGCAGCAGGTCCAGCTCAGCCAAGCGGATCACCTCGACATCGGGCCGGATCGCGCGGAGTTGGTCGATGAAGGCTGCGGCATTGCCCACGATCACCAGGCTGGCCGCCTGCGGATCGAAATAGCGCCGCGCGGCTGCCGATGCTGCCTCTGCGCTCACCGCGTCAAGCCGTTCGGCATAGAGGCTGGCCTCTGCCGGATCGACCCCCAGCACCAGCAGGTCGAGCATGGTCGCACCATAGCCCGAACCCGTTTCCAGCGCCCGCGCCTGCCCGCCGGCCAGGAACAGCCGGCGGCGGGCCAGCAGGTCCTCGGAGAACGGCTCGCTGCCAAGCCGCGCATATTCGGCCAGCATGACCGTAACCACCTCGTCCACCGTCTCGTTGGCGGTCTGCGCGCTGGCGCTGACGAGCGGATCGTCTGCCAGCGTGCCGATGCTCGAATAGGCACCATAGGACAGGCTTCGGCGGTTGCGGATTTCCTCGAACAGGCGGCCGTTGGACCCGCCACCAAGGACAGCATTGGCCAGTTCCAGCGGATACCAGGCGGAATCGTTGCGCTCCGGCCCCCGGCTGGCAAGGAAAACCGCCGCCTGCCCGGCTTCGGGCATGTCGATCACCACGGTGCGCGGCGCCAGCGGCGGGCCAGCCGGAGCGGGATCGGCAAGGGGCGGCGGCCCATTGCCCGTCCAGTCGGCGAACAGGCCATCGACCAGCGCAAAGGCTTCTGCCGGGGCGATCCCGCCGGTCACCACCACCCGGGCGGCGGCAGGGTGCCACCAACGCCGTGCATGGTCGGCAAGGTCCGCCTGCGCCACGGCAGCGATGCTTTCAGGCGTACCCATCGTGGCATTGCCATAAGGCGCATCGCCATAGACCACCGGGCGCAGCGCCATCCCGGCAAGGGTGCCGGGGTTGCTCCATGCCGACCGCAGGCTCTCGATCGCCCGATCCCGCTCGCGCGCAACCTCGTCCGCCGGGAAAGCCGGGTTGCGGATCACGTCGGCCATGATCGCGCCTGCCGCGGCGAGGTTGGCCACCGGAGCGCTGAGCGTGAACACCGTGCCGTCGCTGCGCGCCGAGGCACCAAGGCTTGCCCCAAGGCTTTCCAGCCGGGCGGCAATTTCCTGAGCGCCCAGTGTCGCCGTGCCGCGTTGGGCCAGCGCGGCGGCAAGGTTGGCGAGGCCCGCCTGTGCACGCGGATCGCTGGCACTGCCACCGGGAAACAGCACGCTGAGGGTGGCCACCGGCACTGCGCCAGTCTGCGCGGCCACCACCTCTACCCCGTTGGCCAGTGCATGGCGGGCGAGCGCGGGCGCTTCCACCTGCGGGCGCTGGCCGGGGCCGGGAGGGGCCTGCCGCTCGCCTTCCGGCAGGACCAGCCGCGGCTCGCCGGTGGTTGGCGGCAAGGTGGCAAACCGCGGCATCGGCACCGGGTTGGCATAGGTCGCCGGATCGTGCGGACCGCGTTCGTAGGTCAGGTCGACACGGGCTTCGGGGGCGAGCAGGTCGTTCGCCACGCGCAGCACGTCCGCCGCTGTTACTGCGGAAATCTGCGCCAGCCGCCGGTCGGCCGCCAGCGGATCGCCGGTCATCATCAGGTATTCGCCCAGTTCGAAGGCGCGGCCGCGTGCGGTTTCGCGGGCGCGCAAGGCGGCGGCGATCAGCTCGTTCCTGGCTTCGGCCAGTTCCGCTTCGCTCACCGGTGCGGTCCGCAACAGCGCCATCTCCGCATCGAGCAGGGCCTGCACCTGCGCCAGGTCGGCCGTGGGGCTGACGATCGCGAAGTGGCCGAACATGCCGCCTTCCTCGGAGAAATCGACCACCTGCTCGACCTCGACCGCCCGGCCGGTGCGGATGAGGGCAGTGTTGAAGCGGCTGTTCTCGCCCCCGCCCATGATCGCGCCGATCACTTCCAGCACGGCCAGATCCGGGTGGCTGGCATCGGGTGCCTGCCACACGGTGCCGGTCAGCGGCAGCGGCACGGTGGGGCCATGGCTGGTGACGGAGCGCGGCGCGGTGCGGCGCGCCTCGCGGGTGGCAATCGTCACGTCCACCGGTTCGGCGCGCGGCGGGATGTCGGCGAAATAGCGGTCCACCAGCGCGCGCAAGGTGGCCATGTCGAAATTGCCGGCAACGATCAGCGTGGCTGTGTCCGGCCCGTAAAAGGCCTGGTGGAAGGCCCGCGCATCATCGAGCGTGGCGGCGTCCAGCTCCGCGATCGAGCCGATCCCGGGGCGGCGCTGGGGCAGCCCGTCGAAGGCGACCTCCGGCAGCACGAAGCGGCCGAATATGCCATAGGGCGGCGCCAGCACGCGGGTGCGCAGCTCCTCCTTCACCACGCCGCGCTCGGTCTCGAACACCTCGGCATCGACCACCGGGAAGGCCATCCGTTCGCGGTGGGTCCACAGCATGGTTTCGAGGTATTCGGCCGGGACCGTCTCGAAATAGTTGGTCCGGTCCGTGCCGTTGGAAGCATTGCGCGTGCCGCCCACGTCCGCCGTCAGCGCGTTGATCATGTTGTAGGGCATGTTCACAGTCTTGCGGCTGAGGATATGCTCGAACAGGTGGGCAAAGCCCGAACGGCCTTCAGGGTCCAGCTTGCTGCCGATATCGTACCACATCGATGTGGTGACCGTGGCCGTGGTCGGATCCTCCACCGCGATCACCCTGAGGCCGTTGGCGAGCGTCCATTCGGTATAGTCGATCGGCGGAGCCACCAGCGCAGCCCCCGACTGGTCCTGTGCCGCCACCGGCGGACAGAAGGCGAGCGCGCCCAGAAGGGCGCCGGCGGCAAGCAATGCGGATTTCATGTAAGGCCTGTTCCCGGCAACAATGATGGTTGCAGGCTAAACTATCCGGAGCCGGGGCGAAAGCACCTCTCACCTGACCAGGCGCGCTTCCCGTTCGACGGATGGCCTGATCAACCGGCAACCGGGCCGGAGATGCCAGTGCTGCGGCTGGCTAGAGGATATACTTGCTGAGGTCGGTATTGCCCGCCAGCCCGGCCAGCCTGTCGCGCACATAGGCGGCATCGATCGCCACCGTCTCGCCCTTGCGGTCCTCGGCGGTGAAGCTCAGCTCCTCGAACAGGCGCTCCATCACCGTCTGCAGGCGACGGGCGCCGATGTTCTCGACGCTTTCGTTCACCTGCGCGGCGATCCGCGCCACTTCGCGCACCGCGCTGTCATCCATCGTCACGGTCAGCTCCTCGGTGGCGAGCAGAGCCTGGTACTGGCTGACGAGGTTGGCGCGCGTTTCGCACAGGATGCGCACGAAATCCTCTTCGGTCAGGCTGCGCAGTTCCACCCGGATCGGCAGGCGGCCCTGCAATTCGGGCAGCAGGTCGCTGGGCTTGGCAACGTGGAACGCGCCGCTCGCGATGAACAGCACATGGTCGGTCTTCATCGGGCCGTACTTGGTGGTAACCGTGGTGCCCTCGATCAGCGGCAGCAGGTCACGCTGCACGCCCTCGCGGGAAACGGAGCCGCCGCGCACGTCGGAAACGGCGATCTTGTCCACCTCGTCGAGGAAGACGATGCCATTGGTCTCCGCATTGGCCAGCGCCACGCGGGCGACATCGTCCTGGTCCATGCGCTTTTCGGCTTCCTCGTCCACCAGCCGGTCCCAGGCTTCGGGCACCTTCAGCTTGCGGCGCTTCTTCGGCGGGCCACCGAAGGCCTTGCCCATCATCTCCGACAGGTTGATCATGGTGGTGCCGCCGCCCATGCCGGGCAGTTCCATCGGCATGCCGGAAGCCTCGGCCACCTCGATCTCCACCTCGGTGTCGTTCATGGCGTTTTCGATAATGCGCTGGCGGAAGCTTTCGCGGGTCGCCTGGCTGGCGCTCTCGCCGACCAGGGCATTGAGCAGCCGCTCCATCGCCGCCTTGCTGGCGGCTTCGCGCACGGCCTCGCGACGGCGGTCCTTTTCCAGCCGGATCGCCTCCTCCACAAGGTCGCGGGCGATCTGCTCCACGTCGCGGCCGACATAGCCGACCTCGGTGAACTTGGTCGCCTCCACCTTCACGAAAGGCGCTTCGGCGAGCTTCGCCAGCCGCCGGCTGATCTCGGTCTTGCCGCAGCCGGTGGGGCCGATCATCAGGATGTTCTTGGGCGTTACCTCGTCGCGCAGCTCGGGGCTGAGCCGCTGGCGCCGCCAGCGGTTGCGCAGGGCCACCGCGACCGCGCGCTTGGCCTCGGCCTGGCCGATGATGTGCTCGTCAAGCGCGGCGACGATCGCCTTGGG
>CAZTED010000083.1:0-9050 GCA_964612175.1 uncultured Sphingomonadaceae bacterium
ACCATATTCGATAGCGGTCGCGCCTTGCTCGTCGCGCAACATGCTTCCAATGAAGACACCTACAGACATTGCGGCGAACCTCTCGAACGATCTGATAGGCGGAATTTTCTCATTCAATCCCTAACGAATGGTTGAAGGCGGAGACTGGAGTGGAAATGAATCCGACATGGCTGCCGGTCGTGGCGCTTGCCTTGCGTGATCCGCAAGGCCGCCTGCTGCTGCAAAGAAGACCCCTTCACAAACATCATGGTGGCCTTTGGGAGTTCCCCGGCGGCAAGGTGGAAAGTGGCGAAAATCCGCGGCTTGCGCTAGCGCGGGAGATCGCGGAGGAGCTTGGTGTCGAAATCGAAACCAGTGCCCTTGTACCGCTTCTGCTTTCCGACGAAGGGCCTGCCGTGCAGGTTGTATTGCTTCTTTACACCTGTACGCATTGGCGGGGCGAAGTGGTTCCCCACGATGGCCAGGAATGGGGCTGGTTCACCCCTGCCGACGCTGCCGTACTGGAGCTTGCGCCGATGGACCGCGATCTGCTGGCGCGGCTTGATTAGCCTATTGCCAAGCTTAACGAGCGCCCCTATGTGGCGCCCTCCAATGCGCGCCCGTAGCTCAGCTGGATAGAGCACCAGACTACGAATCTGGGGGTCAGAGGTTCGAATCCTTTCGGGCGCGCCATTACATCAGCCCGCTTCCGCAAGGAGGCGGGCTGACGTGTTTTCCGGGCCGGTAAAGCAAAAGCTTGCTGATTTGACGGGACGTTCCGACCGGATCTTCGCTTTATCATCAGGCAGGCGTGGCCTTTTGCCTCCGGCAAGCCTATTGGCGGGGCAAGGAAGAGACTTTCAAGGAAACGACAAGCTTCATGACCAATCCGGTTGACGCCGTCGAAGTCGACGAGCGCGGCAAGCCCATCGTCCCGGACGAGGTGCAGGATGCCATTCGCACGCTGATCCGCTGGTCGGGCGATGACCCCTCCCGCGAGGGACTGATTGACACCCCGGCCCGCGTGGCGCGGGCGTGGCGCGAATACTGCCAGGGTTACCTTGAAGATCCCGCCGTGCACCTGACCCGCGTGTTCGAGGAAGTGGGCGGCTATGACGAGATCGTGGTCCTGAAAGACATCCCGTTCCAGAGCCATTGCGAACACCACATGGCCCCGATCATCGGCAAGGCAGCGATCGCCTATCTGCCGACGAACCGCGTGGTCGGCATTTCCAAGCTCGCCCGCGTGCTGCACGGCTTTGCCCGGCGGTTGCAGATACAGGAGCGGCTGACGGCGGAAGTTGCCGAATGCATCTGGACCCACCTTGAACCGCGCGGCGTGGCCGTGGTGATCGAGGCGAGCCATGCCTGCATGACCGCGCGCGGCGTGCGTACACCGGGCGTCAACATGGTGACGAGCCGGGTCATGGGCCTGTTCCGCCGCGACGAGAAGAGCCGGCAGGAAGTGCTCAAGCTGATGGGCTATTGAGCCCGCCATACGACAGGGACTGAGGGGATTGCGATGACAGCGCTCTACGTGCGCGGGGGGCAGCGGCTCCAGGGCAGGATCGATCCATCCGCCAACAAGAACGCCGTGCTGCCGGTGCTGTGCGCCACGCTGCTGACCGATGCCCCGGTCACGCTGCGCAACGTGCCGGAAATCACCGATGTCACCCGCATCCACGATTTCTTTGCCGAACTGGGCAGCACGGTGCGCTGGGACAAGGCGGCCAAGGTGCTGGAGATCGACCACAGCACGATCCGCCCCGGTGCGCGCGCCACGCTGCCGCAGGCGATGCGCGCCTCGATCATGATGATCCCCGGCCTGCTTGCCCGCCTGGGCGAGGCGCGGCTGGAGAACGAGGTCAAGGGCTGCACCCTTGGCGCGCGCGAGATCGATCCGCACGTTGCCGTGTTCAAGGCCTTCGGCGCCGAAGTCTCCAACGAGGACCGCAACATCGTCTTCCGCAAGCGCGGCAAGGGCGAGGGGACGCGGATGTGGCTGGAATATGCCAGCGTCACCACCACCGAGAACTTCATCATCAGCGCGCTGACCGCCAATGGCACCAGCCAGATCGTCAACGCCGCTTGCGAGCCGCACGTGCAGGAAATGTGCGCCTTCCTCGAAGCCATGGGCGCGCGCATCCGCGGCAAGGGGACCAGCATGGTCTCGGTCGATGGCGGGGTGGAGCTGCACGGCGCGGACTACACCTTCGTGGAGGACTTCCACGAGGTCGCAACCTTCCTCGCACTGGCTGCGGTGACCGGCGGCGATATCTCGGTACGCAATTCTCAGCCGGAAAACTTCATGCTGATCGATCGCACGTTCGAGAAGTTCGGTGCAGAGGTGGAGCACAAGGACGGCTGGTCGCGGCTGCAGGCACCGGCGGAACTGGTGGTGCAGTCCAACTTCACCAGCCACCTGATCACCAAGGTGGAAGCAGCGCCCTGGCCTTATATCCCGGCGGACCTGCTGCCGATCTTCATTGCCCTGGGCGTGAAGGCCAAGGGCCAGACGATGTTCTGGAACAAGGTCTATGAAGGCGGGCTGACCTGGCACACCGAACTGTCGCTGTTCGGCGCACACACGCTGCTGTGCGACCCACACCGCCTGATCACCTTTGGCGGCGACCGGCTGGTGCCCGCCACGGTGACCAGCCCCTACATCATCCGCGTGGCCATCGCCCTGCTGATGGTGGCGGCCAGCATCGACGGCGAGTCCACGATCCTGGATGCCGATCCGATCCGCCGCGCCCACCCCAACTTCGTGCCGAACATCGATTCGTTGGGCGTGAACGTGGAATGGGGCCAGTAGGCCGGGCAGGAGCGGGTCGGGCAAAGAAAAAGGGCGCCATTGCTGGCGCCCTTCTTGTTTAGTCCCTGAGGGATGAAATCAAAGCTGGCCGAGCATGTGCTCCGCGCTGGAGACCTTGAATTCGCCCGGGCCTTCCACGTTCACTTCCTCGACCACGCCATCGTTGACGATCAGCGAGTAGCGCTGCGAACGCTTGCCCATGCCGAAGCCGGAGAAATCGGCATCGAGGCCCAGCGCGCTGGCGAAATCGGCATTGCCATCGGCCAGCATGGTGATGTCGTCCGATCCGCCGCTCTTGTTCCAGGCGCCCAGCACGAAGGCATCGTTGACCGAGGTGCAGACGATCTCGTCCACGCCCTTTGCCTTCAGTTCGGCGGCCTTTTCCACGTAGCCGGGCAGGTGCTTGGCCGAGCAGGTGGGGGTAAAGGCACCCGGCACCGCGAACAGCGCCACCTTCTTGCCGGCGAAGTAATCGGCGCTCTGCACCTTGTCGGGGCCTTCGGCGGTCACCTTGACCAGGGTCACGTCGGGAAGCTTGTCGCCTTTGGAAATCGTCATCTCGGGTAATCCTCCTTGAGCCGGGTTTGGATAGGGAGATAGGCGGTGGCATGGCCCGCGCAAGAGGCAATCGCCGGGCAATATGGCTAATTTGGGCTTAATCGTGCTTGCGAAGTCCGTGTCAACGCAAGGCTGCCAGCCTGCCGGATGGGGAACCACGGCAGACTGACGGGAGACTTGTGATGGAACAAAGGACAACGACACGCATACGCAAACGCACACGGATCGCGGCTGGACTTGCCGCAATGGCCATGGCCTGGACAACCCCGGCCGTGGCCCAAGCCAATACCAGTGAGCCGGAAATGCTGCGCAGCCTGGACATCATGCTGATGGTGACTGCCTTGCGCTGCCGCTTTGGCCCGGACGATTTCCAGACCGAATACAACCGGTTTGCCGCCCGGCATCTGTCCACGATGAACGAAGCCGCGCGCGAACTGCGGGATCACTATGCCCTGCGGGTGGGCCATGCGCGGGCCCGGCAGCAGCTGGACCGGCTGAACACCGGCATTGCCAACCGCTATGGCCGGGGGCACCCGTGGCTCGAATGCGCTGACCTCGCCATGATTGCGCGCGAACTGGCGGACCAGCCATCCGACCGGCAGGTGCTGCTCTCGGCTGCGAGCGACCTGCTGGAAGAAACCGGCCGGGGGAGGGAAACGCTGCTGGCGCGCTACGGCAACTAGGGGAACCTCCTGTATCACCGGATGGTCGGGGCTTGTCGCCACCCGGGGGGCGCTCTATGTGCGACTGCGAACAACGCGTTGCATGGAGCCCCGGCGACGCTTCACCCCGCCATCTGACAGGAGAAGTGTACGTGGCTACCATGGCTGCCCAGCAGGATTATGTTATTAAGGACATCTCGCAGGCCGAATTCGGCCGTGACGAGATCGCCATTGCCGAAACCGAAATGCCCGGGCTGATGGCCCTGCGCGACGAATTCGGCGCGGCCAAGCCGCTGCGCGGTGCGCGCATTACCGGCTCGCTGCACATGACCATCCAGACCGCCGTGCTGATCGAGACGCTGGTGGAACTGGGTGCCGACGTGCGCTGGGCCACCTGCAACATCTTCTCGACCCAGGACCACGCCGCCGCCGCCATCGCGGCCCGGGGCATCCCGGTGTTCGCCGTGAAGGGCGAGAGCCTGGCCGAGTACTGGGACTATGTCGGCCGCATCTTCGACTGGGGCGAGGACGAGACCTGCAACATGATCCTGGATGATGGCGGCGATGCCACCATGTTCGCGCTGTGGGGCGCGCGCGTGGAAGCGGGTGAGGACCTGTTCGAACCGTCCAATGCAGAGGAAATCGAATTCGTCCGCGCGCTCAAGGAATTCCTGGCGAAGAAGCCGGGCTACCTGACGCAGACCGTCAAGAACATCCGCGGTGTTTCGGAAGAGACCACCACCGGCGTCCACCGGCTCTACCAGATCGCCAAGAACGGCAAGCTGCCGTTCCCGGCGATCAACGTGAACGATTCGGTGACCAAGTCGAAGTTCGACAACCTGTATGGCTGCAAGGAATCGCTGGTCGACGCGATCCGCCGCGCGACCGACGTGATGCTGGCCGGCAAGGTCGCCTGCGTGGCCGGGTTCGGCGACGTGGGCAAGGGCTCGGCGGATTCGCTGCGCCAGGGCGGCGCGCGCGTGATGGTGACGGAGATCGACCCGATCTGCGCGCTGCAGGCCGCCATGGAAGGCTATGAAGTGGTCACCATGGAAGAGGCGGTGAAGCGCGCCGACATCTTCGTGACCGCCACCGGCAACGAGGACGTGATCACCGCCGAACACATGATGGCGATGAAGCCGATGAGCATCGTGTGCAACATCGGCCACTTCGACAGCGAGATCCAGATCGCTGCCCTGTCCAACTACACCTGGAAGGAAATCAAGCCGGGCACCGACCTGGTGACTTTCCCCGATGGCAAGTCGATCATCATCCTGGCGCAGGGCCGGCTGGTGAACCTGGGCTGCGCCACCGGCCATCCCAGCTTCGTGATGAGCTGTTCCTTCACCAACCAGGTGCTGGCGCAGATCGAGCTGTGGCAGCGCGGGCACGACTATACCAAGGATGTCCACATCCTGCCCAAGCACCTCGACGAGAAGGTGGCAGCCCTGCACCTCGACAAGCTCGGCGTGCAGCTGACCAAGCTCAGCAAGAAGCAGGCGGATTATATCGGCGTGCCGCTGAGCGGCCCGTACAAGCCCGACCACTACCGCTACTGATCGCCTCATTGGCACATTTGGACGGGCGTTTCCCCGGTAATGGGGGGAACGCCCGTTTCCGTCTGCGTCAGCCCATTGCATCCCCGGCGCAGGACCAATAGCTGTCATGCCATGGAACTGAGCCCCTTTGCCCTTGCCCTGCTTGGCCTGCTGCTGGCCGGCTGGACGTTCGGCGCGGTATGGGTGGTTATCTCGGCGCAGAAGCGGGCGCGGCAGGCGCGGGCGGCCCGTTCCACCGCACGGCGACTGGCGCGCATGATAGACGATTCCCCGGCGATCCCGCTGCTCGTGCGCGGCGACGGGCGGCTGGAGGGGCCGGAGCGGCTGGCGGCTTGGCTGGGCCTTGCAAAGATGCCGGGATTCCTGAGCGAGCTTGACGGTGGTTCAACTGGTCTTGCCGCAGAAGACCTCGACCAGCTGCGCGAGGCAGTGCGCCGCACCCAGAAGACCGCTGCCCCGTTCCGCATGGTGGTCACCCCGCGCGGTTCGGAAAAGAGCCTGGCAATCCGCGGGCAACAGGCCGACCCGTCCGTCGCACCGCCCGGGTCAGCCCTCGTCTGGTGGTTCGACTTCTCCGAAAGTCAGGGGGAACTTGCCCGCCTGCGCTCCGAAACCGCGCGTGCCCGCAATGATTTCGGCGCATTGGTAGGGCTGATCGAGGCCGCGCCGATGCCGATGTGGTTCCGTGGTCCGGACATGACCTTGCGGCTGGTCAACAGCGCCTATGTCAAGGCGGTCCAGGCAGACGATGCCGAAACCGTGGTCCAGCAGCAGATCGAGCTGATCGAGAAGGTCGATGGCCTGACCGCCGCGCAGGTGGCCCAGCAGTGCCGTGACCGGGACATGCCGGTGGAACGGATCGTGCAGGCCACCGTGGGCAGCCAGCGCCGCGCGATGCGCGTATCCGACCTGCCGCTGGGTACCGAAGGCGTGGCCGGTTATGCCATCGACATCGAGGAGATGGAGGAGCAGGCGCGGGCCTTCAAGGCCTTCCACAAGGCGCAGCGCTCGATGCTCGACCAGCTTTCGGTGGGCGTGGCGCAGTTCGATGCCGACCGGCGGCTCGCCTTTGCCAACCAGCCATTCCTGCGGATCTTTGCGCTGCCGGGTTCGGTGCAGGTCGATCCGCCCGATTTCGATCGCTTCCTTGATCTTGCCCGCGACAAGGGCCGTTTGCCTGAAGTGCGCGATTTCCCGGCCTTCCGTCGCGACCTGGCCAGCTGGTTCCGGCAGAGCGCGCCGGTTGAGGATTCGTGGAGCCTGTCAGACTCCACGCACCTTCGAATCGTGGCCCAGCCGATGCCCGATGGCGGGCTTGTGCTGGTGGCGGAAGACCGGTCCGAGCAGCTGGCGCTGTCGGCCACCCGCGACACCCTGCTGCGCACCCGCACTGCCACGTTCGACAGCCTGTTCGAATCCCTCGCCGTTTTCGCGCCCGATGGCCGCATCCAGCTGTGGAACCGCCGCTTCCCCGAAATCTGGGGGATCGAGGAAGAATTCATGAACGGGCACCCGCACGTCGATGCCCTGCTCGACCGGATCACCCAGGCCCTCGCGCGGCCCGGCCAGCGTGCGGCGATCGGTGAGGTCGTGCGTTCGGCCACGCTCGACCGGCGGCAGCGCGGCGGGCGCGTGCTGTTGTCTGACGGACGCACGCTGGAGTTTGCCGGCGTGCCGCTGCCCGATGGCAATGGCCTGCTGACCGTGCTCGACGTGACCGATTCGACCAAGGCCGAGGCTGCCCTTCGCGAACGCAATACCGCGCTGGAGGAAGCGGACGCGGTGAAGACCCGGTTCCTTGCCAACATGTCCTACGAATTCCGCACCCCGCTGACCTCCATCGGCGGGTTTGCAGAGCTGCTCCAATCGGGTATCGCCGGCGAACTGACCCCGCAGGGCAAGGAATATGTCGCGGCCATCCTGTCCTCGGTGGAGCGGCTGACCTCGCAGATCGAGAGCGTGCTCGACCTGACCCAGAGCGAGGCCGGACTGCTGCCCATGGCGACAGAGGAGGTCGACCTGCTCGGCTTTGTCACCGGCGTCGTGCGTGAGCGGGAGGATGCCATCGAGGCCAAGGACATTGCCCTCGACCTGCGCGGTGATCGCAGTGCCGGCACCATCATGGCCGACCGCCGCCAGCTTGGCCGGGCCATTGGCAACATCATCGACAATGCCATCGCTGCCGTGCCGGACAAGTCGGGCCGCATCCTGGTGATGCTGGCGCGGCGCAAGAACGGGGTCCGCATCGTGGTATCGGACAATGGCCCCGGCCTCAGGCCCGGAGAACTGGCGCGTGCGCTGGAGGGCTATGGCGTGGCGACCGACGGCAGCGGCAAGGAACGGCGCGGCCTCGGCCTGCCGCTGTCGCGCCAGCTGGTCGAAGGGCATGGCGGCCGGATCGACATCCAGTCGGAAAAGGGCGCAGGCACCACCGTGACGATCAGCCTGCCGTGATAGTGGACCTGCCGGACCTTGCCGCGATGGACATGTTCGGGGCGCGTATCGCGGCGCGTCTGCGACCGGGCGATGTCGTGGCGCTGACCGGCGGACTGGGGGCGGGCAAGACCACGCTCTCTCGCGCGGTCCTGACGGCGCTGGGCCATGCCGGCGAAGTGCCATCGCCCACCTTCACCATCATCGAGACCTACGATCCGCCCGCCGTGCGCCTGCCGGTGGTCCATGCCGATTTCTACCGGCTTGAGCGACCGGAGGAGGTGGAGGAGATCGGCCTTGACGATTATCGCGAGGGCGCCGCGCTCTTGGCCGAATGGCCCGATCATGCCGGTGGCTTTGCGCATGAGCCGGGGTGCCTTTCGGTTGCGTTGGAAATCCACCATCACGGGCGGCGGGCGATTGTCGAAGGCGGGGCGGATTGGCTAGGGCGGATGCCATGAGCGTTACCCTGCCGGACGGCATCGATTCCTTTCTCGAACAGGCCGGCTGGCACGGCGGCCTGATCCAGCCGCTGCCCGGCGATGCCAGCTTCCGGCGCTATTTCCGTGTGCAGCGCGATGATGCCAGCGCCATGCTGATGCACGCCCCGCCGCCACATGAAGATCCCGGTCCCTTCCTTCATGTCGGGCAGTGGCTGCTGGGGCAGGGCCTGCGCGCGCCGGCGATCCATGCCACTCGGCTCGATGCCGGGCTGGTGCTGATCGAGGACTTCGGCAACGACCGGATGCGCGACTGGCTGGACGAGAACCCGGCGGCAGAAGATGCAACCTACCGCAAGGCGATCGATGCGCTGGTGGCGCTCCACGCCTGTCCGCCGGGCCCTTTCGCACCTTATGACCTTGCTGCCTACATGCGCGAGGTGCGTCTGTTCACCGAATGGTTCTGCCCGGCCGCCGGGATCACGGTGGACGAAGCCGCGCACGATTCTGCGTGGGAGCAGGTGCTTGCCCCGCTGGCAGAACGGCAGTTGCCGGGCGTGACAGTGCTGCGCGATTACCATGCCGAAAACATCATGCTGCTGCC
>CAZTED010000083.1:9150-12324 GCA_964612175.1 uncultured Sphingomonadaceae bacterium
GTGGCGGGCAAGCCGCTGGTCGACCATGCGCTGGACCGTCTGGCCGATGCCGGAATTACGAAGGCCGTGGTCAACGTGCACTACTTTGCCGACGTGCTCGAAGCGCACCTGGCAGATCGCAAGGCGCCCGCCGTCACCATTTCGGACGAGCGTGGACAACTGCTGGAAACCGGCGGCGGGCTGGTGAAGGCCGCGCCCTTGCTGCCCGATCCCTATTTCTGTCTCAACAGCGACAACCTGTGGCTGGACGGGCCGAAGAACGCCTTTGCCGACCTCAGCGCACGATGGGACCCGGCTATCATGGATGCGTTGCTGCTGCTGGTGCCGCACAAGGGTGCGTCCAACTTCGTCGGCAAGGGTGATTTCCACATGGACCCGCACGGCCGCCTGTCGCGCCGCAAGACCGGCAAGATCGCCCCTTACATCTTCACTGGCATCCAGCTCGCCTCCAAGCGGCTGCTGCGCGATGCGCCCGAAGGCCCGTTTTCCACCAACCTGCTGTGGGACCGGGCGATCGGGGAGGGGCGGCTGTTCGGGATCGCCTTTACCGGGCGCTGGTTCGAGGTGGGTACGCCGTCGGCCATCCGCCCGACCGAGCTGGCCCTGCTGGACGGCAGCTGAGGGCATGGCGGCGGGCAGGCCAGAGGTCTACTCGATCGCCGCACACCGCGGCTTTGCCGATGCGCTTGTTGCCGGGCTGGTGCCGCGATATGCCGAACCCGGTTTTGGCCTTGCCCGTCTGACGCTGGTCCTGCCCAGCACCCGGGCGGCGCGAACCATGCAGGAAGCCTTCATCCGCCACTATGGCGAGGAGGGCAGGCAGGGCCTGCTCATGCCGCGCATGGCCGTGGTGGGCGATCTTGACCTCGACGAGACGCTGGGTCCGCTGATCGACAGCCTGGGCGCCGCGATTGATGTGCCGGCCGCTGCCGATCCCACCTGGCGCTGGCTGACCCTGGCCGGGTTGCTGCGCGATCATATGGGCGAGGAGGCTCCGGGCGATGCCGCGCTGCTGCGGCTCGCTTTCCAGCTTGGCCGGACGATGGATCGTCTGCTGGTGGAGGATGTCGCGCCCGATGACCTGGTGGGCGATCGGGTGCTCGACCTGCTGGGCGACCTTGCCGGGCACTGGCAGGAAAGCCTCAAGGCCTTTGTGGCGGTGCAGGACCGCTGGCTGGCGATCCTGAAGGAGCGCAAGCTTGTCGACGCCGCCACCCGGCGCAACCTCTTGTTCCGCGAGGCAGCGCGCCGTCTGCGCGACAATCCGCCGCCCACGCCGATCGTGGCTGCCGGCGTCACCAGCGCCGCACCCGCGCTGGCCGAGCTGCTGCGTACCATTGCCGACCTGCCGAACGGCGCTGTCGTGCTGCCCGACCTTGACCTGTCGCTCGATGATGCTGTGTGGGATGAACTGGGCCATGCCGGCGCACCGGCAGAGGAAGGCCCGTTTGGCCGCGATGATGCGCTGACCCACCCGCAGTATCACCTCAAGCTGCTGCTCAACCGCATGGGCGTGGCGCGGGGCGAGGTGCTTGCGTGGCACCGCGCGGGCCTTGGCAAGGGCCCTCCCGAGCGCAGCCACGCGATCTCCAGCCTGTTCCTGCCGCCGCAGGCGAGCAAGGTCTGGGCCAGCCTGCCGGCGGAAAAGCGCCGCCTTGCCGGCGTGCGGCTGATCGAGAGCGCCCATCCCGAGGAAGAGGCGCAGGCCATCGCCCTGCTGGTGCGCGAGGCGCTGGAGCAGCCGGAGCGGCGGATCGCCGTGGTCACGCCCGATCGCGGGCTGGCCGGACGGGTGATCCAGCACCTCAAGCGCTGGCATATCGAGGCAGACGATTCCGCCGGTCGCCCGCTCGCCCAGACGGCTGCGGGGCGTTTGCTGCTGCTGCTGGCAGAAGTCCTGGCCGACAAGGCCGCGCCGGTGCCGCTGCTGGCATTGCTGGGCCATCCGCTGGTGCGGCGGGGCGACGGGCGCGAGGCGTGGCTCAAGGCGGTGCGGCGGCTGGAACTGGCCCTGCGCGGCCCGCGCCCCGCTCCTGGCCTCGAACCGTTGCGGTTGCTGGCAGAGGCCAAGGGGATCGATGCCTGGTGGGCGGAGGCCGAGGCGATCCTTGGCCCGCTGCTGGACCTGCCCGAACGGCCGCTGCTGGCCGATGCGCTCGCTGTGCTGTCCACGGCCGGGGAGGCGTTGTGCGGCGAAGGGCTGTGGGCGCAGGAGGACGGCCGCACCCTGTCGCGCTTTGTCGAGGCGCTGCGGCTGAACGCGCAGGATGCCGGGACCGGGGTTGCGGTCACCCAGCTGCCCAAGGTGCTGCGTGAGGCGATGGACCGGGAATCGGTGCGTCCCCCTTATGGCGGCCATCCCCGCGTTGCCATCTATGGCCTGCTCGAAAGCCGGATGACGCGGGCGGACCTGGTGATCTGCGCCGGCCTCAACGAAGGTGCCTGGCCCGGCGTCCCGGCCAGCGACCCGCTGCTTGCCCCGGCGATCCTGCGTGCGCTCGGCGTGCCGGGGGCAGAGTTCCGCATCGGCCTTTCCGCGCACGACCTGGCTGGCGCGCTGGGGGCGCCGCAGGTGGTGTTGAGCCGGGCTCGGCGCGATGCGGCAGGGCCGGTGATCGCCTCGCGCTTCTGGCTAAGGGTCTGCGCACTGCTTGGGCAGAACCTGCCCAGGGACCTGGCCGAGACAGCCACTGTCATGCTGGCGCGCCATATCGACCGGGCACCGGCAGTTCCGGCCTATCCACGTCCCTCGCCAAGGCCCGACGCCCGCCAGCGCAGGCGCGGCAAGTTCAGCGTGACCACGCTCGACCGGCTGCGCAGCGATCCCTACCAGTTCTATGCCCAGAAGGTACTGGGCCTGCGCGAGGAGGACCTGCTCGACGCCGCGCCTTCGCCCGCCTGGCAGGGGACGCTTGCTCACGCCATCCTGGAGGACTGGCACGATGGCAAGGGCACCCTTGCCGAACTTGCCGACCTGCACCTTGCCGAAATGCGCGCCCACCCGTTGATGCGTGCGCTTTGGCGGCCGCGGTTGCTGAAGGCGCTGGAATGGGTGGAGGCAACGGTTGCCGCCGATCCTGCCCGCGTCCCCGTGGTCTGGGAGAAGGACGGCGAGATTGAATGGCGCGGCCTGACCATCACCGGCAAGGCCGACCGGATCGACCGGCTGGCCGA
>CAZTED010000084.1:0-4322 GCA_964612175.1 uncultured Sphingomonadaceae bacterium
CCAATGGCACCACCGCCGCCAGCCGCATTGCCGATGTTCCCCTGATCCCGCGTGACCTGCTGTTCGGAAATCCGGAACGTTCCGGCGGCAAGATCAGCCCGGATGGCCGGTGGCTGAGCTGGATGGCCCCGTGGGAAGGGGTGATGAACGTGTTCATGGCGCCCTATGCCGATCCCGCCGCCGAGCAGCGCATGACCAGCGCCAAGGACCGGCCGATCCCGCAGTACTTCTGGTCGCCCGATTCCACCGCCCTGCTCTATGTCCAGGACAAGGAGGGGGACGAGAACTACCTGCTCTACAAGGTCGATGTCGCCAGCGGCGCGGAGACCTGCCTGACCCCGTTCGAGAACACCCGCGTGCAGATCGTCGGCGCATCGGAGACGATCCGCGACCGCATCCTGGTGGGCCTCAACAACCGCGATCCGCAGTGGCACGATGTGTGGTCGCTGAACCTCACCACGGGCGCGCTGGAGCTGGTGCTGGAGAACAATGCCTGGGCCGGGTTCGAGGCCGATGACAGCCTGACCCTGCGCTGGGCCGTGCGGCAGAATGCCGAGGGCGGCACCGACATGCACGAGATCGTGGATGGCGTGATCGCCGAGGCCCCTGGCGAAGTGGTGCCGATGGACGATTCGCTGACCACCCACATGGCCGGCTACACCACCGACGGCGCCACGCTCTACTGGCTGGACAGCCGCGGCCGCGATACCGCCGCGCTCTATGCCGAGGATACCGCCACCGGCGAGCGGACCCTGCTGGCCGAAGACCCGCGCGCCGATATCGGCGGCACCCTGCGCCATACCACAAGCGGCGTGATCCAGGCCTGGTCGGTCACGTACCTGCGCACCGAATGGCATTGCGTGGACGAAGGGATCAAGAGCTCGCTCGACTGGTTGCGGGCCCAGCTCGATGGCGATTTCGGCGTATTGTCGCGCACCGACGATGACCTGAAATGGCTGGTGTGGAACGACCCGCTGACCGCACCGGTGCGCTGCTATCTCTATGACCGCGAGAAGGATGACCTGCGGCTGTTCTATGTCACCAAGCCGGCGCTGGAGGGCACCCCCTTGCAGCCGATGCAGTGCGTGGAAATCCCGGCGCGCGACGGGTTGACCCTGCCCTCCTACCTCACCCTGCCGGCGGGTGGCGAAAGCGGGCCGGTGCCCATGGTGCTGCTGGTCCACGGCGGGCCCTGGGCGCGCGATGCCTATGGCTTCAACCGCACGCACCAGTGGCTAGCGAACCGCGGCTATGGCGTGCTGTCGGTCAACTTCCGCGGCTCCACCGGCTTCGGCAAGCACTTCATCAATGCCGGCAACCTGCAATGGTCCAGGACCATGCACGATGACCTGGTGGACGCGGTGGAATGGGCCGTGGCCAAGGGGATCGCACAGGCCGACAAGGTGGCGATCATGGGCGGTTCCTATGGCGGCTATGCCACGCTGGTGGGCCTGACCTTCACGCCCGAGCTGTTTGCCTGCGGGGTGGACATCGTCGGCCCGTCGAACCTCGAAACGCTGCTGGAAACGATCCCGCCCTACTGGGCGCCGATGGTCAAGCAGTTCCATGATCGCATGGGCAACCCCAACACGCCCGAAGGGCTGCAACTGCTGAAGGACTGTTCGCCCATCCACAAGGCCGACAGGATCGTGCGCCCGCTGCTGATCGGCCAGGGCGCCAACGATCCGCGCGTCAAGCAGAGCGAGAGCGACCAGATCGTGGCCGCCATGCAGGGTCACGGCATCCCGGTGACCTATGTGCTGTTCCCGGACGAGGGCCACGGCTTTGCCCGGCCCGAGAACTCGATCGCCTTCAACGCGGTTGTCGAGGGGTTCCTGGCCACCAACCTGGGCGGCCGGGTGGAGGAACTGCGCGAGGAGCTTGCCGCCTCGACCGCGCAAATCCCGGCGGGGCGGGAATTCATCGCGGGCTTGTGAGGATTACCCCGCGATCCTGTCGATCGCCTGCGCCAGCGTGATATCGCGCATGGTCAGCCCGCCCGCTTCGTGGGTGGTCAGGGTAATGTCCACCCGGCTGTAGACGTTGGCCCAGTCCGGGTGGTGGCCCTGCCGCTCGGCCACCAGCGCCACCTGCGCCATGAAGCCGAAGGCCTCCACGAAACTGGCAAAGGCAAAGGTGCGGCTGATCGCCCTGCCATCGGTGCGCAGGGTCCAGCCGGCAAGAAGGTCCAGCGCGGCGTCGCGTTCGGCGGGGGAGATCTGGTCCACGGGGGCAATGCCTTTCGCTTGCTTGTCGAGGCCGCCACCTTGCCCTAACGCTGCCGGCGATGGAAGAGTGCCGCCTCACCGCCAGCAACCTTGCCTGCCGCCGCGGCGACCGCGTGCTGTTCGCCGGCCTGTCGCTGGACCTGCATGGCGGGCAGGCGTTGCAGGTGGCCGGACCCAACGGCATGGGCAAGTCGAGCCTGATCCGCGTGCTCGCCGGGCTGCTGCGGCCCTTCGCCGGAACGGTGGAGCGGCGCGGCATGATCGGCCTCATCGATGAACGCCCGGCATTGGACGAACACCAGCCGCTCGGCACCGCTCTCGCCTTCTGGGGCGCGCTTGACCCCGCTTCTGCTCCTTTAGACCGCCTTGGGCTGGCAGACCTGCTGGACGTGCCGGTGCGCTACCTTTCCACCGGCCAGAGGAAGCGCGCGGCCCTTGCCCGCCTGATCGGACAGGGCGCGCCGGTGTGGCTGCTGGACGAGCCGCTGAACGGCCTCGACACCCAGGCCGTCGCCCTGACCGAGGCGCTGGTGGCGGAGCATTGCGCCGCCGGCGGCCTGGCTCTTGTCGCCAGCCACCAGCCCTTCGCCCTGCCCGGCATGGCCCGGCTGGACCTGTCGGACTACGCCCGGTGAGGCTGCTAGGCACCCTCCTGTGGCGTGACCTTGCACGGTTGCTGCCGGGAATGCGCGGCGGCGGATCGCTGCTGCCGCTGCTGTTTTTCCTCGCCGTGGCAATGCTTTATCCCTTTGCGGTTGGCCCAAATCCCACGCTGCTGGCGCGCACCGGGGGCGGGGTGATCTGGGTGGCGGCGCTGCTCGCCGCGATCCTGCCGCTCGACCGCCTGTTCGCGCCGGACCTGGAGCAGGGCTTCTTCGACCAGTGGGCGCTGCGCGGCCTGTCGGAGGAAGTGATCGTGGCGGTGCGGATGCTGGCCCACTGGCTCAGCTTCGGGCCTTTCATCATGCTCGCCACCCTGCCCGCCTCGGCACTGGTGGGGATCGACGGGGAGACACTGAGGGCCGTGGAACTGGGCCTGCTGGCAGGAACGCCGGGCCTTGCCGCCATCGGGGTGATCATCGCTGCGGTAACCGTATCCCTGCGCGGTGGCGGGGCGGCGCTGGCCGGCCTGCTGGTAATCCCGCTGGCCGTGCCGCTGCTGGTATTCGGCGCAGGCTCGCTGTCGACCGGGGGCGAAGGCGGCCTGGCGCTTACCGCCGCGATCAGCCTGCTCCTGGTCGCCATCGCCCCCTTTGCCGGCGGCGCCGCGATCAGGGCCGCGCGCGAGGGCTAGGCGCAAAGGGCGCCCGCCCGATCACAGGATCGGCGGTTCGTAGCCTTCGCGCTGCAGGGTCATCATGTAGGCGACCAGGTCATCGACCTGCGGCCGATCGAGGTCGAAGTCCATTTCCTCGGGGTAATTGTGGGCATCGACCAGCCATGTCCGCAGCGTTTCTGCCGTCAGCCCGGGCGTGTTGACGATGCGCGGCCATTCCGGCGCGAGCGGTTCGGGCGAGGACCGGTCATGTTCCACCGCATGGCACCCGCCACAGGCAGCCTGCGCGAAGGCGAGCACGGTATGGTCGACCGGCGGCGCGGCGACAACCGTGGCCGGCGGCGGGGCCTGGCACGCGGCGAGCGCCACCCCCAGCGTTCCTGCCAGCAGGAGCCTTTGCACCACGGTCACTGGCTGCGATCCACCCACACGTCGCGATCGAGCTGCCAGCCGTCCTCGTCCAGCACCCAGATGTGCGCGAAGCGGCCCCCGCCCAGCGGCACGCCGGTGTTGCGGTCGATCACCTGGTAATTGCCGTGGACCAGCAGCATCTCGGTATCGACCACGGAATCCGTGACATTGAGCACGGTGATCGGGCTGGCGCGGTTCATGTCCGCTGCCCAGTAATCGCTGATCGCCGCCCGGCCCAGAAAGCGGCCCTCGCGGTGGATGTAGAGTTCCGCATCGTCGGCATATAGGTCGGCAAGGGCCGACACGTCGGCGGAATTGTAGGCGGCGGTCCAGCGGTCTGCGAGCGCCTGCACCGGGGTTTCCTCCTGGGCGGCGGCAGGCATCGACGGTGCCGACACGGCAAGGGC
>CAZTED010000084.1:4422-12308 GCA_964612175.1 uncultured Sphingomonadaceae bacterium
TCCTCGGTAATGCCGATCGAATGTTCGAACTGGGCCGACAGGCTCTTGTCGCGGGTCACCGCGGTCCACCCGTCGCTCAACATCTTTACCGGCGCCTTGCCGAGGTTAATCATCGGCTCGATCGTCATGAACATGCCGGGGCGCAGTTCCGGGCCGGTGCCGGCGCGGGCGGCGTGGACCACTTCGGGCGCATCGTGGAACAGGCGGCCAAGCCCGTGCCCGCAGAATTCTCGCACCACGCCATAGCGGTGACTTTCGGCATGGGCCTGGATCGCCGCGCCGATATCGCCCAGCCGCGCGCCGGGCCGGGCCTTCTCGATCCCGATCATCAGGCATTCGTAGGTCACGTCGACCAGCCGCCGCGCCTTCAGCGGCACGTCGCCCACCAGGTACATGCGGCTGGTATCGCCGTGCCAGCCATCCAGCAGCGGGGTGACATCGATGTTCACGATGTCACCATCCTTCAGCACCTTGGATCCGGGAATGCCGTGGCACACCACGTGGTTGATCGAGGTGCAGCACGAATGGGTGAACCCGCGATAGCCCAGCGTTGCCGGGACCGCGCCGCCATCCAGCATCATCTGGCGCACGAAATCGTCAATCTCGCCGGTGGTGACGCCGGGGAGCACCTTGTCCACCAGCGCATCGAGGATGTCGGCCGCCAGCCGCCCGGCCCGGCGCATGCCTTCGAAGCCTTCCGGGCCGTGCAACTTGATGGTGCCGTCGCGATAGACGGACATGTCGGCGGTGACGTGCTGATATTCGACCATGGTGGCGATGTAGCGCCTTGACGGCGGAAATGCGAGAGGGAGCGAGCTATCGCACCGCAAAGGCGCTGCGGTATTCGGGCTTCACCACGTCCATCACGGCTGCGTCCACCGGCACGGTGAACTCGTAAGAACCCTCGGCATAGGGACCGGCCACATAGGGGCCCATCAGCACGCCGATGCGGTTGAAGGCGCGGCCATTCGTCGATCCGAGCAGCACCGTGGTATCGGCCAGCGGCACGCATTCGTCGAACGGGCCGCCCAGCTCCTCTCCGCCGCGCCGCAGGGCACGCTCGCGTTGCAGCAGGTCGCACAGGCGGGTGTCGATCGCTCCGTCCAGCGCGCCGAGCGAGGTGAAGAAATCCGCAGCCTCCAGCGCCCGGGCGCCTTCCTTGTCCCATATTAGCGCATCGAACCCGGCATTGCCGTGCGCCCCGCCGGTATAGGATGTGATCGCTGCCGACAGGCTGAGGAAACGCGGGGTATCGGCCACCACCGACCAGGTGACCCCGGTGGAATACTTGTTGAAAGGGAAGCCGTTGTCGCGCGCGGCCTCGCGCCCTTCGGACGCCTCGCGCACCAGGCCGGCACGCACGCGGGTCAGCCGGGCATCAAGCAGGGCGGCCAGTTCGGCGATGTTCCCCGCCTCCGCCGGATAGGCGTATTCGAACAGGAAATCGTCGGTTTCCTCCTCCACCGTGCGGGCACCGCTGGCAGCGGGGCTGGCCGTGGCGGTCGGGCTGGCGGTCGCGGCAGGAGTGGGCGTGGGATCGGGTGCCGGCGCATCGTTCCGGCAGGAGGCCAGCAGCACGATCGCAGCCATCCCCAGACAAACCCTGTACATGAAACGCGATTGCCTTTCCAAATCGGCCCGGCGCGGGCAGAAGGTCGCTTATGAGCGTAAAAGATGATCTGATCCAGCCGGATCGTGGGCAGGATGCCATTACCATCCACCTCGTCAACAAGGATGGCTACGAGGAATTCGCCAAGGGGCTTAGCGGCCCGCAGCGCGCTGCCCTTGCGGCACAGCGATTCACCGGAAGCAGCTACCAGGTGGGCATCGTGCCACAGGGCGAAGGCTGGTTCGCGGTCGGCGGCGTGGCCAACCCGGCGGACCTTTCGAGCTGGTGCCTGGCAAAACTCGCAGAAGCACTCCCGGGTGGTACCTATCGCCTGGCAGGGGTTGAGCCCGGGCCCGCCATGTTCGGCTGGCAGAGCGCGCAATACGTGTTCGACCGCTATCGCGCCGATCCCGATGCGCCGGGGCCCCGCGTGCTGCTGACCGGCGAGGTTGGCCGTATTCCCGCCGTGACGGCCGAGGTACAGGCCTGCGCGCTGGTCGCCGACATGGTCAACACCCCGGCCGAGGACATGGGGCCCGAAGCGATCGAGGCCGAGGCCCGCCGTATCGCCGAAGCGCACGGGGCCAGCTTTGCCGTGGTGCGCGGCGATGCGCTGCAGACCGGCTTTCCCATGGTCCATGCCGTGGGCCGTGCCGCCGCGCGCGAGCACGCGCCGCGCCTCATCGAAATCAACTGGGGCGACGATGCCCATCCGCGCATCGCCATCGTGGGCAAGGGCGTGGCCTTCGACAGCGGCGGGCTCGACATCAAGCCGGCCTCCGGCATGCTGCTGATGAAGAAGGACATGGGCGGCGCGGCCCATGCCCTGGCGCTGGCCGCCCTGGTGATGGCCAGCGGCATGAAGGTGCGCCTGCAATGCCTGGTGCCGGCGGTGGAGAACGCCATTTCCGGCAATGCCTTCCGCCCCGGCGACGTTCTGAGGAGCCGGAAGGGCCTGACGGTGGAGATCGGCAACACCGATGCCGAGGGGCGGCTGATCTTGGGCGATGCCCTGGCCTATGCCAGCGAGGGCAATCCCGAACTGGTGATCGACTTTGCCACCCTGACCGGCGCGGCGCGGGTAGCCGTGGGGCCGGACCTGCCCGCCCTGTTCACCCGGCGCGACGAGACCGCAGAAGCGCTGGTCGCGGCGGGCAAGGCGCAGGACGATCCTTGCTGGCGGCTGCCGCTCCACGCGCCCTATGCCGAATACCTGAAGAGCGACATCGCCGATCTCAACAACACCCACACCAACGGCTTTGCCGGGGCCAGCGTGGCAGCCAGCTTTCTCGACCGCTTCGTGGGCGATGGCCCTGATGGCAAGCCGATCGACTGGGCGCATTTCGATACCTTCGCCTGGCGCCCTGCCGCCAGGCCCGGCAGGCCCAAGGGCGGCGCGGCGCTGGGCCTGAGAGCCAGCTTCCACCTGATCAAGGCGCGTTATGGTTGACGGGTTGCACAAGGATGACGGGCCACAACCTTGCTCCGGCGCGCGGCCGCGTCTAAGCGCACCGGCAAGAATTCGCAGGTGACGGGACAGACGTGAGCAGCAGCCAGCCATCCACCCATCCGCAGGGCCCCTTCGTGCTCAGCGGGCCGGTCGAGCGTCCGGACGAGACGCGCGTGCCGATCCGCGGGGACCTGGCGCACGTGGGCCTGGCAGGGCGCTACTTCGTGCCACACTATGCCGTGCCGCAACCGCGTAGCGTAATGCCCGGCGGCGCGGTGCTGCTCGGCGCGCCCAATGCTGCGGCCGCCCAGATCTGCCAGCTGGCCGAGGGCGACAGCTTCGAACTGCTCGACATCACCGGCCAGTGGGCCTGGGGCTGCCTGTCGCTGGAAGGCCCGGTGGGCTATGTCCACATCGACCGGCTGGAGCCCGTCTCCTGATGGCGCCCACGGTCTTCATCGACGGGGCAGCGGGCACCACCGGTCTCGAGATTGCCGACCGGCTGGCCGGTCGCAGCGATTTCGACCTCCTGATCCTCGACGATGCCAGCCGCAAGTCTCCTCAGGCCCGCCGCGACGCGCTGCACGCCGCCGACTTCGCGATCCTGTGCCTGCACGACGATGCCGCGCGCGAGGCGGTGGAGCTGGCGCAGGGGAGCAAGGTGCGCATCATCGATGCCTCCACCGCGCATCGCGTGGCGCCAGGCTGGGTCTATGGCTTTCCCGAAGTGTCGGGGCGCGATGCGGTGGCCAATGCCGCACGCGTCAGCAACCCGGGCTGTTATTCGACCGGCTTTATCGCGCTCCTGGCCCCGCTGGTCCGGGCCGGCCTCCTGCCGGCAGACTGGCCCTACACCTGCAACGCCGTGTCCGGCTATTCGGGCGGCGGCAAGGCGCTGATAGAGCGGTTCGAGGACGATACCGACATCGCCTGGCGCGGCTATGCCCTTGCGCTCGGTCACAAGCACGTGCCCGAGATGCAGGCCCAGTGCGGCCTGGCGGTACCGCCGCTGTTCACGCCCGCCGTGATCCCTGCTCACCGCGGCATGGTGGTGGAAATTCCGCTGCAGCTGGCCGTCATGCAGAATGCCGCACCCCCCGCCGCCCTGCGCGAAGCGCTGGCGGCCTTCTATGCCGGCAGCCGGGTGGTGCAGGTTGCCGCCGAAGTCCCCGACGAACTGCTGCTGCGCGCCTCTTCCGGCCCGAGTGATGCCATGGTGCTGCACGTGCTGGGTAATGCCGACGGTTCGCAGGCGCGGCTGCTGGCCGTGCTGGACAACCTCGGCAAGGGAGCCAGCGGCGCCGCCGTGCAGAGCCTCAACCTGATGGCAGGCCACGAGGAAACCGCGGGCCTGCGCCTCTGACCTCGAGGTCTGCCCAATAATTAGGCAGGCGGTTGCCGCATTTTTGGGCAATAATCGAACAATTTTGTGGTTCTTTTTGATTCCAATCTTGCGAATACGCCTTCCGGTTTGCCCCACGATTGTCTAGGCCGGATGCCCGAACCTTGGCATGATTCTTGAAATACCGGTTTGCAGACCAAGGAACACTGAGCGCTCCCTCCCACGTGGATCGGTGGGAAGATCGCCTTAATCACCGGGGCAAGTGACGGGTACAACGTGAAAAAGATCGAAGCCATCATCAAGCCGTTCAAGCTGGACGAGGTGAAGGAAGCGCTGCACGAAGTGGGCGTATCCGGCATCACCGTGACCGAGGCAAAGGGCTTCGGCCGCCAGAAGGGGCATACCGAGCTCTATCGCGGGGCCGAATATGTCGTCGACTTCCTGCCCAAGGTGAAGCTCGAAGTGGTCGTGGCCGACGGCCAGGCCGCAGCCGTGGTGGAAGCGATTGCCGGGGCTGCCCGCACCGGGCGCATCGGCGATGGCAAGATCTTCGTCTCCGACATCCAGACCGCGCTGCGCATCCGCACCGGCGAACAGGACGATGCCGCCATCTGATCCCGGGCCGCTTTTCTCCAGTTTTTCGAGCCGGGTCGCCCGCGCTCGGCAATACCAACCGAAACACATGATCATGTGATCCGAAGAAGGGAAAATACATGTCGACTGCAGCGAAAATCGTGAAGCGTATCAAGGACGAGGAAATCGAATGGGTCGACCTGCGCTTCACCGACCCCAAGGGCAAGTGGCAGCACCTGACCATCTGCGCCTCGGCGATTGACGAGGACAACCTCGAAGAAGGCCTGATGTTCGACGGTTCGTCGATCGAAGGCTGGAAGGTGATCAACGAGAGCGACATGATCCTCAAGCCGGACCTCGATGCCGTGTGGATCGATCCGTTCAGCGCCACCCCGATGATCTCGATCAACTGCGACATCGTCGAACCCTCGACCGGCGAACTCTACAGCCGCGACCCGCGCTCCACCGCGAAGCGCGCCGAAGCCTACCTCAAGACCACCGGCATCGGTGACACCGTGTTCGTCGGGCCGGAGCCGGAATTCTTCATGTTCGACGACGTGCGCTTCGAGGACGGCTATGCCGGCTCGGGCTTCGCGATCGACGACATCGAGCTGCCGACCAATACCGGCAAGGAATACGAAGGCGGCAACCTGGGCCACCGCCCGCGCGCCAAGGGCGGCTACTTCCCCGTCGCGCCGGTTGACCACTGCGTCGACATCCGCGCCGAGATGGTCTCGACCATGCTCGAAATGGGCCTGCCGATGGACAAGCACCACCACGAAGTGGCCTCGGCCCAGCATGAGCTCGGCATCACCTTCTCCACCCTGGTGAAGACCGCCGACCACGTGCAGATCTACAAGTACGTCGTGCAGCAGGTCGCCAATGCCTATGGCAAGACCGCGACCTTCATGCCCAAGCCGATCCGCATGGACAACGGCAGCGGCATGCACACCCACATGTCGATCTGGAAGGACGGCAAGCCGACTTTCGCCGGCAACGGCTATGCCGGCCTGTCGGACACCTGCCTGTACTACATCGGCGGCGTCATCAAGCACGCCAAGGCGATCAACGCCTTCTCGAACCCCACCACCAACAGCTACAAGCGCCTGGTGCCGGGCTTCGAGGCCCCCGTGCTGCTCGCCTATTCGGCGCGCAACCGTTCGGCCTCGTGCCGCATCCCCTATGGTTCGGGCGAGAAGGCCAAGCGCGTGGAATTCCGCTTCCCCGATCCGCTGTGCAACCCCTACCTCAGCTTCGCTGCGCTGCTGATGGCCGGCATCGACGGGATCGAGAACAATATCCACCCGGGCGAGGCGATGGACAAGAACCTGTACGACCTGCCGCCGGAAGAACTGGCCAACGTGCCGACCGTGTGCGGATCCTTGCGCGAAGCCCTCAACTCGCTGGAAGCCGACCACGACTTCCTGCTGAAGGGCGACGTCTTCACCAAGGACCAGATCGAAGCCTACATCGAACTGAAGTGGGCCGACGTGTACCGTTGGGAACAGACCCCCAGCCCGGTCGAGTTCGACATGTACTACAGCTCGTAAGGGCTTTCGTAAGATCGAATGCAAGGGGGCGTCCGGAGCGATCCGGGCGCCCTTTTTCTTTGCACGGACGATGCGGGCTAGAGCCTGCCCTCGATCATGCCGCGCCGGGCCGTGGCAACGACGCTGGCGGCCATGGATGCAGCCATGAACGGTGCCAGGGTCACGCTGAAGAGCCGAGCCTGTTCGCCCTGGCTCCATCCGCGTGCTTCCCGATGATGCCTGATGCGGTTCTCCGGTCGCCTCTCGTCCACCTGACAACAGCGCTTGTCAGACCTTTCCTACAGGTCGCGGGAATGCCTAACCCCGCTGGCGAACCCCCAAGGAAGGTGTCCGCCCAGCCATGCAGAAGTCGCTCCCCCACCCCAGCCGCCGCATATCCCGCGCCGGCATCGCCCTCATCAAGCAGTTCGAAGGATGCGCCCGGCTGCGGCCTGACGGGCGGTTCGAGGCCTATCCCGACCCCGGCACCGGCGGCGCGCCCTGGACCATCGGCTGGGGGGCCACTGGCCCAGACATCGGACCAGGAACGGTCTGGACAAAGGCGCAGTGCGACCGGCGGCTGGAAACGGACCTGGCCCGCCACGCGGCACAGGTGGCGCAGGCGATCGGCAATGCCCCGACAACGCGCGGCCAGTTCGATGCCCTGGTCAGCTTCCACTACAACACCGGCGCGATCGGCCGTGCCACGCTGACCCGCCTGCACATCGCCGGCGACCATGCCGGCGCGGCCGCGCAGTTTGCCCGCTGGGTCCATGCCGGAGGCAAGGTGCTGCGTGGACTCGTCCGCCGGCGCGAGGCCGAGGCGGCGCTCTACCGCTCGTAACGGCTAGTAGTCGCGGCTGTATTCCGCAGCCACGCCGCCGCGCCCGAGCGTGTTGATCGAGGCCAGCAGCGACAGCCATCCGGTCACCCGGTATTCCAGCTCGGTGGCGTTATAGCCCTGCCCGTCGGTGATCAGCTCGACATAGAACCGCCGGGTGATGTTCTTGCCCAGCGCCACCGATGTCCCCCGGTCTAGCGCGGAATCGGCGGGCACGATGCGCAGCCGGTCAAGGCCGATGGCGCTGCGCAGGCGGTTGATCGGATCGAGGCCCGAGCCGCCACGCAGGCTCGCCAGCGCCGCGCCCAGTTGCAGCGCATCGGTGGCCGAAAGGGTAGTGATCGATCCGCCGAACAGCAGCCGCGCCATCAGCTCCTCCTCGGGCAGCGCGGGGACGGAGGCAAAAGTGATCTCCGGCCGCACGGCATTGCCGCGCACCGTCACATCGACATCCAGCCCGTCGACGCCCGACTCGGCCAGGATATCAAGGCGGGGGTTGATCGGCCCACCCTCGTCGAAATCGATCCGGCCGCGGGTGATCT
>CAZTED010000085.1:0-6905 GCA_964612175.1 uncultured Sphingomonadaceae bacterium
AACAGGATGCCTTCCTGCGGCACCAGCGCCATGCGTCGGCGGATCGCGGCGGGATCGGCCTGGGTGAGCGGCACCCCGTCCATCTTCACCGTGCCGCTGGCTGGATCATAGAACCGCTCGGCCAGCTGGAAGATCGTGCTCTTGCCCGCACCCGATGGACCGACGATCGCCACCGTCTCGCCGGGCTCCACCGTCAGCGTGAAACCCTCGATCGCGCGGTCGGTGGGCCGTGTGGGATAGCTGAAGCTGACATTCTGGAAAGACAGGCTGCCGCGCGGCGGCTCGGGCAGGGCCACGGGCCGCGCCGGCGGTGCGATGGCGGGCTTTTCGTTGAGCAGTTCGTTCAGGCGGCTTGCCGCGCCTGCCCCGCGCAGCAGGTCGCCATAGACTTCGGCCAGTGCACCGAAGGCGCCGGCCACCAGCATCCCGGTCAGCACGAAGGCGGCAATATCGCCGCCCGACAGCGTGCCGGCAGCAACCAGCAGCGCGCCGCGCCACATGACCGCAGTGATCGCGCCGAAGATCAGGCCGATGACCACCGCTGTCATCACCGCACGCAGCATGATGCGCCGCCGGGCCGTGGCGAAGGTCGCCTCCACCTTCTGGGTGAAGCGTGCCAGTTCGCGGCCTTCCTGGTTGAAGCCCTGGACGATCTTCATCGCGCCCAGCACTTCGGCGGTCTGGCTGCCGACATCGGCCACCCGATCCTGGCTTTCGCGGCTGATCGCCCTGAGGCGGCGGCCGATCACGAAAATCGGGACGATCACCACCGGGATCGCCACCGCCATCAGCAGGGCAAGGCCGGGGGCCAGCACGATCATGTAGGCAGAGCCGCCAAGCGCCATGATCAGGTTGCGCAGCGCCACCGACACGGTGGTTCCCACCACCACCTCGATCTGCGCGGTATCCGCCGTCATCCGGCTGGAGATTTCCTTGGGGCTGTTTTCCTCGAAGAAGCCGGGCGACAGGCGCAGCAGGTTTTCCTGCACGCGGGCGCGGATGTCGGCCACCACCCGCTCGCCCAGGATCGAGACGAAATAGAACCGGCAGGCCGTGCCCATGGCCAGCACGGCGGCGATCATGAACAGGTTGCGGAACCAGCGGTTGATTTCTTCCGGGTTGGTGCCTTGCGCGAAACCGCCGTCGATCACCTCGCGGAAATAGGCCGGGATCGCCAGCGTTGCCGCCGCGGTGATGAACAGCGCCACGCCGGCCAGCGCGATCATGCCCGGATAGTGGAGGGCCGCGGCAAAGATCATCCGCAGCGGCCCGAGCGACCGTGGTGCCGGGATCTGATCGATGGTGTCGGAGGGTTCGCTGCTGGCCATGTCGGGCGAAGCGCCTAGCCGATAAGCGCGGCGGAATGAAGGGCGGCGGCAGACAAATTCTTGGGCAACGGACAGGCAGCGGGCACATTCCCCCTTTTGCTGCAATGCACCATGCCCTAGACGGGGGTCCAAGGTCGCACACCCCCGGGGGACAACGCATGCTCTATTCCGCCTATGAAATGCACCGGCAGGTGATGAACGCTGCCAGCACCTGGGCGAGCATGGGTGCGCAGATCCTCTCCAATCCCTCGCTCCCGTTCGGCTACTTCGGCCTTGGCCCGGCAATGGCCAGCGCGCTCAAGGTCTTCGCCCATGTCTACGAGGAACGCGGCAAGCCGGCCTTCGGGATCGACGCGGTCGAGGTGGACGACGAATTGTGGCCGGTTCATGAGAGCGTGGTGCTGGAAAAGCCGTTCGGCGCGCTCCGCCACTTCCGCCGCGAGGGGCTGCCCGCGGATGCGCCCCGGCTGCTGATCGTCGCCCCGATGAGCGGCCACTACGCCACCCTGCTGCGCGGCACGGTGGCGCGCATGATCGAGAATCAGGAGGTGTGGATCACCGACTGGGCCGATGCCCGCATGGTGCCGCTGGATGTGGGCCTGTTCGACCTTGACGACTATATCGACTACCTGATCGAATTCCTCCGGTTCATCGGTGAGGGACAGGAGCGGGGCCAGAAGCGGGGAACCCACGTGCTGGCGGTGTGCCAGCCCTCGGTGCCGGCCTTTGCCGCCACGGCGGTAATGGGCGCTGCGAAGGATCCGTTCCGCCCGGCCAGCCTGACCATGATGGGCGGCCCGATCGACACCCGCGCCAGCCCCACCAGCGTCAACGATATCGCGGTCGGTCGGCCGCTCAGCTGGTTCGCCAACAACGTTATCGCCACCGTGCCCTACAGCTATCCGGGCGCCGGGCGGAAGGTGTACCCCGGGTTCCTGCAACTGGCGGGATTCATCTCGATGAACCTCGAAAGCCACATGCAGAGCCACTACCAGATGTTCAAGCACCTGACGATCGGCGAGAACGACAGCGCCGAGGCAACCCGGCAGTTCTATGACGAATACCTGTCGGTCTGCGACATGACGGCCGAATTCTACCTGCAGACGATCCACCACGTGTTCCAGGAGCATTCGCTGCCGCGCGGCAAGTTCGTCCACCGCGACAAGGCGATCGATCCCGAAGCGATCCGCGATACCGCGCTGCTGGCGATCGAGGGCGAGAAGGACGACATCTCGGGCATCGGCCAGACGCGCGCCGCGCTCGACCTGGCGCCGCACCTGCCGGCAGCGATGAAGAAATACCACATGGCCATGGACGTGGGCCATTACGGCATCTTCAACGGCTCCAAATGGCGCAACAGCATAGCGCCCGTGGTGGAAGACTGGATCCGCACCATCGAGCGCCGTTGACAGCACCGCAGGCTGGGCCCGAACACCGGGACCGGGGTGGCTAGGACGCTGGCGGGTGCGGGTGCGTTGCCTCGCCGGTGCGCCAGAACAGCCGCTTGAGCATGCGCCGCGCCAGCCACAGCAGCCAGACACACAGGGCCAGCACGATCACGGCCACAAGCACCGCGGCAACCGGGTATTCATAAGCCAGCCACAGCAGGCCGAGCGTCGCCACGTCCTCCACCGATGACACAGCGACATTGCTGACCGGTTCGGGGCTGGTGTTGACCACGGCCCGGGCGCTGGCCTTGCCGCCATGCGCCAGCAGCGCGCCGCCGCCGCCCAGCAGGAAGGCGATCACCTGCATCACCGGGTCGCCCGGGTCGACGATGGCCAGCGCCAGCAGCGCCCCGCCGATCGGGCGCACCAGCGTGTGGACCGTGTCCCAGGCACTGTCGAGCCACATGACCTTGTCGGCAAGGAACTCGCACAAGGCACCCACGGCAGCCAGGCCCATGACCCACGGATTGGCCAGGACCTGTAGGCTGGCAAGGTGTTCGGGCAGCGGCACCATGCCGGTGCGCATGGCGATGCCGGTAACCAGGATCACGAGGTAGAGACGCCATCCCGCCAGCAGGCTGGCGCTGGTGGCGATGCCGAGGATCTCGACGATCCCGATGGCGGGTTGGGCATCCATGAAGGAGGGTTATGCCCGATTTGGCACGAGTGTCGAGTGGGGCTGGTCAGCGGTCCTGCGAGTGGGCTCGGCTCAGGCGGCAGACGGGTGCGGGGCCACGGCATCTGCCCTGCGCGGAGGCCGGATGCGCACCTCGCGCCCTTCGACCCGCTGGACATAGGCCCACAGCGCGCATTGCAGCCCCACCAGCATGAACAGGAATGGCTGGTAGGCGATGCCCACGAAGGCCGCGCCGACCAGGTAGACCACGTGTCCCTGCTGCAGGGCCGTGGCAAGGCCCCATTGCCAGCTGCTGTTGTCGCCATCGCGGCGGCGGAAGCGGCGGCGCAGTTTTTCCATGTGCCACAGCCCCATCACCTGCAGCCACAGCCATATGCCAAGGCCGACATAGCCCTGTTCGCCCAGCAGCTCGAAGTAGGAGGAATGATAGGCACGCGAGGTCTCGGTCACCTCGTTGTATTCGATCTGGCGCATCGGGCCGTCGCCCGTCACCTTCACCGTGTTGTAGGTGAAGCTGTTGCCGCGATAGGCGTCGAAGCCGCCGCCCAGGGGGTTTTCCCGGGCATATTCGATGGTCCATTGCCAGACCTGCAGCCGGGTGGAGGCCGACTGGTCGGAACGGAAGCCGACGATGGTTTCCATCCGCTCGACATAGCTGGCAGGCAGGAACGGCAGGGCCACCATCATCGCCAGGCTCGCCATCCCGGCATAGACGAAGCGGTGCCTTGTCGAACGCAGCAGCAGCACGCCCAGCACCGCGATGCAGACAAGGCCGGTGCGGGCCGAGGTGCCCACCGGGATCAGCAGGCAGGCAAACACCAGGCCGGCGGTAAAGGCCCAGGTCATCCAGCCGCGCGGGAATACCGTGGTGTGCCGCGCCAGCCACAAGGCCAGCGGAATGACCGATATGGCAACCGTCGAGATGATCGAGCCTTCGTAGATGCCGGAATTCTCGTCCACCAGCATCCGCAAGGTGCCATAGCCGCCACCACCCAACACCGTCTTGATCCCGCCGTTGATGGTGATCGTGCCGACCGCCAGCACGATGAACAGCACCGCTGCCTCGATCCGCAGTTTCGTGCGCAAGGTCAGCGGCAGAAACGCGGCAAAGACCAGCGACTTCCACACCCAGTTCCACTTGTCCCAGGCCGAATCCTGGAATTCGGCCCCCAGCGTGGTCATGCCGCACCATGCCAGCAGGGCGAGGATCAGCACCTGCCCGAAGGTGAAACGCGCACCTTGCTTCGAATCGAGCAGCAGCCAGCCGGCAAATGCGGCAAGGAAGGTAATGAGCGAGAGCTGGAGCGACTGGATCAGGCCCCAGCCGATCTTCTGCGGCGCCACTATGCAGACATAGAGGTAGCCCAGCACCCACAGGTACGGTCGCTTCAGGCCCAAAGCCAGCATGAGGCCGATGAAGGCAAGAAGGGCAAGGTCGAGCATGGGCCCCTATGCCTCGCCGTCCACGCTCGGGCTGCCGCGCTTCTTCAGCCAGCGGGAAGCAGGGCGGGCCGCGGCGTCTTCCTCGTCGAGGTCGTCGCGCAGCACCAGCTTCCAGGCCGCGTAGGCCATCAGGCCATGCGTCAGGGCAAGGGTGAGGATATTGATCAAGCGCGCCTGTACCCTGTTGCCGTTATCGCCGGAATTGCCGACCGTTGCAGCCGCTGCCCTAACCGACACTCATTGACGCGGCGTTAAACATGTCGTGGCAACAGGCAGGGCCATGACCGGACAGACCCTGCGCATCCTGCACGTCCTCGACCACTCGCTGCCGATGCACAGCGGCTATACCTTCCGCACGCGCGCGATCCTGAAGGCCCAGGAGGCGCTGGGCTGGGAGGTGCGCGGGATCACCGGGCTGCGCCACACGGCAGCCGGCCCGGACATGGAGCAGGCCGAAGGGCTGACATTCCACCGCACGCGCGGGGCCGCCGCCGGCCCGGCGGGCCTGCGCGAATGGCGCGAGGTGGCAGCCCTTGCCGATGCCATCTGCGCGCTGGCGCGGGAATGGCGGCCGGACGTGCTCCACGCCCATTCGCCGGCGCTGTGTGGCCTTGCCGCGGTGCGCGCCGGGCGCAGGCTGGGAATTCCCGTGGTCTACGAGATCCGCGCCTTCTGGGAGGATGCCGCCGTGGGCAACGGCACCGGCACCCAGGGCTCGCTTCGCTATCGCCTGACCCGTGCGCTGGAAAACCACGTGGTGCGCGAGGCGGACCGGGTCGTGACCATCTGCCAGGGTCTTGGCGCCGACCTTGTCGCGCGCGGCGTGCCGGCGGACAAGCTTTCGATCATGCCCAATGGCGTCGACCTGGCGCTGTTCGGCCAGCCGGCCACGCGCGAGGAGGCGCTGGCTGCGGAACTCGCGCTGGGACGCGGCCCGGTGATCGGCTTCATCGGCAGCTTCTATGATTATGAAGGCCTGGACGACCTGATCGCCGCCATGCCACTGCTATTGGAAAGCCATCCCGATGCGCGCCTGCTGCTGGTGGGTGGCGGGCCTATGGCCGACGCGCTGGGCCGGCAGGCCGCAGCATCGCCGGCCGCCGGCGCGATCCGCTTCGTCGGCCGCGTGCCGCATGACCAGGTGGAACGCTATTACGCACTGGTCGACATCATGGCCTATCCTCGCAAGGCTAGCCGCCTGACCGACCTCGTCACCCCCCTCAAACCCCTCGAAGCCATGGCCCAGGGCAAGCTGGTGGCGGCCAGCGATGTCGGCGGCCACCGCGAACTGATGGAGGACGGCGTGACCGGCACCCTGTTCGCGCCGGACGATCCGCCCGCCTGCGCCGCCGCGCTCGCCCGCCTGCTCGACCGGCGCTCCGGATGGGACGCGATACGCGATGCTGCCCGCAGCCATGTCGCCCGCAACCACGACTGGGCCGCCAACGTTCAGCGTTATCAAGCCGTTTACCAAAGCCTGTTAGGCCGGGAACAGGATGGCCGCTTGCGCCCCGCTGCCTGAGGGGGTGGCGTACGGCGGAAACAGGGCGAAGGACAGGACCAACACGTGGCAAGTCTGGCAGATGACAAGGGGATGAGCGGCGGGCCGGCCAGGGCGCCGATCAGCATGCACCCGGCCTTTCCCTTCATCGTGGCACTGTGGTTCGCTGCCCTGCTGGGAATCGGCAGCCTGGTCGTGCCCGTGGCCCTGGTGGAACAGCTGTCGGTCGCCAGCGGGCTCGCCTCGATCTTCCCCCCGGCCACGCCGCCGCTTGGCTTCACCGCCCGCGCTCTCATGGCGCTCGCCTTCACTGCGGGCGGCGCACTGGCAGGCCTGGCGATTGCCCGCCAGGTGGCAAAGGCCCACCGCAGCGAACCGGTTTCACGTTTTGCCGGATCCGCCGTTCTGCGCACGCCGATCTCGGCGATCGACGAACTGGGCAGCGAAGGCCTCGACGGACGCATGCTTTCCGGCTCCGGATCCGGTTACGGGCGAGGCCGCAGGGCCCTCGCCATCGAGCCCGAGGAAGGTCCGAGCGAATTCCTCGA
>CAZTED010000085.1:7005-12256 GCA_964612175.1 uncultured Sphingomonadaceae bacterium
GAGGCCGCAGGGCCCTCGCCATCGAGCCCGAGGAAGGTCCGAGCGAATTCCTCGAGCTCGCCCCTCTGCCTGGTGCACCGCGCGACACGGGCCTGTCCGCATGGATGCCCGGAAGCACCCCTGCAGAAGACGAGCCGGCTGGCGAAGAACTGGCTGGCGAAGAGCTGGCCAACGAGAAACTGTCTGGTGACGACTACGGCGCGCTCGAACTGACCGATGTCCTGGAAGCCGACCACGCCCTCGACCTGGCGCAGCAGGACAGGGCCGCGCCAGTTCCGGCGCACGATTTCGGCCGCCGCGAGGCCAGGCCAGGTTTTTCCACATTCGACGATGAAAGCGGGTATTCCCAGATGGACGACAGGCAGTTTTTCCAGATGCCGCACTCCGATGCCGGAACGGGCCAAGATCAGGAGTTCGAGCTGGACGGGATAACCGAAACCGAACCCCAGGCCGCCCCGCTGCCGCGCGCCTCGGTCGCCTACAACTGGACCCGGGATGAAGAATCGCCGGCCGATGTGCTCGCCTTCTCGCCGCCATCGTTGGCCCGCGAGGAACCCGCAGCCGAGGACTTTGGCCCGGTTGCAGTCGCGGAGGATGACGAGCCCGACACGCAGTGGGAACCGCAGTTTGTCGACCACCGCCAGTTCGACGACCGCGAGGAAGAGGCGCTGATTGCCGACGAAGTGGACGGCCGCGAGGACGCCCGCCAGCTCGATGACCTTGGCCTGGTCCAGCTTGCCCAGCGCCTTGGCAACTCGATCGAACGCCGCCGCCAGCTGCGTGCTGCCCGCGCCGCGCTGGCCGCTGCCGCCGCACCGCCCAGCACGGTGCCGCTGCGCGTGCTGGACGAGGACATCGACGTGGCCGCGCCGGATGAGGCGGCCGAGGCCATGGCCGCGTGGTTCTCGCGCCCACAGGCCACCACGCACGATGCGCCCGTGGTTGCCATCACGCCGCCCGGCGAGGATGTGCCCACAGCAGACATGCAACCGGCCCCAGTTCCCGCCCCGGTTCCGGCCGCCATGGCCGCGCCCGCTGAACGGCAGGTGTTCCAGCCGGCCGAACCCGACACCGGGAACGAGGCTGCCACCTATCGTCCGCTGTCCGGCTTCGCCCACATCGACATCGATGTGGAAGACGAAGACGAGGACGACGACGACATGGCTGACCTCGCCGCCTCGTTCACCCTGCCCCTCGCCCGGAACGCCCCGGCATCAGCCATGGCGCCGGCCGATCCCGCAGAACAGGCCGTGCAGGCCGACGATCCGCTCGCCGGTTTGCGCAACCCGTTCCACGAACGCCCGCAGGCTTTCGTGCGGATCGAGGACGAACCCGAGGCGGACCACATCGGCGAGCCGGCGGTGGTCTTCCCGGCGCAAGCACCCGCTGCGGCACCGCAGACCTTTGACCAGGCCGCCTTCGCCGCGCCGTCTGCCGCTGCCCGGCCGCTCAACACCGAGGAGCACGAGCGGGCCCTTCGGGAGGCGCTGCTGAGCCTGCAACGGATGAGCGGCGCCGCCTGAGCCGCGATCCGGCGCGCCGGAAAGCACAGCCGGGATACGGAAAAAGGTCCGCACGGGCATGTCGCCGCACCGGGAAACCGCCATTAACTGCGGTTCCCGTTGCGTCTTGCGCTGCCTGCAAACTTGCCAAAACAGTTTCCTGTCGTCATGGGGAAATCTCGCGACATTTGTGACAAGCACCCATGCCGGGTGAGTCGCGTTTCGCTGCCCGCTGACGTGGGTGGCGGAGCGCCCTCCACCATCGGCCTGAGACAGGACTAGACGAGTTGAACGAGCTTCCCGGCCGCCAGGGCCTTTACGATCCACGCAACGAACATGACGCCTGCGGCGTGGGCCTCGTCGCCCACATCAAAGGCGCCAAATCGCATGCCATCGTGAGCCAGGCGCTGGAAATTCTTGAAAACCTCGATCACCGCGGCGCGGTCGGTTCCGACCCGCTGCTGGGCGATGGCGCGGGCATCCTGATCCAGCTGCCCGACCAGCTGTTCCGCAAATGGGCCGACAACGAAGGCCTGAAGCTGCCGCAGCCGGGCGACTATGCCGTGGCCATGTGCTTCCTGCCGCAGGACGAGGCCGCGCGCGATTTCGTGGTCGCCGCGTTCGAGAAGTTCATCGCCAAGGAAGGCCAGCGGCTGATCGGCTGGCGCGACGTGCCGGTGAACACCCACGGTCTCGGCAAGACCGTGCTCGAATCGATGCCGGTGATCCGCCAGTGCTTCATCGCGCGCGGCGCGAACTGCGAGGACCAGGACGCGTTCGAGCGCAAGCTGATCGTGATCCGCAAGCAGACGCAGAACCCGTTGGCCGCCCTTGCCGAAAAGCACGACATGCCGGGGCTGACGCAGCTGTACATGCCCAGCTTCTCCAGCCGAACCATCGTTTACAAGGGGCTGCTGCTGGCAACCCAGGTGGGCAGCTTCTACACCGACCTGCAGGATCCTGACTGCGTGTCGGCGCTCGGCCTTGTCCACCAGCGCTTTTCCACCAACACCTTCCCCAGCTGGAAGCTGGCGCACCCGTTCCGCTTCATCGCCCACAATGGCGAGATCAACACGGTGCGCGGCAATACCAACTGGATGAACGCGCGCCGCCGCACGATGGAATCGGACCTGCTGGGGGCCGACCTCGACAAGCTGTGGCCGATCGTTCCGCACGGCCAGTCCGATACCGCCAGCCTCGACAACGCGCTCGAACTGCTGGTCGCGGGCGGCTATCCGCTGGCCCATGCGATGATGATGCTGATCCCGGAAGCCTGGGCCGGCAACCCGCAGATGGAGCCAAGGCGCCGCGCCTTCTACGAATACCATGCCGCCCTGATGGAACCGTGGGACGGCCCGGCAGCCGTTGCCTTCACCGACGGCCGCCAGATCGGTGCCACGCTTGATCGCAACGGCCTGCGTCCGGCGCGTTACTGCGTCACGAAGGATGATCTCGTCTGCCTTGCTTCGGAAAGCGGCGTGCTGCCGTTCAAGGAGGAGGACATCGTGCGCAAGTGGCGGCTCCAGCCGGGCCGCATGCTGCTGATCGACCTTGAGGAAGGCCGCATCATCGAGGACGAGGAGCTGAAGGCCACCCTCGCCAATGCGCAGCCTTACGAGAAGTGGCTGGAAGCTGCGCAATACAAGCTGAAGGACCTCGAAGCGATCGAGACCGATGTCGAGGCCGTGCGCGAAGCAGCCGAGACGCTGCTCGATCGCCAGCAGGCCTTCGGCTATACGCAGGAAGACGTTAACCGCTTCCTCGAACCGATGGCCGTCAATGCCGACGATCCGATCGGCTCGATGGGCACCGATACGCCGATCGCCGTGCTCAGCCAGAAGAGCCGGCTGCTCTACGACTATTTCAAGCAGAACTTCGCCCAGGTCACCAACCCGCCGATCGACCCGATCCGCGAGGAACTTGTGATGAGCCTGCTGTCGATGATCGGCCCGCGCCCCAACCTGCTGGGCATGGACGCCGGGCTGCACAAGCGGCTGGAAGTCGAACAGCCGATCCTGACCAACAAGGACATGGAGAAGATCCGCTCCGTCGAGGCGAGCCTTGATGGCGCTTTCCGGACCGAGACGATCGACATCACCTGGGACGCTGCAAGCGGGGCCGAAGGCCTCGAAATGGCGATCAAGGAAATGTGCTGGGCCGCGACAGAAGCGGTGCTGCAGGACCACAACATCCTGATCCTGTCGGACCGCGCCGCCAGCCCCGACCGCATCCCGATGCCGGCCCTGCTGGCAACGGCGGCCGTGCATCACCACCTCGTGCGCCAGGGCCTGCGCATGCAGACTGGCCTGGTGGTCGAAACCGGCGAGGCGCGCGAAGTCCACCACTTCTGCGTGCTCGCGGGTTATGGCGCGGAAGCCATCAACCCCTACCTCGCGTTCGAGACGCTGGAGGCGATCCGCGCCGAAAAGCATCCGGAACTGAGCGCGGTGCAGGTGCAGAAGAACTACATCAAGGCCATCGGCAAGGGCATCCAGAAGGTCATGTCCAAGATGGGCATCTCGACCTACCAGTCCTATTGCGGGGCGCAGATCTTCGATGCGGTGGGCCTCAGCTCGGCCTTCATCGACCAGTACTTCACAGGCACCGCCACCACGATCGAGGGCATCGGCCTTGGCGAAGTGGCGGAAGAGACCGTGCGCCGCCACCAGGCCGCCTGGGGCGACAACCCGATCTACCGCAACATGCTCGATGTCGGCGGGATCTACCAGTACCGCCTGCGCGGCGAGGAGCATGCCTGGACGCCGGGTAACATCGCCCACCTGCAGCACGCCGTGCGCGGCAACAAGTGGGACGATTACCAGGCCTTTGCCGCCAGCATCAACGAACAGTCCGAACGGCTGCTGACCATCCGCGGCCTGATGGAGCTGAAGAAAGCAGAGCAGCCGCTCGACATCAGCGAAGTCGAACCCGCCAGCGAGATCGTCAAGCGCTTCGCCACCGGCGCGATGAGCTACGGCTCGATCAGCTGGGAAGCCCACACCACGCTGGCCATGGCTATGAACCGCATCGGCGGCAAATCCAACACCGGCGAGGGCGGCGAGGACCCGGCGCGCTTCAAGCCGCTGGCCAATGGCGATTCGATGCGTTCCGCGATCAAGCAGGTGGCCAGCGGCCGGTTCGGCGTGACCACCGAATACCTCGTCAATTCCGACGACATCCAGATCAAGATGGCGCAGGGCGCGAAGCCCGGCGAAGGCGGCCAGCTGCCCGGCCACAAGGTCGACAAGACCATCGGCGCAACCCGTCACTCGACGCCGGGCGTGGGCCTCATCAGCCCGCCGCCGCACCACGACATCTACTCGATCGAAGACCTTGCCCAGCTGATCCACGACCTCAAGAACGTGCAGCCTTCCGCGCGCATCTCGGTCAAGCTGGTGTCCGAAGTGGGCGTGGGCACGGTGGCCGCGGGCGTGTCCAAGGCACGCGCCGACCACGTGACCATTTCCGGCTATGAAGGCGGGACCGGCGCTTCGCCGCTGACCAGCCTCACCCATGCCGGCAGCCCGTGGGAGATCGGCCTGGCCGAGACCCAGCAGACGCTGCTGCTCAATGACCTGCGCAGCCGCATCGCGGTGCAGGTCGACGGTGGCCTGCGCACCGGGCGCGACGTGGCCATCGGCGCGTTGCTGGGTGCGGATGAGTTCGGTTTTGCCACGGCCCCGCTGATCGCGGCCGGCTGCATCATGATGCGCAAGTGCCACCTCAACACCTGCCCGGTGGGCGTGGCC
>CAZTED010000086.1:0-3302 GCA_964612175.1 uncultured Sphingomonadaceae bacterium
TCGTAGCGGGTCGTGATCTTGCCGATCACCGTGCTGCCGAAGTCGCTGTAATCCTCGAAGCGTCCGGCAAGGTCGACCGTCCAGTCGTCCACCGGGTTGGCGATGAAGTTCAGGTAGGCGGCAACAGCCTGCCGGTCGATGACGCCGGCGTCGGTGGCCGAATAGCCGGGGAAGGACTGCCCGCCTTCCACGAACAGCGATGCGGCATCGCCCTGGAAGATCTCGTAGCTCTCGTGGCGGAACTCGCCACCGAAGGCGACCGTCAGCGGCCCGCCATCAAGGCCGATGTCGAACTCGCGATCGATGTCCACGGTGCTGACGAACTGGTTGAACTGGAAGCCGCCGTCATAAAAGTCCGTGGGTGAGAACCCGGTTGCCACGAACAGTGAGGCATTGGCCGAGCCGGTGGTGTAGACCTTGGCGACGTCCTCGGCATAAGTGCCGGAGATATCCCAGTTCCAGCCTTCAGGCGTTTCGCCGCGCAGGCCGCCGGTGAACGAGAATTCGTCCTGGAACACCTCGATGTGCGGCACCAGGCCGGTCTGCGCGGTGTTCGCAAAGCAATTGGTCGGATCGGTGGTCTGTGCTCTGGCCGTGAGCGGGTTGCGGCACAGGCGGTTCGGCACGCGATAGCCCTGCAATGCGTCGCCGGCGCGGTAGGAGATGTTGCCGAACGAGTAGATCTCGAAGCTGTCGAATTCGTAGCCGAAGTTGTAGAAGCCCAGCGTCAGCTTGGAGGCCGGCTGGCCGCCGTTGATGCCGTTCAGCGCGTCGGTATCCGCAAGCCTTTGGTAGATCGGGCGGAAGGCGGCGGGCGTCGACTGGTTGATCGTGCCGTTAAGGTTGGAAACCGTGAACTGGCCGGTGCCGAGCGTGGTCACTTCGTTGCGGCGGTGGAACAGGCTGATGTCGAGGAACCCGGCATCGCCCACTTCCATGCCGAAGTTGCCGCTCATGGAATAGGTGCGGCCTTCGCCGTCATAGTATTCGCCGGCAGTGGCGCGCAGCGTTCCGCCCTGGGTGTCGCTCTTGAGGATGATGTTGATCACGCCGGCGATCGCGTCGGAACCGTAAACCGCGGCGGCGCCATCCTGCAGGATCTCGATGCGCTGGACGATATCCGGCGGGATCAGGTCGATGCTGGGCGCGGCCGAACCGCCGAAGGCGCCGTTGATCACCTGCAGGATCGAGTTGCCGTGGCGGCGCTTGCCGTTGACGAGCACCAGCGTGTGGTTGGGGCTGACACCGCGCAGGCGGGCCGAGAGCGAGAAGCTCGCCATGTCGGTGCCTTGGGTCTGGGCCTGGAAGGATGGGACCAGCTGGGTGAGCGCCTGGTTGAGGTTGGGCTGGCCGACGCGGCTCAGCGCTTCATCGGACAGGAGCAGGACCGGGGCAGCGCTTTCCGCCGCATTGGCGCCGGTGGCGCGCGTCCCGGTGACGATGATCATGTCCTGGCTCACCTCTTCGGCAGTGGGAGCGGAGGGCGTGGTCTGCGCCATTGCCTGGGTGGACAGCGCCGTCGAAGCGGCGAGCGTAAGTGCGAGAGTCTTGGAAAAGCGCGACATAGGAAAGCCCCCTTGTGTTCTTCTGCTCTCCCCCTGCGCCGCCGGCTTCAGTCTGGCCGCCATTCCCGGATCTCATGGACCAGGGCAGGCGACCGGCGACCGGCTGTGTTTTGAAGCGGACACGACAAGCATGTCAGCAACACCGGAATCGTTGCCCCGGCCTCTTCAATCGAGAGCATGGGGACCCGGATGCCCATACGCTGTTTGGCGTAAGTGGTCGGGTCGACCTGCGGTGCTAGCCTGACGGCTCGATCCTTGGCGGCCACCAGAATCACCGGGCTGGCCGCGGTAGCAACCGGAGATTCCTTTCATGCCACGTCCGTATCTTCTTGCCGCTGTCCTCGCTGCCACGGTGGGGATGGGCATTCTGCCTGCACCGGCTGCCGCGCATGGCGAAGTGATCCGCATCCAGCGCAATCCCGCCGCACTGATCCTGGAGGCCGCGCGCGTGAACGCCGGGGCCGACACCATCTATGTGTCGGGCCAGCTGCCTTCGCCGCTCGATCCCGCCATGCCGATGAGCCAGGTGACCTCGCTGGAGCAGATGGGCGATACCCGCCAGCAGACGATCAGCACGCTCGCCAAGATCCAGGACATCCTCGCCACCCAGGGCTTCACCATGGCCGACGTGGTCAAGCTGACCCTGTTCGTCGTTGCCGACCCGCGCACCGGCACGATGGATTTTGCCGGCGTCAATGCGGGGTTCCGCGAATTCTTCGGCACTGCGGAGAATCCCGGCACGACGGCGCGGTCCACTTTCGAGGTTGCAGGCCTGGTGGGGCCGCATTTCCTTATCGAGATCGAGGCCATCGCTGCCCGTGCGCCGGCTCACTGACTACTTTCTGCTGGGCGGAGGCCTGCCCTTGTCCTGCATCGCAACATGCGGGCCGAGGGCCCGCCCTCGCAATAACCCAAGGTCCGTTGCCAGTCGGGCAATGAGTGCAGGCGATAAGAAGGCAGCATATGTCAAGAGCGCCTGTTGTGTTTTTCGATAACAGGATATAGTTTAATTGGTAAGATTTACAATAAATCACGATTCTGCGTGATTCTGTTGAAATAAAAATGATTCAAGTCCATGCATTAATGAATCTGTATTGAGTCTGAAGCAAAGTAAACTGAGTCTTATGTGTATCTATACTGAATAATCCTGCCGGCTTCTCAGACTCTGTGTGTCCTGTTGATGCAGTGCAGCATAGTAAGTCTTGGAATTGGTTGGTTTTTTCATCAGAAGCGGCTTGCAATTTGCAAAGCTGCCGCTTACTTGCGTCTCGAGCGCACCAGAACGCTTGACGGGCCGGGTTCGACGTTGTCGTCGCAGAGAGCCTGACAGAGACGATCCAGGAAAAGCCAAGCAACACACGGGCATCGCACGATGCTTGCAGGAGAGACGTAATGAAGATGTTTGCCGTGGCAGCTGCTGCTGCAGGCCTGCTGGTGGTTTCTGCCACCGCCGGGGCCACCGAAGCCGAAACCACCGAACAGCGCGAAAACGTGTCGGTCCAGGTCGATGCGAGCAAGGTGAATTTCGCCGATGCCGAAGCTGTCGCCCGGTTCCGCCGCGATGTGGAGCGCCAGATCGCCGAAGTGTGCAACCCGGGTGACCGCGTGGGCGCCGACATGAAGCCCGATTTCGAGTGCCGCCGCCAGATGGCTGCCAGCCTCGAACCGACGGTCGTGGAACTTGCTGCCCGCGCCACCCGCAACGACGTGCAGTTCGTCGGCGTCGAATAAGCGACA
>CAZTED010000086.1:3402-10707 GCA_964612175.1 uncultured Sphingomonadaceae bacterium
TGCTGCCCGCGCCACCCGCAACGACGTGCAGTTCGTCGGCGTCGAATAAGCGACAGGCAGCATTTCTGCTGACATGCGGGGCCGGGGTGGCAGTGCCATCCCGGCCCTTTGCGCATCCGGTCAGTTGCGCATCCGGTCAGGCGTTGATCAGCCGGATGGCGATGGCGGCAGCGGCCGAGCGGGTTTCAACGCCCAGCTTCTCGAACACGTGTTCAAGGTGTTTCTGCACCGTGCGCGGGCTGATCTCCAGAACTTCGCTGATATCGGCGCTGGACTTGCCGTAGCTTACCCACAACAGCACCTGTGCTTCGCGGCTGGTCAGGCCAAGGCGCGCTGCCAGCCGTTCGGCATGGCGGGCGGGGTCGATCTCGTTGATGCGGATGAGCAGCTCATTCTGCCGGTACCGGCCGACGAGCACGAGTTCCAGCGAGCATTCGCCGCTCTGACCTACATCGCCCGAACGCAGCGTGATGCTGGCACCCACGCCGGAATCATCGCGGGTCAAGAGCCGCCTGATGGCCGGTGCGAGGTTGTCGGGCAGGCCTGTCTCGCGAACCCATCCGGGAGCCACCCGGCCAAGTGCGGCCTCGGCCCCGGGGGTGCTCCACAGCAACGTCCCGGATGGATCGACGGCCAGCATCAGCCGCCCGGTTGCATCGAGGCTGGCGGCGCTCGCCTGGCTGGCCCGGCCCTGGGCGATGTGGACCTGTACCCGCGCCAGCAATTCGTCGAGGTTGACCGGCTTGCGCACGTAATCCGTCCCGCCGGCCTCGAAGGCGTTGACCACCTGGTCGCTTTCGGTGAGGCCGGTGAGGAAAATGACCGGTATCTGTGCCGTGCGCGGGTTGCGCTTGATGCGCCGGGTGGTCTCGAAGCCATCGATGCCCGGCATTACCCCGTCCATCACGATCAGGTCGGGCAGGATGCGATCAAGCAGGTCAAGCGCGGCCATGCCCGATGTCGCGACCAGCACGCTGATACCGGCACTTTCAAGCCGCGCGGTGATCGCCCCCAGCGATCCCGGCTCGTCGTCGATAACCAGTACTGTATCCCCGTACCCGGGCAGGTTCTCGCTCATGCATCCTCCAGCAGGCGTAGCAGGCCGGCAAGATCGAATTCATCCAGCGCCGCGTACAGCGCGGTGACCAGCCTGCCATGGCTTGGTGCGGCATTGGCCAGCAGGGCAATCTCGGCCTCGATCCCCCTGACGTGCCCGATATGAATGCGTTCGCGCAGACGCTCGACGTGTTCGCGGGCGCGCGGCGGCAGCCCGCCTGGCTTGTCTATGGCCATATCCGTTGCGCCGCCGCCGGTACTTGCCCATTGCCACGACAGGCCCAGCAGAGCGCCGATGCCTTCGGACAGGTCTTCCAGCCGGTAGGGCTTGACGAAGAAGTGGTCGTGGCCCGGCTGGTCGAAATCGGGGCGATGGAACTCGTGCACATTGGCTGATGCCATGGCGATCAGCACCTGCCGGCCGGCGCTTTCGCGGAGGCGGGCGGCTGTTTCCCAGCCGCTGAGGCCCGGCATCGAGATGTCGAGCAGGACAAGGTCGAACGATCCGCCGGCAAATGCCGCCAGGCCTTCTTCCCCGTTGGCTGCGGTGACCACGGCAAAACCGCAATCGGTCAGGTAGTGTTCCAGCAGAGCGCGCTGGTCGGCCTCGTCGTCCACCACCAGGATGGTCCGGCGCGGGCCTTCATAGCCGGTGATCCGGCGGCTGACGGCATCGGCGCGCAAGGCGTTGATCGGTTCGGCCAGCATCAGGGTGACGGTAAAGCAGGTGCCCGTTCCCGGCACGCTTTCCAGTTGCAGGTTGCCGCCCAGGATCTCGATGATCGCCTTGGTGATCGGCAGGCCCAGGCCAACGCCGGGACGCAGGAGAGCCGCCCCGGTCGCGGTGCTGCCAACGCCAGCGTCAAGCTGCGTGAAGGGTTCGAATATCCGCTGCTGGTCCTCCGGCGAAATGCCGGGTCCGGTGTCGCTGATGGAGATGGTGGCGATCTGCCCGCGATAGGAAACCCGCAAGGTCACCTTGCCGCTGGCGGTGAACTTGATGGCATTGCCAAGGATGTTGAGCAGTGCCTGGCGCAGCCGTCCGGGATCGGTACGGACCACTTCTGGCAGGCGGCCAACCGTCTCCAGGGTGAAGTCCAGACCCTTGGCCTCCGCCGAGGGACGCATCATCCAGCTGATCTGGTCGAGGAACTCGGGGAGGTTGACCGGTTCGCTGCGCACCCGCAGCAGGCCGCTTTCCAGTTGCGATATGTCGAGCAGGCTTTCAGCCAGGCTGGTGATGTGTTCGCTGCAGCGGCGGATGACCCGGGCCGCCTGCTTGGGGTCGACATCGCCCTGCTGCTCGACCAGCTGGGCATAGCCGTAAATGGCGTTGAGCGGCGAGCGTATCTCGTGGCTGACATTGGCGAGGTAACGGGCCTTGACGAGGTTGGCCGCCTCTGCCGCCTCCTTTGCCCGCAGGGCCGTTTCCATGCTGGCCGACAGCTTCTGCAACTGGTCCAGCCGCTGCCGCAGCAGGGCAAAACTCAGCACCGAGGCAAGCAGGATGACCAGGAGCACGATCGAGGTCACGACGTGGAACGGGCGGTTGGTGTCCGTGCTGCCGATTTCCGCCATCAGCAGCACGGCCTCCACCAGCGTCGCCACCACGATCAGGCCAAGGGCAAGGTTTGCTGTCCGGTCGGTACCAGGCGTGGCGCGGGCCGGCTGAAGCGTGCCGGGAGCCTGCAGCGCCAAGCCCGTGCGATCGCCCTGCTGAACGTTGCCGGCAGGCCCGTTCATGCCGCGATCCCTTCGCGCTGCGGCGCACCGAGCCTGCGTGCCTGCCGTGGCAAGGCACACCGCATCCACGGCGGGCAAGGCTGTCCTGCAATGCGTGATCGACCCATTTTTCACCCGCAAGCCAGGCCACCGTTATCTTCCGGTCGCTGCGTCTGGCAGGGGCAAAGCTATCGCGAATCTTGTGCAATGCAAAACGTGTTGTAACGTTCACACCGCGATCGCCCGTTGACGTCAGGTGCTGGAAGAAGGGCAAGGAATGCAGGGAATTTTCCGCATCAGGATCACAATATAAATACGTTATAACAAGTATATATTGGTTTTTTGGCTAATCTGGGCGGGTCGATCGCAATGCCGCCTTCGAAGCCGGAGTGCCGACCGCAAGTGTTGCGATGCAGCAACGGATTGTAGAAAAAATGTGGCGATGCAGCATGGGTGGACTGCGCGCCACGACGATGTCAGTCCTGAGGGCCGGGCGGATCGAAGTTGATTCGGCCCAGCATGCGTGGATCGGCCGAAAGCGGGGCCTCGCCGGGCGGCGCGCCGTTCTCTTGCAGCAGGAAGGCGACAAGCTGCGTATTCTGTTCCGGCGACAGGCTGGCGGGGGCATGCTGGGGCATGGCTTGCGCGACATAGCCGTACAGCTCGGCAAGCGGACGGCCCGCCCAGTTGGCGACGAACCGCCCGGTCAGCGCCGGGATCTCGGTCCGGCCTTCCAGCCGTCGCCCGTGGCACATCGCGCAGTGGATGGCATAGAGCCGCGCCCCGGAGTCGGCCTGCTCCACGGTATAGCGTCCGCCCGCCGTGCCGCGGCCCTGCGCCAGCCCGGATGAAGCGGGAATGATCAAGGCCGCCGCCAGCACGACAGCCCCCGCGATGGCTGCCCGCCGCCTCATGCCCCTGTGCCCTGCCGGGCAAGCGCGCCGGCGAATACCGATGACAGCATGGTCATGGCCTCCTCTATCGGCGCCCGCGAGGGAAGCTCGTTGCTGTCGCCTACCCCCAGCATGTCGCCAAGGTCGGGATTGTTGTTCATCACCACGATCCCGTCGCCTTTCGACAGGGCGGACATGTTGCGATAGCGCAGCGAGTAGTTGACGCCCGGCTGGGGCACCAGCCAGCCGGTCTGCCCGCGCACGGGGATCACTGTCCGGTCGCCCCAGAAATCGCGCGCGGCAAAGCCGGTGGCATGGATCACCACGTCTTCCGGCAGGTCGGCCAGCTCGCGCGGTGCATGGAAGCTGCGCATGACATAGCGGCCGCCACGGCCAAAGAACTCATCCAGCAGCAGCTGCGCATAGGCAGGGAAGTTGAAGAACATCTGCGAAGTGCGCGTGGCATGCGGCGTGCCGAAGGGATTGTCGGCAGGATCAAGCGGGACCGACTGCGGCACGATGTCGCGGATGCGCGAATCCAGATGGGCGAATTCGGCATTCTGCCGGGGCAGGCCAACCGTGCCATAGCTTTCGGTTATCGCAGGATCGACCGGCCAGGTGCGCCGCTCGATCGGCTGGTCCGACACTGCATAGGAATCGCCGAACTGCACCGGGTCGCCCGGCAGGCCCAGCATGGTGCGGAACATCTTCCACGAATGGCGGGCCATCTGTTCCCACAGGTCGGGGAAGGCCGGTCCTGCCGGTTCGGCAAGGGCGATGCGCGATCCCGGGGTGAACGATCCGCTGGCCCGGAACGAGCGGGTGTTGGGCATCAGGTCGCGGGCATAGATCGTGACTTCGAGGCCGGCGCGCTGGGCTACGATGGCCGATGTCAGCCCGATGATGCCGCAGCCCACCACCGCGATGCGGCGGGGCAGCACCGACAGGGCCTTGCCCACCGCCACTTCGGCAGATCCCCAGGACAGCGACCAGCCGCTGCCTCCGTGGCCATAGTTGTGGACCACCAGCTTGCCGGCCACCATCTCCGTGCCAAGGTTCGGCCCCGCCGCGCGCAAGGGGCGCAGGCAGCACTTGAGGTCGATCAGCTGGTCGGGCGTCAGGCGCATGGGGACAAGCGGCCCATGGGCCAGCGACTGCCCACGCCCGATGCCGGGCAGGGCAAGCACCCCGGCGGCAGTCGCGGCCCCGCGCAGGATCGTGCGGCGGCTGGTGGCATGGTGCAAGACCAGGGACTGGGCCGATGACTGGGGCAAGGGCGCGGTACCTCCTGCTTGGATTTGGCCACCCTAGAAGGCGGCAGCAGGGGGGCGATGGCGCAAATTGCGTATTTTCAGGAGAAGTGGCGCCCCGGCCAGGCGAATGTGGCGGGCCTCGCGCTCACGCACGGGCCCGCCACGGGGGGATAACCAATGGAGCCTTGCCTTGCCGCCCGGCCTTACGGCACCGGATCGTAATGTTCGGCCAGCATGCGCGGTTCAAAGCCATAGCTGCGGGCATTGGGATCGTGCAGCATCTGCGCGTTCCAGTCGGCGTGGGCCTGCTTCAGCTCGGCAAACAGTTCCGGCATGCGGTCCTTCAGGTTTCCGCGCTCCATCGGGTCGGCGATGATGTCGAACAGGAACTCGTTCTCGTTGATCTTGAGATACTTGTAGCGGCCGCGCCGCACAGCCCTCTGGTCCTTGCTCCAGTAGCGCCAGAACAGGGTGCGTTCCGGCGTCGGGATGCCGGCCAGCACCGGCTGCAGGTCCATGCCGTCGGCAGGATAATCGGGATGGGGAGCGCCCCCGGCGGCGGCAAGGAAGGTGGGCAGGAAGTCCATCGACAAGGCCGGCGTATCGCTTTCTGATCCCGGAGCAGTCAGCCCCGGCCACTTGACGATGAACGGCACCCGGATGCCGCCTTCCAGCAGCTCGGTCTTCATGCCCGTGAAGGGCCAGTTGAAACTGAACCGCTCGCCGCCATTGTCGCTGGTGAAGACCACGACGGTGTCCTGTTCCATACCCAGTTCGCGCACGCGATTGAGGATCCGGCCGATGTTGGCGTCCATGCTGGTGACCATCGCGGCATAGGTTTCCATCGTGCCGCCATCGAAATGGACGATGTCGAGATCGCTGCCCGGGGGGATCTGCGCCAGCCGCTCGCTCTCGCTGCGGCCCATGGCGTCGTTAGCCTCCCATGGCCAGTGCGGTGCGGTGAAGTGGAGGCTGAGCAGCCACGGCTTGTCAGGCTCGGTGGCGCGGGCTTCGATGTATTCGATGCTGCGGTCGGCAAGCAGGTCGGTGTAGTAACCCACCTCGTCGATCAGCACGTCGCCATCCCACAGGTCTTCGTTGCCGCCAACGCGGTGGGTGAAGAAATCGACCCCGCCGCCACGATTGCCCCAGAATTCGTCATAACCGCTTTGCAGCGGGCCGTACCGGGGCAGCAGGCCGAGGTGCCACTTGCCCACCAGGGCCGTGTGATAGCCCTGCGCCTTCAGCAGCGATGGCAGCGTGGGGTGCGATGGTTCGAGGCCAAGGTCCGGGTTCTGCAGCGGCTCCTCCAGCCCCGCCGGGATGCGGTACTGGTAGCGACCGGTGATCAGGCCCACGCGGGTGGACGAACAGACCGCCGAATTGGCATAGCCATGGGTGAACTTCATCCCCTGCGCAGCCACGCTGTCGAGCACCGGGGTCGTGTATTCCCGTCGGCCATAGCAGGACAGGTCGGCGTACCCCAGGTCGTCGGCCATGATGAACAGGAAGTTTGGCCGCCGACCGGGCGCATGGGCCAGGCCCGGCACCGCGAAGGCCAGCGCGGCGGTGCCCAGCGCGCCGGCCATCAGGTCGCGGCGGGTGAGGGCGGTGGGAGGAAGGTTGATGGTCAAGATGATCTCCTGATTTCGGGCAGGACCGGGAAGCCTCGCGGCATCCCGGCCCTGTCAGGCTATATGCTTGTCGCCGAACGCGAAATTGTCACATCCTGACGCGCAGGCCGACGGTGAAGCGCCGTCCCAGCACATCGTAGACCGCAGTATTGTACTGCTGGGCCTGACCGAGGAACGGGCTGTAAACCGGGGTTACCGGAGGGTTCGTGTCACCCAGGTTGGTGATGTTGCCGAAGACCTCCGTCTCGGCACCACCCAGCTCGAACTCGTAGCCGATCCGCAGGTCGACATAGGTTACCGCGCCCACCCGGTTGTCCTCGATATAGGTCAGCGTCGGGCAGCGGCCAGGCTCGCCACAGGCATCCTGCAGGCCGCTGCCGATGTGGCGGGCCTGCACAAGGGCCGAGAACCCGCCGTTGCGATAGGTCACGCTTCCGGTCGCGCGGAAATCGGCATAGGGCTGGAAGACGGCCGACCCTTGCGTGCCGCCAACCTGGCCCGCGAAATCGGTCGTCAGCCCATTGGCATTGGTTTCCGAGCGTTCCAGCAGCCACGAGGCGAAGAAACGCATTCCGATCGACTCGTCGCCGCCAAGGAATGTGACATCGGTGTTGTAGCTGCTTTCGAAGTCGAGCCCCTCGACCTTTGCCTGGGCCACGTTGACGAACACGTCGCCGACCAGGGTGATCGATCCGGTGGCATCGGGTGTTGCCGTACCGCTGTCCAGCGTGATCAGGTCGCAGAATT
>CAZTED010000086.1:10807-12235 GCA_964612175.1 uncultured Sphingomonadaceae bacterium
GGAATGTGGTGATGTTCACCTTCTCGGGCGAGGTGACATAGCTGTATTCGCGGCCCGAGGCGAAGCCGTCCTCCGCGAAGTAGATCGGCGTGGTGATGGACTGGCCTGGCTCGAAGCCGACTACATAGTCGACCGCCTCGGGGCTGGCATTACCGCGACCGAACAGGTTCAAGGGTTCGCAGCCGGGGAAGGCGGCGGCACCCTCGGGATCGAGGGATACGCGGCACACGATGTTGCCGGTGCCATCGTCTACTGCATCGAGCGCAGCAAAGAGCCGGTCCACGCGCAGGCCGTTCTGCTTCCAGTTGCGGCGCGAATGGCCGTACTGGTAATAGCCGTCGACGTTCCAGCCATCCATGAAGCCGCCGGAATCGACCTCGTATTCGAAGCCGGCCACACCCATGTTCTGGGTGATGGTATCGTCCAGGTACATCTGGCCGACATCCTCGATGCTGCCCATGCGGCGCAGGGTGAAGCTGGCGATGTTGTTGGCGGTCATCGTCTGCTGCAGAGATGCCGGCAGGAAGGCGTTGCCGCTGAAGATCGTCAGCGTGGTCGGGGTGCCGCCAAAGCCGCCGCGCGGCAGGTTCCACGAGAACGTGCTGGAGCGCCCGTGGATGAACTGGCCGAACACCTTGAGGTTGTCGCTCAGTTCGTAATCGGCATAGCCGAACAATGAATAGCGTTCGAGATCGGGGTAAAGGGTGTTTACTTCGGCGCCCAGGTCATCGTTGTTGCCACCGACCGAACGTGCCGGAGGCGTGCCGGGCGTGCCCTGGTTGATGGTGCCTGGCTGATAGGCAACGGTATTGCCGTTACGATCGAACAGCAGCCCGTTGATCGCTGTTCCGGGCGCGAAGATGCGGCCATCGAAGGTGGCGTTGGCCGACCGCACGTTCGGTGCAAAGCGATAGGGATCGGCCTGCGTTCCGCTACCGAGGGAACCCCAGGACTGGTACCAGTCGCGCCCCTGGAAGTTGTGGATTCCGTCGTGTTCGAAGTATTCGCCCGATACCAGGACATGGCCCCGGCCATCGGCGAAATCGGTGCCGTAAGCGCCCGAAATCTCGTAGTTCTCGCCATCGCTGCGATCGGTGATGCCACCCTGGATGCCGAGTTCGAGGCCGGTGAAATCGGTATCGAGCATGAAGTTCACGACACCTGCCACCGCGTCCGACCCATAGGCTGCGGATGCGCCGCCGGTGGTTGTCTCGACCGACTGGATCATCGCTTCGGGGAACAGGTTGATGTCCGCCCCGCCAAAGGCGCTGGCCGAAGGTACGCGGCGGCCATTCAGCAGGGTCAGCGTGCGGTTGACGCCAAGGCCCCGCAGGTTGAGCGAACCATAGCCAGAGCGGGTGAAGAAGGCCCCGCTGTTGGGGGTCTGGTTGCCGATGAACTGCGGCAGCTGCGACACGCCGCTGATCA
>CAZTED010000087.1:0-2192 GCA_964612175.1 uncultured Sphingomonadaceae bacterium
GCGGTGATCACCGGATCTTCAGCGTCGAAAGGCCGATCACGGCAAGGACGATGGCGATGATCCAGAAGCGGATCACCACGGTCGATTCCTTCCAGCCGAGCTGTTCGAAGTGGTGGTGGATCGGGGCCATGCGGAACACCCGCTTGCCGGTGCGCTTGAACCAGAACACCTGGATGATCACGCTGGCCGCCTCCAGCACGAACAGGCCGCCGACGATGGCCAGCACGATCTCGTGATGGCTGGCGACGGCAATGGCGCCCAGCGCGCCGCCCAGGGCCAGCGACCCGGTATCACCCATGAACACGGCGGCAGGCGGGGCGTTGAACCACAGGAAGGCGAGGCCCGCCCCCATGATCGCGGCACACAGGATCGCCAGTTCGCCCGCCAGCGGGACATAGGGTATGCCGAGGTAGGCCGAATAGTCGACCCGGCCGACAAGGTAGCAGATCAGCATGAAGGCCCCGGCCGCGATCACCACCGGCATGGTGGCAAGGCCGTCCAGCCCGTCGGTCAGGTTCACCGCATTGCCCGCGCCCACGATCACCACGGCGGCAAAGACATAGTAGAACGGCCCCAGAGGGATCGACCGGTCACTGAGGAACGGGACATAGAGGTTGGTGTTGATCTCGCCCACGATCAGCCAGGCGGCAATGCCGGCAACCACGAATTCGGCCAGCAGCCGCGCCCTGCCAGACAGGCCCTTGTGGTGGCCCTTGGTGACCTTGTCGAGATCGTCGAGGAAGCCGATCACCCCGAAGCCCAGGCACACCGCGAGGCAGGCCCAGACGAATGGGCTGGACAGGTCCATCCACAGCAGCATCGACAGCACCAGCGAGGTGATGATCATCAGCCCGCCCATGGTCGGCGTGCCGCGCTTGGCGAGGTGGCTTTGCGGGCCGTCCTCGCGGATCGGCTGGCCCTTGCCCTGGCGCACACGCAGCATGGCGATGAATTTCGGCCCGATGACAAGGCCGATGAACAGGGCGGTCATCATGGCCGCGCCGGAGCGGAAGGTCTGGTAGCGGATGAGGTTCAGCAGCCCCTCGAATTCCAGCAATGAGGCAAGATAATAGAGCATCGTCCGGTTTCGATCAGCCTTCCCGTGCGCCGAAGTGCGCCACCACGCGCGACAGCCCGACCGAGTTGGAGCCCTTGACCAGCACGGCGTCACCGCCGGCAAGGCCGAATTCCTCCAGCGCGGAAATCGCTTCGCCCGCATTCTCGCAATGGGCAAAGTGCAGGGGCTTGCCAAGCGCGTTGGCAAGGCCTTTCCCCAGTTCACGCGCCAGCGGCAGCATCTCCTCGCCCACCAGCACCGCATAGTCGACATCGGCGGCCATCAGCGGCTCGATCAGCTGGGCATGGAAGCCGGGGGCAAAGTCGCCCAGTTCCTTCATCGCCCCCAGCACCGCGATGCGGCGGGTGGCAGGCGTCTGCCCCAGTTGCGCCAGCGTGGCGCGCATCGAGGCGGGGTTGGCATTGTAGCTTTCATCCACCAGCAGGGCATGGCCGCCCGGAACCGGCACGCGCAGCCGTGCACCGCGCCCCTTCAGCCCGCCCATGCCGGCCAGCGCCAGCCCGGCCGCGCCCATGTCGCCGCCTGCGGCATGGACGGCCGCCATCACCGCCAGCGAATTGGCAACCCAGTGCTCGCCCGGCTCGGCCACGGTATAGCACAACCGGTGCTCCGCCCCGTCATGCGACAGGGCCGCCGTTACCAGCGAGCCGCCGGTGGAGGCAGGGATCGCATCGAGCAGGCGCATGTCGGCATGTGGCGCCCGGCCGAACGAGAGCACCCTTGCCCCCAGTGCCAGCGCGGCAGCGCGCAGCTGTTCGTAGTGCGGGGTATCGGTCGGGATAACCGCCGTGCCGCCCGCCTCCAGCCCACCGAAGATCTCGGCCTTGGCATCGGCAATCGCCTCCATCGAACCGAGGTTCTCGATATGTGCGGGGGCGATCGTGGTGATGACCGCCACGTGGGGGCGGACCTGCGTGGTCAGGCGGGCGATCTCGCCAGCATGGTTCATGCCCATCTCGAACACGCCGAACCTGCTGCGCGCCGGCATCCGCGACAGGCTGAGCGGCACGCCGACATGGTTGTTGTAGGACCGGATGGAACGGTGTGCCGCCCCCTGGCTGCACCGCTCCAGCGCGGCGAAGATGGCTTCCTTGACCCCGGTCTTGCCGACCGA
>CAZTED010000087.1:2292-12043 GCA_964612175.1 uncultured Sphingomonadaceae bacterium
TGCACCGCTCCAGCGCGGCGAAGATGGCTTCCTTGACCCCGGTCTTGCCGACCGACCCGGTCACCCCGACAATCCTGGCCGAAACCCGCGCACGGGCGGCTGCGGCAAGAGCCTCAAGTGCACTTGAGGTATTTCCGACCAGCACATGCGGCCCCTCGATCGGCTGCTCCACCAGCGCCGCCACGGCTCCGTTGGCAAAGGCCTTGTCGATGAAGCGGTGGCCGTCCGTCGCCTCGCCCTTCAGGGCCACGAACAGGTCGCCAGAGCGCACGTCGCGGCTGTCCATTTCAACGCCGCTTACCTGGAATTCACCATGTGCGGTCCCGCCTGTGGCAGCGGCTATCTCGGCCGATGTCCACAGCGCAAGGCGCAGCCGGTCGGCATCGAGGCTTGGCCAGCGCAGGACTTTGGCAACGGCATTCATGGCATCTGCGCTCCAGCAAGTCCGGCGGCGCATTCGCGCGCCACCGTCACGTCATCGAAAGGAAGGACGCGGGCCTGGGCCCCGCGCCCCACGATCTGGCCCTGTTCGTGCCCCTTGCCGGCGACAAGGACGATGTCCTCGCGCCCGGCAGCGGCAATGGCGGCGGCAATGGCCTCGCGCCGGTCGGCTATCTCGGTTGCACCGGCTGCTCCGTCAAGGACGGCGGCACGGATCGCGGCGGGATCCTCGCCGCGGGGATTGTCATCGGTCACGATCACCATGTCCGCGCCTGCCGCTGCCGCCGCGCCCATCGGCGCGCGCTTGCCCGCATCCCGGTCCCCGCCCGCGCCGAACACCACGATGAGCCTGCCGGTAACGTGGGGTCGCAGGGCGGCGATGGCCGCTTCCAGGGCATCGGGGGTGTGGGCATAATCGACATAGACCGGCGCGCCGGCATGGCTGATCGCGGCACGCTCCAGCCGCCCGCGCACCGGTTGCAGCCGCGCCACGGCATCGAACACCCGCGCCGGTTCCTCGCCAGTGACCAGCGCCAGGCCCGCCGCGACCAGCGCATTGGCCACCTGGTAGGCCCCGATCAGCGGCAGGCGCAGGCGGAAGGTCTCGCCTTCATACTCGATGGCAAGATCCTGCCCCAGGTGTCCGGGCTGGCACGAAACAAGCCGCAGGTCGGCCCCCGCCCGGCCCACGCTGAACACCCTGAGCCCGCGCGCCTGTGCCACGATGGCCGCGGCCTGCGACCATTCGTCGTCCGCCCAGATCACCGCCGTGCCGCCATCTTCCACCACTTCCGTGAACAGGCGCATCTTGGCCGCGAAATAGTCTTCCATCGTCGCATGGTAATCGAGGTGGTCGCGCGACAGGTTGGTGAAGGCCCCGGCCTTCACCGGCAGCCCTTCGTTGCGGTACTGCGACAGCCCGTGGCTGGAGGCTTCGTAGGCCAGGTGCGTCACGCCTTCGCGGGCAAGGCCGGAGACATTGTGGAAGAAGGTGACGATGTCGGGCGTCGTCAGGCCGGTCGAAACACTCTCGTCCGGTGTCGTCACGCCCAGCGTCCCGATCGAGGCGGCGGAATGGCCGCACATGCGCCAGATCTGGCGCGTCATCTCCACGCAGGACGTCTTGCCATTGGTGCCCGTGACCGCAACCACGACATCGGGCACCGGGCTGAAGAACGGCGCAGCAAGGCGAGCGAAGGCCCGGCGCGGCACGGGGTCCGCCAGGTGCAGCGCGCCCTCCACCACGGCTTGCGGCCGGGCCACCACGGCCACGGCCCCGGCAGCGACAGCGGCCGGAATGAAGTCCTCGCCATTGACGCTTGCGCCCTCAAAGGCGCCGAAGACATTGCCGGGGGCGACCTTGCGATGATCGATGGCAAAGCCGGTCACCATGGCAGAACCGGCGTCGCCGGCATCGATCCCCAGCTTTGCGGCCAGATCGGCAAGGCGCATCAGTGGGCCCCGCCGCCGACCAGCGGCTCCAGGTCGGTAAGGTCGATATCGCGGCTCTCGTCCGGCAGCACGCCAAGCTGCGGACCGATGCGCGGGATCAGCCGGCCCACGATCGGCGCTGCATTCCATGCCGCCGTGCGCTGGTAGGAGCTCGCCGCCGTGCCCTGCGGCTCGTCAAGCATGGCGATCACGACATAGCGCGGACGATCCATCGGGAACGCCGCAGCAAAGGTCGCCACCAGCGATGTGCGGCGATATCCGCCCACGCCGGGCTTTTCGGCAGAGCCGGTCTTTCCGCCCACCCGGAACCCCGCCGCATCGGCGTTGCGCCCCGTGCCATAGACCGCGATCATACGCATCAGCTGGTTCATCCGCGCGCTGGTGCTCGACTTGAACACGCGGCGGCCACGCGGCACTTCGCTCGCCTCCAGCTTGTGCAAGGTTGCAGGCCGCCAGATGCCGCCGTTGACCATGGCGGCATAGGCGCTGGCCAGGTGCAGCGGGGTCACCGAAAGGCCGTGGCCGAAACCCACCGTCATGCCGGTGATGCGCGACCAGTCGCCGCTCTGCCACAGCGGGAAGCCGCGGCCGGGGAGCTCGATATAGGGCCGCTCGTTCATGCCCAGCTCCACCATGTAGCGGCGCAGCACAGCGGGCCCCATCTCGTCGGCGATCTGCGCGGTGACGATGTTGGAGGAATGGATCAGCGACTGCGGCGCGTTGAGGTAGGCCCCGATCACGTGGCTGTCGCGGATCTGGTGTCCGCCGATGCGCACCGGCTGGCTGGCCTGGTAGGGCCGCCCCAGGTTGGTGATCGAGCCGGCATCGATGGCGGCGGCAACCGTCAGCGGCTTGAAGGTGGAGCCGAGTTCATAGACCTGGTTGGTCACCCGGTTGAAGGCCGCCGGCATCACCCCTTGCGCCGCCAGTTCGGGCGATACGGTCAGGTCTTCGGGCCGCACCTGGTTGGGATCGAATTCGGGGAAGCTCGCCATGGCCAGCACTTCCCCGGTATCGACATCCAGCACGATGCCGGCCGCGCCGATGGCGTTTACCGCCAGCATCCCGCGCGACAGCTCATCCTCCAGCGCGCCCTGCACGCGCACGTCGATCGACAGCGGCACCGATTGCGCGCGATGCGCCGGATCGCTGAGGCGCGCGTCGAGCACTTCCTCCATCCCGATGCGCCCCTTGCCGTCCTGCACGAAGCCCAGCACGTGTGCGGCGAGCGAACCTTGCGGGTAATAGCGGTCGTTCTCGCGCGGGAGTTCCAGCGCCAGTTCGCCGATCTGCATCACCTTGTTGGCATCTTCGGGCAGGACCCGGCGACGCAGGTATGTGCCGCGCCCGGAGCGGAGCTTTTCCGCCACCTCCACCGGATCGAGATCGGGGAAGATGGCGGCCAGCTGCGCCGCCACCGCTTCGGGCGACTTGACCAGCGGCGAGCCGCCGTCGTCCATCGCCTGAGGGTTGAACCACAGGGCATAGGCGGGAAAGGCGCGCGCCAGCGGCACGCCATTGCGATCGGTGATCTCGCCGCGCGGCGGCAGCAGGGCCTCGGCCATGCTGGTTTCCGCAGGAGCCGGCTGGACCACGCCCAGCCAGCTGATCCGCGCCATTGCCGCCGTGGCGATGAACAGGAAAGCGGCTGCGATCATCAGCACGCGCAGCCGCGCCGTGAGCAAGGACTTGCGGCGATAGTCGACCAGCCGCACGCGGCCCGTGGCAGCCTGTCGCGGAACAGCGAAGGTGGCCGGGTGCGAGGTCACTGGCCGGCACCTCCCAGTGCGACGCGCACGGTGGCGGCGGGCGCATCGCCGGCACCGCCAAGCGGCACGCGAACAGTGCCGGCGGCAAGGCGGGCGGCAAGGGTGGTGCGCCCCTCGCCGGCATCGCGGGCGGCAGCAGGCTCAACCAGTGCAACATCCACCGGACGGCCGGTAATCGGGGACACCAGCTTGGGGAACGGCGGCGCTTCCTCGTCCTCGCTGTAGCCAGCCAGCCGGATCGGCTGCGGCGCATCGCCGGGACGCGGGCTGCTGAACTGCGCAAGCTGCCTTTCGCTGTCGATGAACTGGGCCGCCTCGGGCGCCTGGTAGCCGAAGTCGACGCGGTTCCAAGCAGCAAGCTGCACCTGGCTGGACCGGGTCAGGAACTCGGTCTCCAGCAACAGGTTGGTTTCCTCCAGCGCCACGATCCGGCGCTCGGCCTTCTTCACCTCGCTCGCCACCGACCAGACCTGGAAGTGCAGCACGCCGTAAAGCCCGGTGCACAGCAACAGCAGGGCGAACCAGCCAATACGGCGAAGGCGTGCTTGCGGGGTCATGCAACCTGTCCTTGCTCAAGATGGGGCCTGGTGTGGGCCTTGATACTGGCGGGAGCGGCGGTGCGGGTGGCGGCACGCAAGGTGGCGGAACGCGCGCGCGGATTGCGGGCCAGTTCGGCAGCGCCGGGACGGATAGCCTTGCCGACATTGGCGAAGCGCGCCGGGGCGGCAGGAGCCATCTGCGGCAGGTGGCGCGAGGTGCCCGCCCGGGCATTGGCGGCATCGCGCAGGTACTGCTTGACGATGCGGTCCTCCAGGCTGTGGAAGCTGACCACGGCCAGCCGCCCGCCTTCGCCCAGCAACGCCTCGGCGGCGGCAAGGCCCTGCTCCAGCTCGTCCAGCTCGCCGTTCACATGGATGCGGATTGCCTGGAAGCTGCGGGTGGCCGGATCCTTGGGTGCGCCTGCCCGGTAGCCGAGTGCACGCCGGACCACTTCAGCCAGCTGGGTGGTGGTGGACAGCGGCCGCGCGGCCACGATGGCGCGGGCCACGCGGCGCGACTGACGCTCCTCGCCATAGGTATAGAGCACGTCGGCGATTTCGTCGGCATCTGCGCTGTTGAGGAAATCGGCGGCATCGGGGTGGCCGCGATCCATCCGCATCGACAGCGGCCCCTCCTGGCTGAAGGCAAAGCCGCGCTCGGCCTGGTCGAGCTGCATGGAGGAGACGCCGATGTCCATCGCCACGCAATCAACGCGCGCGACGCCGGCTTCATTCATGGCCTCGACCATTTCGGAGAAGCGGCGCGGATGCAGCACCAGCCGGGGCGGATCTTCCTGCGTTTCGGGCCAGGCAGCGGCGGCGGCAATGGCATCGGGATCGCGGTCGAAGGCGTGGACCGTGGCCCCTGCATCGAGGAAGGCGCGGGTATAGCCGCCCGCGCCGAAAGTGGCGTCGATCACCACGTCACCCGGCCGGATCGCCAGCGCGGCGAGCACTTCTTCCAGCAGCACTGGGACGTGCGGGGCGGGGGCGGAAGCGGCGGTCACTTGCCCTTCCCCTTGATCTTGGCGAGTTCCGCCCGGCAGCGCGCCTGCGGGCCGGCAAAGGCCGGGTCGGTCAGGCCCAGCAGCGTGTCCGGGTTCCAGATGGTGATGTAGTCGCCCGCGCCCTGGAAATAGAGCGCTTCGCCGATGCCGCCCAGCTGGCCGGACACCGAAGGCAGGATGAACCGGCCGCTGGCATCGAACGGCGCTTCCTCGAAGTCCCACAGGTTGAGCATGTAGGCGGCGCGGTCGAATTCCTGGCCAAGGTCGGTGCGGCGCTTTTCCTCGCGGTCGAGGATGCGGGCGAAGTCCTCCTCGCGCTCCTTGCCGAAACCGGTGAGGCAGGGCCACTTGTCGTGGCAGCCGATGCACAGCACGCGCTGGCCGGACCGTTCGGCGATGGTGTTGCGCAACTTGGGAGGCAGCACGAAGCGATCCTTCTCGCCGCGAAGCGAAAAGCCCTGCCCTCCGTATCCTGCAAGTCCCTGAACCAAGTCCCCGTCCCCCACTGGCGGGTGCTGCGCCATCCCGGATTACAGGTCTCCCGCTTCGTGCCGCGCAGGTGCGCGGCCCGTCCATCCGTCCGTCAGGAATCAGGATGCAACGCGGGTGGCCTGTCCGATTGACCACGTTGTAACGCGGGCAAATGCGGTTGAGAAGGGGAAATTACGGGATTTTTGGGGATTGGGCCTTAAAGCTAAGGAATCCTGTGGATTCATGGCGGCCCGGCGCTGTCGGCTATCTCCGGCGGGGGGTCGAGGATCGACGGATTTTCGCCATTTTCCGGGGTGTTCGAGGCCTCTGCGGGGCCTGTTCCCGCATTTTCCCCGGTTCCGCCCAGCATTATGTCCGAAAAGCCCAGGAGCAGGCTTTCGGCGCCTTCGTGCGGGCCTTCCAGGTCAAGCACGGCGGCATCGGCAACCAGGATCGCCGTGCCCCAGCCGATGCGGCAGATCGCCACCACGTCCTCCCGTGCCAGGCGGCAATCCTCGTTCTCGCTGCGCCAGGTTCCCGCAAGGTTGACCGGAAGCTGCGGGCCATTGCCGCCAAGGGAGCGCAGCCCCGCTGCCTGGCTGTCATCGAAAACCAGTTCCAGGTCCCAGTGGGTGAGGATGGGAGACAGCAGCACCACGTCCTGCGGCCGCCGCCGGTCGCCCAGGTTGAACCGCGATTCCCCGGTCATCATCGGATCGGCGAACAGCAGCAGGCTGCCACCGCCGCGCACCCAGTCATCCAGGGCAACATTCTCCTCGGCCGACAGCGCGCGCGGTTGTGCCAGCAGCAGCGTATCGTGCGGTGCCAGCGCATCGGCCGACAGGTAATCGAGCGGGACCAGCCGGAAGCGCTGCTCCAGCACCGGCCGCGCCCAGTGGCCGGTATCGCCCGGCGCCAGCAGCTCGCCAAGGCCATCCGCCTCGCCCCAGTAGATCGGGATCGTACCCATCAGCGCCAGTGCCGGACGTGCCGGCGCGGCCTCGTCCGCCAAGGCAGGTGCAGCAGGAGCCAGCACCATCGCCGCCAGCGCAAAGGCAAGGAGGCGGTTAATTTGCCGGGGTCGCAGGCGTGGCAACGGGAGAGGCCGCAGGATCGGTCGCCGCACCTTCGCCTTCGCCTTCGCCCAGTTCGGGAACAACGCCGGCATTGGCCAGCGGATCGCGCGGTGCCGGCACGTCCTCGGTGGTGGCGGGAGGCATGGCTTCGGGCAGGGCCGCCTGGTTTTCCTGCACGCTGGAAATGATGATGTCGGCAAGGCCCACCATCAGCACGATCGCGCCGATCCCGGCGAGGCCGACCTGCAGGCGCTGCATCCGCTGCCTGCGGGTGCCGGCCAGCGGCAGGGCTGCCTCATCCAGCGGTGCGCCGCCTTGCAGGATCTGGTGCGGGTCGAGTGCCATGCGCCCTACCCTAACGCCGCCACATTAACCCAGCCAGTCGAAAACCGGCAGGTTCTTCGATTTCAGCCATTCGGCATTGTAGAGGCTGGAGAGATAGCGGAAGCCGGTATCGCACAGGATGGTCGCCACCCGCGGCCGCTCGCGCCCCTCGGCCACCAGCTGGCGGCCCAGTTCCACCGCGCCCGCCACGTTGATGCCGCTGGAAAGGCCAAGGCACAGCCCTTCCTCGCGCAGCAGGTGTGCGACCCAGCGCAGCCCCTCTTCGTCCGAGATGCGGAACTGGGTGTCGATCGGCGCGCCTTCGAGGTTGGCGGTGATGCGGCCCTGGCCGATACCCTCTGCCACCGAGGTGCCCTCGGCCTTCAGTTCGCCGTGGGCATAATAGTTGTAGAGCGCCGCCCCGTGCGGATCGGTCAGGGCAATGCGGATCGTCTCGTCAAAAGCCTTGAGGCCCATGCCCACGCCCGCCAGCGTGCCGCCGGTGCCGACCGCACAGGTAAAGCCGTCCACGCGCCCGCCCAGCTGTTCCCAGATTTCCGGCGCAGTGGCTTCGATATGGGCGCGGCGGTTGGCGACATTGTCGAACTGGTTGGCCCAGACCGCGCCCGGCGTCTCTTCCGCCAGCCGCCGGCTGGTGTGGACGAAGTGGTTGGGATCGGCAAACTTGGTCGGCGGCACCAGCACCAGTTCGGCACCAAGCGCGCGCAGGGTGTCCATCTTTTCCTTGGACTGGTTGTCCGGCATCACGATGATGGTCTTGTAGCCGCGCGCATTGGCCACCAGCGCCAGGCCGATGCCGGTGTTGCCGGCCGTGCCTTCCACCACCGTGCCGCCCGGCTGCAGTTCGCCGCGCCCTTCGGCATCGCGCACGATCCACAGCGCCGCACGGTCCTTTACTGAAGCGCCGGGGTTGGCAAATTCGCACTTGCCCCAGATCTCGCAGCCGGCAGCGCGGCTGGGGCCTTCCAGCAGCACCATCGGCGTGTTGCCGATCAGGCCGAGCGTGTTGTTGCGGGGCGCAGGGGCAGTCATGGCTTGCGAGGTAAGCCGTCACGCGGCGTGACGCAACGGGCGTTGCACCTGCCGCGCGTCAACTCAGTCTTCCGGTGCGATCGTGACCCTGATGCCATCGAGGCTGTCGGTCAGCGGCAGCTGGCACGACAGGCGGCTGGTGGCATTGCGGTGGTCGCTGGAATCGAGCAGGTCGTTCTCGTCCTCGCTCATCGGCGGCAGCTTGTCGGCAAAGGCCGGGTCCACGTGGACATGGCAGGTGGCGCACGAACAGCAGCCGCCGCACAGCGCCAGCAGTTCGTCAAAGCCGTTGTCGCGGATCGCCTCCATCACGGTCAGGCCGGCCTCGGCCTCGACAGTGCTTTCCTCTCCGGCGCGATTGACAACGATCAGCTTGGGCATGGCGACTTATCCTGTGGTCAAAGGTTGAGCGGCTGCTAGGCAATTGCGCGACATTTCGCAAGCGGGGCGAGAGATGGGACTTTCAGCGGAGCAGATCAGGCACAGCCTCGATGCGGTGGCCGGGCGCGAGCCGGCGATTGCCCGGGCGCTGGAGCGCGCCGGCTATCCCGAACCGCGCCTGCGCGAACGCGGCTATCGCACCCTGCTGCGCACCATCGTGGGCCAGCAGGTCTCGGTCGCGGCGGCCAGTTCGATGTGGCGCAAGCTGGAGGCGGAGCTGGGCGAGGCGATGCGCCCGGCAGACCTGCTGGCGCGCGATTTCGAAACCCTGCGCGCCTGCGGCCTGTCGCGCCAGAAGCAGGGCTATGCCCGCTCCCTGTGCGAACTGGTGGAAGGCGGCCTCGATTTCGACAACCTGCCCGCCGATGACGAGGAGGCCATTGCAGAACTCACCCGCATCAAGGGCGTGGGCCGCTGGTCGGCGGAAATCTACCTGCTGTTTGCCGAAGGCCGCCCCGACATCTGGCCGGCGGGCGACCTGGCGGTGATGGCGGGCCTTGGCCGGATCCTGGGACTGGCCGAGCGCCCGGACGAAAAGGCCACGCGGGCGCTGGCCGAACCCTGGCGCCCGCACCGCGGCGCCCTGGCGATCTTCACCTGGCACTACTACGCGGCCAGTCGTGAACCGGTTTGAGGCGGCGTCCGGTATCCAAATCTGCAGCCCAAAAGCCGACAGTCAGCAAACGACCCCACTGCGGACATAGCCGGTGCCGCGCTTACCAAATCAGATTGGTGATTATCACGATCGAGAGAATAGCGAGGATGCCCCAGAACGACCACTTCATCTGCCGTTCTATCATCCGCACCCAGCGGCTGCTAAAATCGTCTTTTGTCATTCGCAGAGTCTTAACAACGCGGATGGCAGCTAACCACCCTCATTCCTGCCGTCTGGCGTTCGGAGAATTCACGCCAAGAGCGGACATCCCGCAAACAACCCCTCTGCCGAAGGAATGGCAATGCGTTGCGCAGCGGTTCGGGGTTTGCCCGGAATCATCGTCCAGTTCGCTCAGGGCGTCGCCGCTTCAAAACCTTGCAAGCGGCAGCACTGTAACGACAAGCCGGCGCTGCAGGGGCAAGGGCCATCCCTTCCCTTTTGCGCCTCGCATCCCTAGCTGTCGCTCCTCACACAACGGGAGCAACCATGACCGCCTCGCCCAATGGCACCACCGCCGCCAGCC
>CAZTED010000088.1:0-12042 GCA_964612175.1 uncultured Sphingomonadaceae bacterium
TCCTCGATTTCAAGTCGATGATCAAGGCGGCCCCGGCGCTGATGAAGCACCAGGCCTGGCGCAGCGTCTATTCGATGGTGTCCAAGTACATCCGCAACGAGAAGCTGCGCGAGGCGCTCTCCTTCCATACCCTGCTGGTGGGCGGCAACCCGATGAAGACCAGCTCCATCTACGCCCTGATCCACAAGCTGGAAAAGGACGGCGGGGTGTGGTGGACGCGCGGCGGCACCAACCGCCTGATCGCCGGCATGATCCGCCATTTCGAGCGGCTGGGCGGCACCATGCGCGTGGGCGATGGCGTGGTGAAGGTGGAAACCCTGGGCAACCGCGCCACCGGCGTCACCACCAAGAGCGGCTGGACCGCCAGTTTCGATGCGGTCGCCAGCAATGCAGACATCATGCACTCCTATCGTGATCTGCTGGGTGACAACCACCGCGGCAAGTCGCAGGCGAAAAGCCTTGGCCGCAAGACCTTCTCGCCCAGCCTGTTCGTGGTCCACTTCGGGATCGAGGGCACCTGGCCGGGCATACCGCACCACATGATCCTGTTCGGCCCGCGATACAAAGGCCTGCTGGACGACATCTACAGCCACGGCGTGCTGCCCGAGGATTTCTCGATCTACCTCCACCACCCGACGGTAACCGATCCCTCCATGGCGCCGGAGGGCAAGAGCACCTTCTATGCGCTGGTGCCGGTGGCGCACCTGGGCAAGCTCAATGTCGACTGGAGCGTGGTGGGTCCGCAGCTTGAAAAGCGCATCCTGGATGAAGTGGGCCGCCGCCTCATCCCCGACATCCACGACCGCGTGGTGACGAGCTTCCACTATACCCCCACCGATTTTTCGCAGGACCTCAATGCCCACCTCGGCAGCGCCTTCAGCCTCGAACCTGTCCTCACCCAGAGCGCCTGGTTCCGCGGCCACAACCGCGACGATGTGATCAGCAACTTCTACCTGGTGGGCGCAGGGACGCACCCGGGCGCAGGGATTCCCGGCGTGGTCGGCAGCGCCAAGGCCACCGCGGGGCTGATGATCGCGGACCTGCTGGGGTGACCTCTTCCCCGCGACGGGGAGGCCAGTCACTTGCGCTCGCTGCGGCTGATGGGCACTAAGACAGGCATGAACCGCCTCGCCGTCTATTGCGGGTCCGCCACGCCGGCTGACCCGCGCTACATCGCGCTTGCCCGCGAGGTGGGGGCCACGCTGGCGCAGCGCGGGATCGGCGTGGTCTATGGCGGGGGCAAGGTGGGCCTGATGGGCGCACTGGCGGACAGCGCCCTTGAAGCAGGCGGCGAGGTGATCGGGGTTATCCCCGAGGCGCTGGAACATCACGAGCTGGCCAACCGCAAGTGCACCGCGCTCCACGTCGTGCCCGGCATGCACGAGCGCAAGCGCCTGTTCACCGACCTGGCCGACGGCTTCGTCACCCTGCCGGGCGGGGTGGGCACGATGGACGAGCTGTGGGAAGCGGTCAGCTGGGCGCAGCTCGGCTATCACGCCAAGCCGGTAGGCCTGCTCAATGCCTTCGGATTCTATGACCAGCTGCTCGCCTTCAACCGGCACATGGCGGAGGTCGGCTTCATACGTCCGGCCCATCGCGGCATCATCATCGATGCCACGACAATCTCTGGCCTGCTGGATGCCATGGCCGCCTTCACGCCGATAACCAATGTCCTGCAGATAGACGCGGACGACCTGTGAGCGGGGAACGAACCCTCAACCCTCCGGCCCTTGGGCGCGGGACGATCGCCCGGACCGACGGCTCGCACCGCCGCGAGGAACTGGTGCGCGAGGCCCGCGAATCCATCGCCAGGGGATCGAAAAGCTTTGCCGCCGCCTCGATGCTGTTCGACCGCCAGACGCGCGAGCGGGCGCACCTGCTCTATGCCTGGTGCCGCCGGTGCGACGACATTGCCGATGCGCAGGAATGGGGCGGCGCGCTGGGCGCGCAGGATGGCGGGGCGGCGGAACGGGTGCAGGCGATCCGCGTGCTGACCCACCGCGCGCTTGAAGGCCAGCCCACTGACGACATCGCCTTCGATGCCCTTGGCATGGTCGCCGCCGAATGCGGGCTGACCCGCGCCATGGCTGACGACGTGATCGATGGCTTCGTGCTCGATGCCGACGAATGGCGACCGCGCACGGAGGCGGACCTGCTGCGCTACTGCTTCCACGTCGCCGGCGCCGTCGGGGTGATGATGGCGGTGGTCATGGGCGTGTCCCCGGATGACCACGACACGCTCGACCGGGCCTGCGACCTGGGCCTTGCCTTCCAGCTCAACAACATCGCCCGCGACATATCGGAAGATGATGCCGGCGGGCGCTGCTACCTGCCGGACGAATGGCTGGTGGAAGCCGACATCCCGCCCGGCCAGCACATGATGCCGCGCTATCGCAGCGAACTGGTGGCCATGGTGCGGCGGCTGGTGGACCTTGCCGAACAGCACGAGGCTGCCGCCCGGCTGGGTGCCGCCCGCCTGCCGCTGCGCAGCCGCTGGGCCGTGCTGAGCGCGGCCAATATCTACGGCGCGATCGGGCGCGAGGTGCGCCGCCAGGGCGCGGCGGCATGGGATCACCGGGTGCACACTTCCGGCCTTGCCAAGCTGGGCCACGTCGCCCGTGCTTTCGGGCAGGCCTTGCGCCAGCCACACCCGCTGGCAGAAATGCCGCGCTGGACGCGCGGCGAACTGATGGCGATGGCACGCACGGGGGGAAACCCGGCACCGATACCCGGCACGCCGCTGCAGGATGAAGAGGTGCGACCGGCGGATCGTTGAACCTTTACCGGCTCTATCCGCCCATGAATTCCTTCACGGCCGCCTGCTGGCCATCGTCCATGTGCAGGCCCAGCTTGGTGCGCCGCCACAGCACGTCTTCTGCCGTCCTTGCCCATTCCGCCTCGCGCAGGTGGCGCACTTCGGCTTCGCTGAGGCCACAGCCGAAATCGCGGCCCAGGTCAGCCCGCGTCTTCGCCTCGCCCAGCCAGGTGATTGCATCGAGGCCATAGGCGCGGGCGATGCGGGTTGCCTCCCCACGGGAGAGGAAGGGGTATTCGCGCACCAGTTCTCCCACCAGCAGGCCTTGCGCATCGCGCGGGAAATCGCCGCCGGGCAAGGGTTGCTCCGCCGTCCAGTGATCTCCCTTGAGCACCGGCAGGCGGCTGGCAAGCATGTCCACCGCTTCCTCGGCCACGTGGCGGTAGCTGGTCAACTTGCCGCCATAGATGCCGAGCATCGGCGCGCCCTCCTCCGGCGCGCTCAGCACCAGCCGGTAGCCGCGCGTCGCCGCCTCGGGCCGGTCCTTCCCGAAGTCGACCAGTGCCCGTACCCCGGCAAAGGTCCACACGATGTCGGCCGGCGTGATGTTCTTCACGAAATAGCGGTTCACCGCATCGCACAGGTAGCGGATCTCGTCGGCATCGGGCTCCACCGTGTCGAGCGGGCCCTTGTGGTCGGCATCGGTGGTGCCGATCAGGGTATAGTCCTGCTCATACGGTATGGCGAAGCAGATGCGGGTGTCGGGCTGCTGGAAGATGTAGGCGAAATCGTGATCGAACAGCCTGGGCACCACGATGTGCGATCCGCGCACCCGGCGCACCGCATACCTGGGCGCGGTTCCGGCCATTAGCGCCATGTCGTCCACCGCCGGACCGGCGGCATTGACCAGGGCATGGCCATGGAACACCGTGCCCCCCGCCGTCACCTGCCACAGCCCGTCGCTGCGGGCGATCGCGGTAACCGGGCAGCGGGTGCGGATGTCGGCCCCGTGGCGGGCCGCATCCACCGCGTTCAGCACCACCAGCCGGGCATCATCCACCCAGGCATCGGAATACTCGAACCCGCCGGTGATCTCGGAATAGAGCGGCGCACCGGCCGGATGGTCGTCGAGCGAGATCGCCTCGCTGCCCGGCAGGCTGCGCTTGCCGCCGATGTGGTCATAGAGGAACAGCCCCGCACGCAGCCTCCAGTGGGCGCGCATCGCCTTGTTCACCGGCAGCACGAAACGCATCGGTCGCACGATGTGGGGGGCAATCTGCCACAGCACCTCGCGCTCTGTCAGCGCCTCGCGCACGAGGCCGAATTCGCCATGTTCGAGGTAGCGCAGGCCGCCGTGGACAAGCTTGGTGCTCTTGCTGGAAGTGCCGCTGGCAAGGTCCCCCGCTTCCAGCAGCAGCACGCTTGCGCCGCGCCCCGCCGCATCGCGTGCCACGCCCGCGCCATTCACCCCGCCGCCGATAACGATGAGGTCGAACAGCGAAGTCTCGTTCACGGTATGAGGCGCTCCTTGGGCGGTATCAGGTTGAGGCGGCGGAACAGCACGCCTTTCTCGCTATAGAGCACGAAACACAGCGCCAGGGTAGAACAGATCAGCAGCGAAAAGGCGAAGGGCCGCGCCGTGCCATCGTAGAGCTGGCCGATCAGCAGGCCCACCATGGCCGCGCCGAACATGCGGAAGAAGGCCTGCACGCTGCTCGCCGCGCCGGCGATATGCGCAAACGGCTGCATCGCGATCGATCCGAAATTGGCCCCTAGGAAGCCGAGCAGCCCCAGGTTGAGCGCCATCAGCGGCAGGAACCATTCGATCTGGCCGGGACGGTAGATGCTGGCCCAGACCTGCATGGCGCTCACCGCGATGAATATGAAAATGCCGGTATGCGACACACGCCGCGCGCCAAAGCGCATCACGATGCGCGAATTGGTGATGTTGGCGACGGCCATCATCGCCGCCGTGCCCCCGAACAGCAACGGGAAGGCACCCTCACGGACGCCGAAGTGTTCGATATAGAGCTGCTGGGCGATGTTCACGTAACCGAACACCCCGGCCATCACCAGCAGGGTGCCAACTACATAGCCGATCGCCTGGCGGTTGATCAGGGCGGCATGCATGTTGCGGGCGATTACCGGCAGGTTGATGTCCTGTTTGTTCGCCTCGCTCAGCGTTTCCGGCAGGCGATACCAGACCCATACGGCAGCGATCATGCCGATGGCTGCCTGGGTCACGAAGATCCACCGCCACCCGGCCACCAGCAGCACCGCCTGCCCCAGGCTGGGCGCGACCACCGGCACGGTGATGAACACCGCCGCGATCACGCTCATCAGCCGGGCCATGTCATCGCCTTCGTACAGGTCGCGCACGATCGCCATCGGGGCCACCATCAGACCCGCCGCCAGCACCCCGCCCACGCCGCGCGCCAGCAGCACCAGTTCGAAATTGTGAAGCACCGCCACCAGCAGGGCAAAGCCGACATAGCAGGCCAGCGCCAGCAGCAGGATCGGCCGCCGGCCATAGCGGTCGGCATAGGCACCCGGCACCAGGCAGCCGATGCCCATCGCGATCGAGAAGACCGCAATCACCAGCTGGCGCCGGTTGCCGTCCATCACGCCGAGTTCGGTCGCCATTTCGTCGAGCGCGGGCAGTATGGCATCGATGGCGAGGCCGTTGAGGCTCATCAGCAGCGCCAGCAGGAGGATCAGTTCGCGCTTGCCCATGGGCAGCTTCTTGACGGAGTCGGCAGGTGAAGCAGGCTGAGGCATGGGCCGCGCTTAGACAATGGCGCGCCACGGGGAAAGTGCCCTAAAGCATGTTCATGGCGAGCACCGATGCTGATCCTGACGAAGGGGACGAGGCCGCACCCGGCCTGCGCAAGATCATCCATGTCGACATGGATGCCTTTTTCGCCAGCGTGGAACAGCGCGACAACCCGGACCTGCGCGGGAAACCAGTGGCGGTCGGCGGCGCCGGCGGGCGCGGCGTGGTGGCAGCCGCCAGCTACGAGGCGCGGGTGTTCGGCGTGCGCAGCGCCATGCCTTCGGTTACCGCCAGCCGCAAGTGCCCGGACCTGGTGTTCGTTCCACCCCGGTTCGAGGCCTACCGCGAGGTCTCCCACCAGATCCGCGCCATCTTTGCCCGCTTCACCCCGATTATCGAGCCCTTGAGCCTCGATGAAGCCTATCTCGACGTTACCGAGGACCTGCGCGGGGTTGGCAGCGCCACCCGCATTGCAGAGATGATCCGCGCCGCGATCCGGGCCGAGACCGGCCTTACCGCCAGTGCGGGCGTGTCCTACAACAAGTTCCTGGCCAAGCTGGCGAGCGACCAGAACAAGCCCGACGGCCTGTGCGTGATCCGCCCAGGGCAGGGCGCGCAGTTCGTGGCCGGCCTGCCGGTCAGGCGCTTCCACGGTGTTGGCCCACGGGGTGCGGAGAAGATGGCGGCACTGGGCATCGCCACGGGCGCAGACCTCGCGGCCAGGGACATCGCCTTCCTGCGCCAGCATTTCGGCAGCCTTGCCGATTACCTGTTCCGCGCGGCGAGGGGAATTGACCTGAGGCCCGTGCGCGCCAACCGCCTGGCCAAGTCGATCGGCGGCGAGCGCACTTTCAATGCGGACATTTCCGCGCCGGAGGAGCTGCGCGACACGCTGGAGCGGATCATCGCCATCGTATGGGACCGGATCACGGCCAAGCAGGCGCGCGGACGGACGGTGACACTGAAGCTGAAGTACCGCGACTTCTCCATGGCCACCCGGTCGCGCTCCGACGCGCAAGCGATCGACAGCCGCGAACGGTTCGCGCAGCTTGCCCGCGCCCTGCTGGAGGACGAACTGCCGCTGTCCATGCCGATCCGGCTGATGGGGCTGACGCTGGGCAACCTCGACAATGGCGGCTTGAAGGAAGCAAGGCCGCCACGCGACGAGGCGCAGCTGCGGTTGCTATAGGCAAACGCAACCAGCACCCGCTCAGGGCTCGATAAGTCGCAACCGCTCCACAACCGTGCGCGACGTGCCCGGCGGCAGGTCATCGATTGCGAAGAACCGCGCTTCCACGATCTCGCGCATATCGGGCCGGGGTTCCCCATCGATCAGGCCGGTGCAGATGTGCGCCACGTTGCGCGCGCCGTGGTAATCCTCCTCCAGCCGGGCCAGCAGGTGCGGATCGCTGACCGTGCAGCCCAGTTCCTCGGCAAATTCGCGCAAGGCCGCCGCCAGCGGATCCTCGCCCTGCCGCATCCCTCCGCCGGGGAAGGCCCATTTCCCGCTGCCATAGGAATGGCGCACCAGCAGCACGCGGCCTTGACCATCGCGGGCGATCATCGAACAGCCGTGGATCTCCCCGCCGCGCAGGCCCAGCCAGCCGCTGCGCAGGCGATGCGCGGCGCGATAGAGCAGCCGGTGCAGCGGTGGCGGGATCAGGTGAAGCATGTGACCGGCTGGCGCGCCGCCTGCAACAGCCGCGCCACCGGGAGATCGTGCTCCCCGCGCAGCGCCGCCTCGAACATGGCGCGCTTGTTTGCCCCCCGGATCACGAACAGCAGTTCGTCGCTCTCGAGCAACGCGGGGATGGTCAGCGTCACCCGGTCGAACGGTGCTTCGGGTGGCAGCGGATCGGGCGTCAAGCGGCGCACCGGCAGGGGATCGGCGGGATCAGGATCGGTGTTGGGAAACAGGCTGGCAATGTGCCCGTCGGTACCCATGCCGAGCCAGGCGAGCGCAAAGCGCGGCGGTCGCGCCCCTTCGGACAGCGGGACGATATGTGCGCCGGCGGGTTCCAAGAGCGCCCGGATGCGGCCGACATTGCTGGCCGGGTGCGCCTCCTCCACCAGCCGGTCGTCCCCCGGCCAGACATGGATGCGCGGCCAGTCGAGCCCGGATTGGGCCAGCCGCTCAAGGATGGGAAACGGCGTCGATCCGCCCGGCACGGTAATGGCGACCGTCCCGCCCGCCCGCAACGCAATGGCAAGGCGGGCCTCGACCCAGTCGGCAATATCGGCGTCTGTGGCCTGTTCGATGATCCGTGTGTCGCTCATCACCCATCCCTAGCGAAAAGGCCGCCGGAGCGCGATGGCTTCCGGCGGCCTTCCTGTGTGCCGCGCCCCGGGGGATGGGGGTTTGGGCGCGGCGGGGGTCCTGGCGTCAGTCGAGCAGGCTGGAGAGGAACCACACGCGCTTTTCGGCCTGGTCGGTCCAGTCGTCGATCAGCCCGCCGGTGGCGTTGTCGCCGGCCTTCTCCGCGAGCTCCTTCAGCGCCTTGAGGCCTTCCACCAGCCTTGCGTTGTCATCGCGCAGTTCGGCAATCATCTCCCCGGCGGGCAGGTCGCTGGCATCCTGGTCGGGCACGCGGGTGGCCTGCATCACCGATCCGATCGAGGTGAGCGTGCGGGCGCCATTCTTGCGCACGCGCTCGGCGATCAGGTCAACCTGGGCGAAGATCGCCTGGGCCTGTTCGTCGAACAGCAAGTGCAGGTCGCGGAAACGCGGGCCGGTGACGTGCCAGTGGAAGCTCTTGGTCTTGAAGTAGAGCGCCACGTGATCGGCCAGCAGGCCGTTCAGTCCGTCGATCAGCGCGCTCTTCGAGTTGTCGCCCTTGGCGGCCATGGTATCAGTCCTTTCGAATCCGTTGGTTACTCCCTTAACCGGCGGGAGGGTGATCGGTTTCACGAAAGGTTGTCGTTGGCCTGATCGCCTCAATCGATCAGGTCAGCAGGCCACGTGCGGCGAGGCCGATCACGGCGGCGGCAAGCAGCAGGGCCGCGGCCAGCGCAATGGCCAGCGCCCGCAAGGGCAGGCGCTTTTCCCAGCTTGCCCCGCCAAGGGCCGCCAGCGTCAACGCCGCCCCGCTGCCCAGCGCCCCGCCCGCCGCCGCCAGCAGCGGTTCTCCAGTGGCCAGCGCCAGAGCGGCAACGACCAGCCGGGTGCTGTCGGTCAGCTGGCTGGCGAGAAACACCAGCAGGACAGCTCCCAAGGACCGGGTCGGCTCCGCCGGTGCGGGGGGCGCCCGCAGCAGGACCAGTTCCACCGCTGCCACGACCAGCGCCAGCGCCACGAACATCTGCCGCGCCGCACCGGGCAGCTGCGGGGCCAGCAAGGCACCTGCCCAGGCGGCCAGCGCGCTGGTGGCGATCGCGCTCAGCCACAGGGCCAGCAGCAGGCCGGGAGGCGCGCCCGCTGGCGGCGCAATACCCGCAGACAGCCGCGCGGCGCGGACCCCCTCGCGCCCCGTCGCGGTCAGCGCCAGGGCGGCAAGGAAGGCGAGGAAGAAGGCGGGCATGCGCCCCTTCTATCAGAAGCCGAAGCGCACGCCCGCATTAACCGCGTAGCCGGTAACCCCGCCGCCATAGCGGACCGAGCCCGAAAGGTCGGCTCCGAAGCCGCGGCCGGATTCGGGCGCAAAGCGCAGGCCCAGCCGTGTTTCGCCGAAGGTCCCTGCCCGCGCCGGATCGATCACCGAGGTCTGGCCGCCGACTGTCGCTGTTGTCGTCCCGCTTTCGCTCAGCGCCATCCATGCGGTGGAGGCAAGGTAAGGCGTGGCGACAGTCTGGTTGCCGATGTCGAAATCGGCGCCGATCTCCATGCCGGCATTACCAAGCAGCAGTTCGCTGGCATCGAACGAGAGCGAGGCGGCCCCGGCACTGGCAATCGGGAAAGCCAGCGTGTCCGTGGTGGTGCGCTGCCAGGTGATGCCGGCCAGCGGCCTGGCATGGACGCTGCCCGCCCGGAACACGTAAGTCATCCTGCCCTGCACCACGTCAGCCTCGCCGTCGGTTTCCGCGCCCGACAGCAAGCCGATAGAGCCGCCGGGGCCGCTAGCCGCAGCGGAAATCGCCAGGTCATGCCATTCATGGCGGTAGTCGAGGTCGATCGTCAGCGCCCCGCTGGTGAACACGCCGTAGAGCCCGGCGAAGGTCACCTTGGTGTCCATGCTCGCCGCGCTGGTCCCGGTGAAGCCGGTGTAGGTGGTGATCGAGGAAGCACTGCCATCGGCACGTCCTGCCATCACCCCGCCCCGCAGGGCCCAGCCCTCGCCCGCCGCAAGGGTGGTGTCGATCCCACCCTCGATGCCGATGAAGCTGGTGTCAATTTCGCTCCGGGCCGAACCGAAGGTGGAGCTGACGAAGCGGCTGTCATCGTGCTGGCCATGGGCCACCCGCAGCCACACGCCGCTGCTGCGCTCATTGCGTCCGGCCTGTGCGAGCGAATCGCTCACCGTCTGGTGGAAGCCCGTTGCCAGGCCCACGCGCGTCGATTGCAGCATCCCTGCAAGGCCGGAGAACGCGCCGTAGTTGAAGTACGACGTGATACCCCACTGCGTCGGCGCGAGCTGGCCGAAGGTGTAGTTGACCAGCGCATTGCCGGGCAACGGCGTACCCGTGAGGGTAAAGGTGCCGCTGCCGCCGCCGGTTTCCACCAGAACCTTCGGCGTTGCACTGAACCGCAGCACCGGACCGCTGGTTGCGATCTGCACCGCCGTATTTCCCGTCGCCGTGCCGCCGATGTCAAACAGGCCGGCAGCAAGGGTATCGGTGTTGTAGGTGAAGGCAAGCGTGGCATTGCCACTGTTGCTATAGGTGCCGCCGACCCGTTGCGTGCTACCGAGCACGTCGAACCGCGCCGTGCCGCTGTTGGCGAAATTGCCGGCGATCACCGCATTGCCCGTGGTGTTGAACGTGGCTGCATTGATCACGTTGCCGGCAATCGAAGTGTCAACAAGCACGAGCCGTCCTGCCGAAACGGTCAGGTTGCCGGTAAAGGTGCTGGGGGCCGTCAGGCTGAGCGATCCCGCGCCAATCTTCTCGAGCGGCCGCGCACCGCCGGTCTCGCTGATCGCGCCGCTTTGCGTGGCGCTGCCGGTCAGGACCCGCAGCTGAGTGGTGTTGGAAGCCAGCGTGATCGGCGTGGCGCTGTTCACCCCATCGGCATAGTCGATCACCGATCCGGTGGTGGTGATCCGCCCTGCCGCGCCGCCGGCAGCGTTGTTGCTGGCAAGCCGCAACGTGGCATCGTCAACAAAGATACCGCCGGCGATCAGGTTGTTGCCCGACAGCACCAGAGTGCCGCCGTCGAGCGCGATCGAACCGCCAAGGTTTAGGTCCCCCGTCAGGCGAGTGGTTCCGGCAAGGTGCCGGATCGACCCGTTGCCGGACATGGTGGCAGCCAGCAACAGGTCCGGCGCGGTGTGGTTGAATACCAGAAGGCCGGTACCACCACCAAACGTGATGGCAGACGCGGCAAGCGTGCCTGCCGCTGCCGCAGCATCCCCTGCCGCCGCGCCGATATTGACCGTACTCCTGCCGCTGGTCAGCGCAGCAATGTTCAGCAAGGGCGTGGTTACAGTGCCTCCGTTGGTGATGGTAAGCACACCGGTGCCGGCACGGCCCACGCGAAGAAAAGTCGAATTATCCCAGTTGCTTCCGGCACCAGTGACCAGGACTGTACCATTGGAACCGCTGGCGAACGCGACATCGCCTTCCGGACTGGTCACGACACCGCCTGCAGCAATTGTCATGCTGCCGCTGCCGGCTTCGCCGACACTGAAGAACCCCTGAACTTCCAGGCGACTTCCCGCGCCGGTAACCGACAAAGTCCCGCTCGATCCGGCGCGGTTGCCGACCAAGCCGGTGTTGCTGGTTACAAGGCCCCCTGCCGAAATGGTCAGACTTCCAGTGCCGGTAGACCCGACAAGCAGTCTACTTGTGTTGGTCCAGCGGCTGCCCGCACCGGTGACCGTGGCCGTACCGGTGGACCCCGCGAATGCTGCAATGCTGCCCAGTGTGTTCGATACCGTGCCGCCTGCCGAAATGGTCATGCTGCCGCTGCTCGAATGGCCCAGGAACAGCTCGTTGGTGTTGGTCCAGCTGCTCCGCGCGCCGGTCACAAGGACCGTGCCGCTTGATCCGCCAAGATAGCCGACAAACCCGGCGTTGCTGGTCACCGCGCCGCCGCTTTCAACGGTCAGGCTGCCGGTGCCGCGCGCGCCCAGCTCGATATTCACCGCGTTGGTCCAGCGGCTACCTGCGCCGGTGACCGTAACTGTCCCGTTAGAGCCCGCACCGTCGCCAATGACACCGAAGGAATTCGATACCAGGCCACCGCCCGAAATGGTCAAATTGGCGGTGCTCGAATACCCCACGAACATTTCGTTCGTATTGGTCCAGCTGCTCCCTGCGCCGGTCACCAGGGCTGTTGCGTTCGAGCCCGCGCGGAACCCGAGGAACCCGGCGTTGCTGGTCACCGCGCCGCCGCTTTCAACGGTCAGGCGGCCGGTGC
>CAZTED010000089.1:0-11865 GCA_964612175.1 uncultured Sphingomonadaceae bacterium
CCCAGCTTGTCCGCGACATAGTCTTCCACCGCCGGGTCAATATTGGCACAGGTGCCGACCGCGCCCGAAATGGCGCAGGTGGCTACTTCTGCGCGGGCATTGACGAGGCGGGCGCGGCACCGGTCGAATTCGGCATAGGCTTGCGCCAGCTTGAGGCCGAAGGTCGTCGGCTCGGCATGGATGCCGTGGCTGCGGCCGATGGTGGGGGTGTACTTGTGCTCTTCGGCCCGGCGGCGGATCGCAGCCAGCAGGGCATCCATGTCGTCCAGCAGCAGGTCCGCCGCGCGGGTCAGCTGGACGGCCAGCGTGGTATCGAGCACGTCGGAACTGGTCATGCCCTGGTGCATGAAGCGCGCTTCGGGGCCGACCTGCTCGGCCACCCAGTCGAGGAAGGCGATCACGTCGTGCTTCAGGATTGCTTCCTTGGCATCGATGGCGGCCACGTCGATCGCCGGGTTGGTCTGCCACCAGTCCCACAGTGCCTTGGCCGCGCTTTGCGGCACCACGCCAAGATCGGCCAGCTTCTGCGTGGCGTGGGCCTCGATCTCGAACCAGATGCGATAGCGGGCTTCCGGCTCCCAGATCGCGGTCATGGCGGGGCGGGCGTAACGGGGGACCATCGGCTCTTTTCCTGCAGCAAGCGGTAATGGGGCGCGGCTAGGCCGCGAGGCTGCGCTTGGCAAGGGGCTGCGCGGCGTTTCTCCCGCAGCAGGAGCAATTGCATAATGGCCCCCTTGATATAGTCTTGCACGCAAGGGGCCGGAAACAGCCCGAACAGGGATGATGCGATGAAGTTTCTGCGCGCTGCGCTCATGTCGACTGCGGCGCTGGCCGCCACGCCGGCCCTTGCCGGAACCGAGGTGCTGTACGCGCCCGCTCCCGCCTGGGTGGATGTTGCCGAGGTGGCAACCGCTGCTGACGCGCGTGGCCCCGCGACCTTGCTGCACGAATGGCAGTATCGGCTGGAGGACGGGGTGGTGACATCCTATTCCGATGCCGCCTTCCGCCTTGATAACCCTGAGGCGCTGATGGAGCAGGGCACGATTTCGCTCGGCTGGATGCCCGATAAGGGCGACCTGACGATCCACCGGCTGGAAATCCTGCGCGCCGGGCGGGTGATCGACCTGGTGGCCCAAGGGGTGACCTTCGACGTGCTGCGGCGCGAGCAGGGGCTGGAGCAGCGGCTGCTCGACGGCTCGCTGACCGCCACGCTGGCCGTGCCGGGCCTTCGCGAGGGCGACGTGCTGCGCATGGCCTATTCCACCACCACATCCGACCAGGCGCTGGGCCTGCAGATGCAGGCGGCGCAATACCTGCCGCCAGCGCCGTGGCAGGTAGGCCAGGCCCGCGTGATCGCCAGCTGGCCGGTGGATGAAGCCATTGCCTGGGCCGTGGAGGATCGCGCCGGCGTTGCTCCTCCGCAGGTGCGCGACGGCTACAACTGGATCGAGGTCGACCTGCCGCTGGCAGAGCCGGGACCAATCCCGCTCGATGCGCCGTTCCGCTATCGCCGGGGCGAAGTGCTGCGGCTGGGCAGCTTTGCCCGCTGGCAGGATGTCTCGGCCACGCTCGCTCCGCACTTCGAGGCGGCAGCGCGGCTGACCGGAGGTTCGGAAGTGGCCGAGCAGGCCGAGATGATCATGGCCCGCACCACCGATCCGCGCGAACGCATGGCGCTGGCGACGCAGCTGGTGCAGGACGAAATCAGCTACCTGCTCAATGGTCTCGACGGGGGGAACTACCTGCCGCAATCGGCCGAGGATACCTGGGCGATCCGCTATGGCGATTGCAAGGCGAAGTCGGTGTTGCTGCTGGCGCTGCTGCGGCACATGGGGATCGAGGCGGAAATCGTGGCGGTCACCACCGAGGGCGGCGATGCCGTGCCGGAACTGCTGCCGCTGCCGCTGTCGTTCGATCACGTGATCGTGCGCGCTGTCCACCAGGGCACCGAATACTGGCTGGACGGAACCAGCGCCGCCACGCGATTGTCGAACCTGGCCGACGTGCCGCCGTTCTTCTGGGCACTGCCGCTGCGTCCGGGCGGCTCGGACCTTGTTCCGATGACCCAGCGCGATCCGGCAGCGCCGCAGCTGGTGGTGGATACCGTTGTCGACCATTCGGCCGGGGCCGATTTCCCGGCGCTGTTCTCTGTCTCGTTCAAGGTCAGCGGCCCCGGCGGCTCGCGGATGCGGGCGCTGGTCGATGCCGATGATCCGGAAACGCTGCGCCAGCTGGCGCAGAATTTCGGGGCTGGCAGCAATGTCGAGGGCTTCAGCGTGTCCTCGGTCGAGATCGCCTATGACGACGAGGCTGCGCTGGCCACCTTGCGCATCGAAGGCGTGGGCACCAGCCTGTTCCAATGGCGTGAAGGCCGCTTGCAGGCCGAAGTCGAGAACAGGGTGGGCAACAGGCAGTTCAATCCTGATCGCGCCCGCCCTTCGTGGCGCGAAATCCCGGTGGCGACGCCTGGCCCGGCCCGGCAGGTCACGACATCGCGCATCATCCTGCCCGACGGCGGCGATGGCTTCAGCCTGACGGGCGATGCGGCCATGCAGGCCGATTATGCCAACATCAGCCTGCGCCGCAGCGCGGCGATCGAGGGCGACACAATGGTCGCCACCTCGGAAGCGGTCATGCGGCCGGGCGAGATCCTGCCCGCGGACCTCAACGCTGCCCGGCGCGAAGCGCGGCGGGTGGAAAGCGCGGCGCTGGGCCTCGCCGCCCCGGCCACGGTCACATGGCGGTGGGACCTGTCCGAGGCCGAGCGCCGCCGCCGGGCCGCTCCGATCATCGCCGCCTATTCGCGGGCGATGGCCTTTGCCGACGTGGAGAACTACGCCCCGCTGCAGGCCCGGGCGACATTCCTGGAAAGCGTGTTCATGTTCGAGGAAGCGCTGGCCGACTATACCGTGCTGGCCGAGGAAACGCCCTCGGCCTGGGCCTTGTTCCGCCGCAGCAACGTGCTGTCCGCGCTTGGCCGGCAGGACGAGGCGATTGCCGACATGGAAGCCTCCTTCGACCTTGATCCGCGCAATTTCACCGGCTTCGAACTGGCGCGCCTCCTGGCATACCGGGGGCGGACCGATGAGGCAGGAGAACTGCTCGCATCGCTGCCATTGGCCGATGGCGATGCGCTGACCGCGGCCGACCTGCTGGCCACCGTGACCGGGCTTGGCGGTGACAGCGCCGGCGGTCATGCCCTGCTGGCGCAGCAGGTGGCACGGATGCCGGCCAGCGCCGAAACGCTGAATGCCGATTGCTGGTATCGCGGCCTGTTCAACGTGGCGCTCGACGATGCGCTGGAGCTGTGCACCCGCGCCATAGAGCGGGCCAGCAACGCCGCCCCGCCGCTCGACAGCCGGGCGCTGGTGCGGTTCCGGCTGGGGCTGCTGGACGAGGCGATCGCCGATCTCGATGCAGCGCTCGAGGTGTGGCCAGGGCTGGCGCCTTCGATGTACCTGCGCGGCGTGGTGCGGCTGTCGGCGGGTGACGAGGCCGGGCGACAGGATATCGCCGCCGCCCTGTCGATGCAGCCGCAGCTGGCGGATATCTATGCGCGCCACGGGATCGCCCCGCCGCGCTAGGTGGCGGATCGGGGGCTAGATCAGCCCCTTGGCCTTCAACGAGACGCGACCCTCGCGCCCGATGATCACGTGGTCATGCACCGTGATGCCCAGCAGCCTCCCGGCCTCGGCGATGCGGTGGGTTACCTGGATGTCGGCGCGGCTTGGCTCCGGGTTGCCGCTGGGGTGGTTGTGGACCAGGATCAGGGCAGAGGCGCCGATATCCAGCCCGCGCTTGATCACCTCGCGCGGGTGGATGCTGGCCTCGTCTATGGTGCCATCGTGTACCAGATGGTCGAGCAGCAGACGGTTCTTCAGGTTGAGGTAGAGCACGCGCACCCGCTCGTGCGTGAGGTGCGCCATGTCGATCGACAGGTAATCCATCAGCGCCTGCCAGCTGCCCAGCACTGGTTGCTGCTGGACCTCGCTCCTGGCCATGCGGCGCGCGGCAAGGCCGGCGATCTTGATTGCGCCGATGCCGGCATCGGACAGGCCCTTGACCTGCTTCAGCGCCATCGGATCGGCATTGAGCACGCCGCCCAGCGATCCGAAGCGGGCAAGCAGCGCCTTGGCCAGCGGCTTGGTGTCACCGCGCGGGTTGGCGCCGAACAGCAGGTATTCCAGCACCTCGTAATCGGCGAGCGCCTCCGGGCCGCCGGTCAGCAGCCGCTCGCGCAGGCGGGCGCGGTGGCCGGAGCCGCCGTGGGGCTGCCCGATCTCGCCGCCATGCGCGCCGCTGCTTTCCCCGGTTTCCAACCGTTTGCCCCCTGTCGCCTGCTATTCCATTGCCTTTGGGCAAACCCTCGCGCAAGTGTTGCCGCGCATGGCGCGTGAAGTCGACCAGGAAGATACGGCTGCCCCGCAGCCCGGCAAGCGGCGGCGCGCAAGGCGCGCGGCCCGCGTGGCCGGTGTTGTCCTTGGCGTGCTGGTGCTGGCGATCACGCTGCTGTGGAGCCAGCGCATCGGCATCACCGACGATTACATCGCCGATATGCTGGAACAGATGGATCTCGATGCGACCTACGAGATCGAGAGCATCGCGCCCGAAACGCAGGTATTCCGCAACATCGTCGTCGGCGATCCGGCGCGCCCGGATGCCACCATCGAAAGGGCCGTTGTCCGCCTCAGCCTGCGGTTCGGCCTGCCCCGTGTCGAGGCGGTCGAAGTGCATGGCGCGCGATTGTGGGGACGGATCGTTGATGGCAAGCCCAGCTTCGGCGCGCTCGACCCGCTGATCTTCACCGACAGCGAGGAGCCTTTTGCGCTGCCCGACCTGCGCCTGGTGCTGACCGATGCCAAGGCCCTGATCGAAGGAGACCACGGCCCGATCGCTTTGTCCCTGAAGGGCGAGGGCCACCTGCAGGACGGATTTGCCGGAGAACTTGCGGCAGTCGCGCCGCAGCTCCTGCTTGCCGGTTGCGAGGCGCAGGAGGCCACGCTGTTTGGTGCCCTGTCCGTGGCCGACGGACGGCCAAGGCTTGCCGGACCCTTCCGCTTTGCGCGGCTCACCTGCCCCGAGCAGGGCCTGGCAATGGCTGGCGGGGGGATCGAACTGGACCTTGCCGCCGATGCCGACATGGCCGGCGTGGATGGCGAGGGGAGCCTGGTGACGAGCGCTGTCACCCACCCGGATGTGCGGCTGGCCGCCCTTGCCGGGACGGCTCGTGTTCGCTGGCGCGACGGCGACCTGACCAGCAGTTTCGATCTTGAGGGGCGCCAGCTCGACAGCGGTCCGGTCCGGCTGGCGCTGCTCGAAGCCAATGGCACGCTGCGCAGCCGCGACAGCTTCTCGCGGATCGAGCTGGAGGCCGACCTTGCCGGCAGCAGTTTCCGGCCGGGGGATGGCTGGGCCGCCACGCTCGCCGGGATCGAGCAGGCGGGCGCAGGTACCCTGGTGAAGCCGCTGGTTGGGCAGTTCAGGCGCCAGCTGGGAAGCCAGCTGGAAGGCAGCACCCTGGCGGCCAGCCTGACCCTGCGCCGCACTGGCGAGCGGCTCGGCCTCGTTGTTCCCGAGGCGCGCCTGCGCGGCCGGGACGGGCAGAGCCTGCTGCTGCTCAGCCGGTCCTCGCTGGGGTTCTCCGACAGCGGGCTGCCGCTGTTCGCCGGCAACTTCCTGACCGGCGGCACCGGCCTGCCGCAGATTTCCGGACGGATGGAGCAGGGCCAGGGCGGCGCGCTGGAACTTCGGGCACGGATGGCGGAGTACCGCGCGGGCGATGCGCGGCTGGCCGTGCCCGACCTCAGGGTCCGGCAAGGGCGGGGCGGGGCGCTTGCGCTGACCGGGCGGATAGAGGCGAGCGGGGCGTTGCCCGGCGGTTACGCCGAAGCGCTCAAACTGCCGCTGGACGGCACGATATCGCCGGCCGGCGCGGTCAGCCTGTGGGCGGGCTGCACAGATCTTGCGTTCCGCCGGCTGCAGGTGTCGAACCTGTCGCTCGACGGTCAGTCGCTGACCCTTTGCCCGCCATCGGGTTCATCTATCCTGGCCTATGACGCAGGCGGCCTGCGGCTGGCGGCGGGGGCACCGTCGCTGCAGTTACGCGGGACCCTGGGAGAGACGCCGGTCCGCCTTGCCAGCGGTCCCGTGGGCCTTGCCTGGCCCGGCGCCCTGTCGGCCCGCGCCATCGCGGTGGAGCTGGGCGAGCCGGCCAATGCCACCCGCTTTACCATCACCGACCTTTCTGCCCGGCTGGGAGACGAGATTGGCGGCACTTTCATCGGCACCGACGTGCTGCTCGCCGCCGTGCCGCTAGACATCCGCGAGGCGGGCGGTGCGTGGGGCTATGCCGATGGCGTGCTGTCCCTGTCGGGGGTCAGCTTCCGGATCGAGGACCGGCAGGAGGCAGAGCGTTTTCACCCGCTGGTGGCGCAAGGGGCAGGGCTGACCCTGGCCGACAACGTCATCCGCACCGCCTTTGCCCTGCAGCACCCGGCCAGCGGCACGCGGGTAGCCGATGTCAGCGTGGTCCACGACCTGTCCGATGCCACCGGCCATGCCGACCTTGCCGTTGCTGGCGTGACCTTCGGCCCCGGCTTCCAGCCGCGCGACATTTCCGAACTGGCCTATGGCGTCGTCAGCCTGGTGGAAGGCACGGTGACCGGCGAAGGGCGGGTGGACTGGAACAGCGCTGCGGTCACCAGCAGCGGGCGGTTCTCGTCAGACGGGATCGACCTTGCCGCCGCATTCGGCCCGGTGAAGGGTGCGCGCGGAACGGTGGTGTTCACAGATCTGATCGGCCTGACCACCGCGCCCGACCAGCGCATTTCCATCGATGCGGTCAATCCCGGCATCGAGGTGAATGATGGCGTGGTGCTGTTCTCGCTGACCGATGGCACCAGGCTGGAACTGTCCAGCGCGGAGTGGCCGTTCCTTGGCGGGCACCTGTCGATGCAGCCGCTGGTGATGAACATCGGTTCGCCCGAAGTGCGGCGCTATGTGTTCCAGATCGAGGGGCTGGAGGCAGCCCGCCTGATCGAGCGGATGGAGCTGAACAACCTTGCCGCCACCGGCACCTTCGACGGGCTGCTGCCGGTGGAGTTCGATGCCATGGGCAATGGCCGGCTGGAAGGCGGCATGCTGTCCGCTCGCCCGCCCGGCGGCCATGTCTCCTATGTCGGCCAGTTGACTTATGAAGACCTGTCTTTCGTGGGCAATTTCGCCTTCCAGGCGCTGCGCGATCTCAATTACGACCGGATGGAAGTGCTGCTCGATGGCCCGCTGACCGGCGAACTGGTCACCCGGGTCCGGCTCGACGGGGTGCGTCAGGGGGCAACGGCCCAGACCAATTTCATCACCCGCCGCATCGCGGAACTGCCGATCCGCCTCGTCGTCAACCTGCGCGCGCCGTTCTACCAGATGATTTCCTCCATGCGATCGCTCTATGATCCGTCTTCCGTGCGCGATCCGCGCGGGCTGGGCCTGCTGACCGATGACGGGCGCACCTTGCGCAGCGTGGTCAACGGCGAAGACCTGCCCGACCCTGCGGGCGCCGGTGCCAGCGCCGGTCAGAACGATGAACTCCCCATTCAGCCGTCCGAAAGAGAGGCCATGCCATGAAGTGCCCGAAATTGACCAAGGCCCCGATCCGGGCGCATAAGGCTGCCATGAGGGGCAGGCGATTGCGACGGGCCAGGGTGGTGATGGCGATGGTGGGCGCGGTCCCGCTCGTGTCAGGGTGCATATCGCTGGAAGCACCGACCGAGCCGATCGTGATCGAACTCAACATCAACATTACCCAGGAAGTGATCTACCGGCTGGCCGATGACGCCAGCAACGCGATTGAAGAGAACGCCGACATCTTCTGATGGCCGGAGCGTTCCAGTGGAGCGAATGACATGATGATTTCCAAGTATCGCCTCGCCATCGGAGCCGCCGCTGCCGCACTGGCGCTGGCATCCGTCGCCACCCCGGTCATGGCCCAGCGCGATCCGGCCTATGCCGCCGCGCGTGCCGCAGGGCAGGTGGGCGAGAAGATGGACGGCTACCTCGGCATCGTCGGCGCTCCCACGCCGGAGCTGCAGGCGATGGTGAACGACATCAACAACCGCCGCCGCGCGGTCTATGTCCAGCGCGCCCAGGCCGAGACCGCGACGCTGGAGCAGTACGCCTTCACCGCCGGTTGCCTCGCCATTGCCGGTACCCAGCCGGGCGAGAAGTACCAGGCACCCGATGGCTCGTGGCAGACCCGCACAGCAGCCCCGCCGCAGCGCGATTCCCGCTGCCCCGGCTAAGGCCGCCTGGCCCCCGCCGTGCGGCGCCAATCCGCAGTGGCCGACAAACGGCCCCCTTGCGGTTGACTTGCCCATGACCCCCGCCTAAGGGGTCGGCGCCCTAGGCGGGCACCTTGGCTGCCCATGTTGATTACTTGGCCAAACCCTTGGCGAAAGGAAGCGGCATGAGCGACGAGAAACCCGCACGGGAACCCATCGAGGAGGATGCGCGAATCGACGCGCTCGAGGCGCGGCTGAAAGCCGCCCGGAGCCGCGAGGAGGAACGCAACCGGTCGCAGGTGACGGGTGCCGACGCGAACTATCGCAGCGGCAACCGGGTCCTGGCAGACCTGCTCGGCGGGCTCCTGGGGGGAGCGGTTACCGGGTATGCCGTCGGCTATCTCACCGGGACCAATCCCTGGGGCCTGTTGGTCGGCCTGTTCCTCGGGATCGTGGTCGCCTTCAGGAACATCATCCGGCTTTCGAACCGGCCCCCGGAATAACCCCGGCGGCCGCGACAGGTTTAGGGAACGAGCAAGACAGTGGCAGGCGAAACGGCTAAGGTCGACCCGATGCACCAGTTCACCGTGGAACCGCTGTTCGGTTCTGCGGGATGGGAAATCGCAGGCTTCAACATTGCCTTCACCAACTCGGCGCTGTGGATGCTGATCGCGGCGATCGCCGTGTGGGCCTTCATGATCGGCGGGATGCGGCGCCAGCTGGTGCCCGGCCGCTGGCAGATGGCGGTGGAAACCTTCACCGGCTTCATCGACAACCTGGTAGAGGCGAACATCGGCCATGGCGGCAAGAAGTACGTGCCGTACATCTTCAGCCTGTTCATGTTCATCCTTTTTGCCAACCTGCTCGGCCTGATGCCGCTGGGCCTCGTCGGCCTGCACCCGTTCACCTTCACCAGCCATTTCACCGTTACCGGTGTGCTCGCGATCCTCAGCTTCGGGATCGTGCTGGTCGTCGGTTTCTGGAAGCACGGCCTGCACTTCTTCAGCCTGTTCGTGCCCAGCGGGACTCCGCTGGTGATGGCGATCATCATCGCCCCGATCGAATTCATCTCGTTCCTGTTCCGCCCCTTCAGCCTCGCCCTGCGTCTGTTCGTGGCGATGATGGCCGGCCACGTGCTGCTCGAAGTGCTGTCGAGCTTCGTGATCAGCGGGTGGAGCGCGGGCGCCGGGTTCGGCGTGCTGGTGGGCATTCCCAGCTTTGTCCTGATGATTGCCATCTGCGCACTGGAGATCCTGGTCTCCGGCATCCAGGCCTATGTTTTCGCGCTGCTGACGTCGCTGTACATCAACGACGCCGAGCACCTGCACTGAGTTTTCCAATACCGTTTTCCCAACAAGTTCATACGAAAGGATAATCTCATGGATCTCGAAGCTGCCAAGATGGTTGGTGCCGGCCTCGCCGCGATCGGTGCCGGCATGGCCGCGCTGGGCGTGGGCAACGTGTTCGGCTCGTTCCTGGAAAGCGCCCTGCGCAACCCGGGTGCTGCCGACGGCCAGCAGGGCCGCCTGTTCATCGGTTTCGCCGCGGCGGAACTGCTGGGCCTGCTCGCCTTCGTCGTCGCGATGATCATCCTGTTCGTCTGACGACTGCTTCACCCGGCCGGGCGCCGATGCGCCCGCTGACGTGCCCTGCCGGGTCTGACGTCCTGCTTCCCGTTTCGCGCTGACAGACGGAATCCGTCCATGCCCCAGATCGCCCAATTGCCCGAAATCTGGTCCAGCCAGCTGTTCTGGCTGCTGATCATCTTCGGCCTTGTCTATGTCGTGGTCGGCAAGACCATGCTGCCCAAGGTGATGGACACCGTTGGCCAGCGCGACAGCCAGATCGCCCAGGATCTCGCCGCAGCCCAGGCCGCGCGCGATGCAGCGGACGAGCAGGAAGCGGCCTGGCGTGCGCGGGAGAACGCCAACCGCGCCGCCGCCCAGGCCCTGGTTACAGAGGCGAAGGGCAAGGCGACTGCCTCGACCGAGGCGCGGCTTGCTTCCGCCCAGGCATCGATCGATGCCCGGTCGGCAGAGGCTGAAGCCCGCATCGAAGCCGCCCGCTCTGCCGCTGCGGCCGAGATCGAGACCGTGGCTGCCGAAGCCGCGCAGGACATCGTTGCCCGCCTTGCCGGCGTAAAGGTAACCAAGACCGCGGCCGCTGCCGCCGTGAAGAAGGCTTTGGCTCATGGCTAACCTGTCGCAAGCACCTGTTGCCGCGCCGGATGCAGCGGACCTGCAGGATCACTCGGCTCACACCGAAGTGGCGGCCGATCACGGTGCGCCGCAGCCGGAACTGCTCGGCCTCCAGCCGTACCAGTGGGTCTCGCTGTCGATGGCGGCGCTGCTGCTGATCGCCTTTGCTGGCCTGAAGGTCCACCGCACCATCGCCGGCGGCCTCGACAGCAAGATTGCCGAGATCCGCCGCAACCTCGATGAAGCCAAGGCCCTGCGCGCCGAGGCCGAGGCGCTGCGGGCGGACTATGCCGCCAAGATCGCCGCAGCCGAAAAGGACGCGGCGGCCATGATCAGCAATGCCGAAACCGAGGCCAAGGCCATCGTCGCCAAGGCCGAGAGCGATACCGCCGCCATGATCGCCCGCCGCGAGCAGATGGCGCAGGACAAGATTGCCGCTGCCGAACTGCAGGCCGTGGCCGATCTCAAGGCGCGTGCGGCCCAGGCTTCCGCCGCTGCTGCCGCCACCCTCATCGCCGAGCGGCACGATGCCGCCGCCGATGCCTCGCTTGCCGACAAGGTGATCGCCGCGATCTGACCGGTTGCTGCCACTTTCGACGCCTCGTTCACGCAGGGGCGACACAAGGCCCGTTCTCCATTCCGGAGGGCGGGTTTTTTGTTTTCCGGTAGAAAGTGCATTTGCTCTTCCCCCTGCACGATCACTGCCCATAGTACGGCGCAAGGCCGGTGCGCGATCATTGCTGCCCGGTGTCAGTGGAGGAATCTTGATGCGCATTGCGGTTCTTGGTGCCAGCGGCAAGGGTGGTTCGGAAATTGCCAGGGAAGCCGCCGCGCGCGGACACCAGGTCGTGGGAATTTCGCGCCATCCGGAGAATATTCCGGTGGCCGAAGGGATCACCGCCGTTGCCGGCGATGCCGCCAATCCTGATGAACTCGCCGGCCTGATCAGGGGCGTGGATGCCGTGATCAGCGCGCTGCACTTTGATGTGACGGCCGATGTGCTGCTGGGTGCGGTCAAGGCCGCGGGCGTAAAGCGCCTGCTGGTGATGGGCGGGGCGGCCAGCCTGACCGGGCCGGACGGGGTGCGGGTGTATGATTCCCCCACCTTCCCGGAACAGATCAAGCCCTATGTCATCGGCGGCATCCACTTCCTCGATGCCCTGCGGCAGGAACAGGAGGTGGACTGGACCTTCTTCTCGCCCGCCATGCTGATCTTTGTCGGGCCACGCCAGGGGCCGGGCAGCTTCCGCCTGGGTGGGGAGAACCTGGTTGTCGATGGCAGTGGCGAGAGCAAGATCAGCTATGCCGACTATGCCATTGCCATGATCGATGAACTGGAAGCGCACAGGCACAGCCGTACCCGGTTTACGATAGGCTATTGAGCGTCAGCGGAA
>CAZTED010000090.1:0-7821 GCA_964612175.1 uncultured Sphingomonadaceae bacterium
AGGTGCATGGTGGCGGCGTTGTCCCACATGCAGACCATGCCCGGGCTCCAGCGCAGGCGGCAGGTGAAGGCGTGCTGGGTGGCGTGCCAGACCAGGTATTCGATCAGCGGCCTGGCCTCGTGCGTGGTCATGCCGTCGATGCCGGCGGCATAGGTATCGCAGATGTACAGCGCTTCCTCGCCCGTCACCGGGTGCTTGCGCACCAGCGGGTGGTGCGATCCGCGCATTCCCTGTTCGTGCTTGGTTGCATCGCCGAAGCTGATCGCCGCGCCGCGCAGGAATTCCTGCGTTGCGTAGTTGTTGCGCGCGCTCATCCACACCTTGAGCGGGCGCAGCATGGCCTGGTAGGTGGGGGAAAGGTGGCGGAAGGCGAGCTGGGTATTGGCCCAGACCGTATCACCGCCCCATGGCGGGCCTTCGATCTGGCGCAGGAAGGTGATCGATGGCGGTTCGGGCAGGAACGGGCTGTCGGTATGCCAGCCGCCGCCGAACAGGCTGGGGGTCACCTCGTCGGCTTCCTTGATGATGGGGTGCACGTCGCGGTGGCCGGGCACGCCTTGCGTATAGGCATCGACCGCGAAGTCCCCCAGCCGGAGGGAGAACGCCTCGTGCTCGGCATGGGTCAGGTGCTGGTCGCGCAAGTAGATCATCTTGTGCTTCCACAGCGCCTGCTTCAGGCTTTCCACCCCGTCGTCCGACAGATCGGGCAGGCGCACGCCTACAATCTCCGCCCCCATCGACGAGGCCAGCGGCTCGACCGCGAAATGGTTGGACTGGAACGGGCGGTTGTCGAAATCCCCGCACGGCGCCACGCGCACCTGCCACATTGGTGTTCTCTCCTCAGCCCCCGCATCATCGCGAGGCTACGGCATTCTTGTCCCTTGCCGCTGGCCCCGCAATGACGAATGTCAATTCCTACAACTCGATCACCGTCTTGCCGAAGCTGTCCGGGCCCCAGGCGTGGGCATAGGCAGCGCCGGCATTGTCGAAAGCGAAGCGTCCGCCGATAGGCGGCTTGATCGCGTGGGCATCGACATACTTGTTGAGTTTTACCGCCATCGCCACGCTGCCCACAAAGATGCCGCGAATGGAACCGCCGGTCATCATCAGCTGGCGCGGGTGCGGCGGGGGGCCGTCGGCAAGCACGCCAATGAGGGCGATCTCGCCTTCCGGGGCGAGTGCGTTGATGCTCTGCTGCAGGGTGCCCACGCCGCCCACTTCGACCACCTTGTGCGCACCGCCGAATTCCTTGGCCACGTGCGCGCCCCATTCGGGAATGTCCCTGTAGTTGACGGTGTGCGCCGCGCCCATGGCGGCAACGCGGGCCAGCTTCTCGTCGCTGGACGAGGTGGCGATCACCTCGGCGCCGGCGGCCTTCGCCAGCTCCAGCGCGATCATCGACACGCCGCCGGAGCCCAGCACCAGCACGCGGCTGCCCTTGCCGATCGGGCGGCCGCCTTCGAACAGCGCGTTCCATGCGGTCACCCCGGCGCAGGGCATGCAGGCCGCTTCGGCGAAGCTGAGGCTGTCGGCCACCTTGACCACGCCGGTTGCGGGCAGCACGACCTTTTCGGCCAGCATCCCCGGGGCAAAGCCGTCACCCAGCGCGCGGCCCATTACCTGCGGCCCGTCCAGCCAGTCGAGGAAGAACGATCCCTGCACCCGGTCGCCGGGCCTGAACTGGGTCACGCCCTCGCCCACGGCCAGCACCTCGCCCGCGCCGTCGCTCAGCGGAATGGACGGCGCCTGCAGCGCCCCGCCGAAATACTTGCCGGAAGCCACCGCAAAGTCGCGGTAGTTGATCGACCAGGCCTTCGGCGCGATCAGCACCTCGCCCGGACCCGCCACCGGATCGGGCAGGTTTTCGAGGTAGAGCTTGTCGAAACCGTCGGACCCGGCGGGAAGCATCCATGCACGCATTGTTCTGTCTCCTTCAGGAATGTTCGCGACCATCGCCGCTCCATGTGCGCAAGCCTGCTTGCGAGCGATCCTCGCTCTTCAGGGCTGCCGCCACGGCCGGACGGTCGGAAATCGTGTCCCGCCACCGGACCATCGCCGGGAAGCGGTCGTTCACCTGCAGGTCGGGGAACATCCGGTCCACCATCAGCCCGCAGTGCGAATAGAAATTGATGTCGGCCAGGGTATAGGCCTGTCCTGCCAGATAGGGCGTTTCGGACAACTGGCGCTCAACCTTGTCGAGCGCATATTCGATCTTGGCCAGCGCATTGGCAAGGTCGGCTTCGGAAAAACCGCTGCGCGCGGTGCGCCACTTCTTCTGCTGGTCGGGCAGGGGGATGTGGCTCATCAGTTCCTCGAACCGGTCATCCTCGATCGAACGGGTGATCACCCGGATCAGCCGGTGCCAGCCGTGCATCGAGACGTGGTTCATCACGTGCTCGTCGACGAACTTGTTCCAGTACCGCATCCGTGCCGCGCCGGCCGGATCGCGCGGGCGCAGCGGGCCATCGGCGGGATTGGCATCGGGAAAGGCATCTTCGAGGTATTCGTTGATCACGGTGGTGTGGGTAATGATGATGCCGTCATGGTCCAGCACCGGCACCTGGCCTTCGGGATTGATGGCGGTGAACCAGTCGGAATGCTGTTCGAACTTGTGCAGGTCGACATAGCGGCTCTCGTAGCTGAGGCCCTTTTCCATCAGCGGGATCATCGACTTGAGCGAATTCGCCAGCGGTTCGGCATGGTAGTAGACAAGGGACATGATCAAACCTCCAGCGTTTCGAGAGTGCCGCCATCGACCGACCAGTCCTGGCCGGTCACGTGGCTGGCGGCATCGGACAGGAGGAAGCAGGCGACCTCGGCCAGCTCCTCGCAGGTGCCCATTCGCCGCTGCGGTACGCGGGCGGCAATACGGCCTTTCTGCTCTTCCGGAATCCGGTCGAGCGCCTCTGTCAGGATGAAGCCGGGGATGATGCAGTTGCAGCGGATGTTGTGCGGGGCCATTTCCACCGCGATCGCGCGCGACAGGCCCAGCACGCCGTGCTTGGAGGCGACATAGGCCGGGTTCATCGCCATGCCGCGCTTGCTGGCCATCGAGCCGGTGATCAGGATCGTGCCCTTCTGCGCCTCGATCATGGCCGGCAGCACCTTCTGTGCGGCCCAGAACACGCTGGTCAGGTTGACGCGCAGGGTCTCCTCGAACACCGCGGAGTCAAAGGCGGTGAAGGGGGTGAAACCGCCGGTCAGGCCGGCATTGGCGAACAGCCCTTCCACCGGGCCGAAGTGTGCCGCGGCGGCATCGATAGCGGCTTCAAGTTGCGCCTTGTCGCCCACGTCGCCGGCAAAGCCTGCCGCATTGGCGCCGATGTCCGCTACGGCGGCATCGAGCATGTCCCGCCGCCGCGCCACCAGCGAGACGCGCGCCCCCCGGCTTGCCAGCATCCGGGCCACTACAAGGCCGATGCCGCTGGATGCGCCGGTAACGACAATGTGCTTGCCGCTGAAGTTCATGGTCTCTCCCCTCTGGATCACGACAGGGCCATGGCTGCCCATTTATCCGCGCCCGGGTAATCGGCGGTTTCCGGGTTCCATACAAGATGCATCAGCGCCCTTGCCGCGCTTTCATCCATGCCCTGTTCGCGGTGGTAGCGGCAGAAGAAGGCAGAAACGCGCCAGTTCATGATGCAGTGGACATGGACCGGCCCGTCATCGGCTTCCAGCGCGGCCACGAAGGCGCGGTAATGCTCCTCCCCCGGTGCATCGAACGGCACCGGGATGTGGGTATAGGCAAGGCCTGCCGCAGCCATCTCTTCCGCCGCCTGGGGCAGGGCTTCGGGATGGCTCTCCAGCGCCAGGTTGATGACGCGGCGCGTACCCATGGCCGCCAGCCGCGCGGGGTCGCCCGGTTGCAGGCGGCCGGACGTTGTCACCTGCGGCGACAGGCGCAGGAAATTGCGGATGTCGGCGGGATCGGCGTTCACCCCGCCACCCTCAGGCCAGGCCCAGAACCCGGGCCGCGTTGTCCTTCATGATCCCCGGCATCACCTCGTCGCGGAAGCCCACTTCGGCTGCTGCCGCCATCCACTTGTCCGGGTGGATCAGCGGGAAATCGGTGCCGAACAGCATCTTGTGCTTCAGCTGGGTGTTTGCGTACTGGACCAGCTGCTTGGGGAAATACTTGGGGCTCCAGCCCGACAGGTCGATGAACACGTTGGTCTTGTGCAGCGCCATGGACAGGCTCTCGTCCACCCACGGCCAGCTGGGGTGGGCCAGGATGATCTTCATGTCGGGGAAATCCACCGCCACGTCGTCGATCAGGATCGGCTGGCCGTACTTCAACCGCATCCCGCCGCCGCCGCGCATGCCGGTGCCCATGCCGGAATGGCCGGTGTGGAAGATGGCAGGCAGCTTGTATTCGTTGATCACCTCGTAGATCGGATAGCCCATGGGGTCCGCCGGATGGGCGTTCTGGGCGATGCCGTGGAACTTGAAGCCCTTGACCCCGTGGTTCTCGATCAGGTCGATCGCCTCGCGCGCGCCGTACTTGCCCTTGTGCGGATCGATGGAGGCGAAGGGGATGCAGATATCGTCGTTCTTGTTGGCGAGCTCCGCCACCTCGTAGTTCGACACGCGCTTGGCGCCCATGCCGCTTTCGCAATCGACGGTGAACATGCAGAAGGCGATCTGCGTCTCGCGGTAAAGCTCGATGATCTCGGGCATCTTGGGCCGCTCGCGCGGGGCCTTGAAATAGGCGCTGGCGGCATCGAAGTACTTGCCCATCACCGGATCCTCGGGATCGTGGCACGAGACTTCCGCGTGGACGTGAACGTCGATGGCGCGGATCTTGGTGAGGTCTATGGGCATGAGTTATCCTGCGATTTGATGCGGTGTTCTGGTGCGACCCGGGACACTATCCTCAAACGACAAGGCCCGCCCCGGCAATGCCGAAGGCGGGCCTCGCTTTTGCTGTTCAGCCGGCGGTCACAGCTTCATCAGCACCGACTTGGTCTCAAGGTAGGCTTCAAGGCCCAGGCGGCCCTGTTCGTGGCCGATGCCGCTTTCCTTGTAGCCGCCGAAGGGCAGCGCCGGGTCGATCATGGCGTGGCAGTTGATCCACACGGTGCCGGCCTTGAGCTGGCCCGCGATGCGCACGGCGGCGCTGGCGTCCTTGGTCCAGACACCGGCGGCAAGGCCATAGGGCGTGTCGTTGGCTTCCTTGACCACATCGTTGAGGTCATCAAAGCGCTGGGCGACAACCACGGGGCCGAAGATTTCCTCGCGAACGACGCTCATCTGCGGGTTCACGTCGGTGAGGATGGTCGGGTTGACGTAGTAGCCACCATCGCTGGACGGCACGTCGCCGCCCATCAGCACGGAGGCGCCATCGCGCTTGCCGGCTTCGATATAGCCGAGCACCCGCTCATGCTGTTCCTTGGATACCAGCGGACCCATGTGGGCGGTGGGATCGAGGCTGGCACGCGGGGCCCAGAATTCGGCGGTTTCGGCCATGCCTTCCACCACCTTGTCGAACACCGACTTGTGGGCATAGAGGCGCGACCCGGCCACGCAGACTTGCCCTGAGTTGAAGAAGATCGCGCCGGCAACGCCCGGGGCGGTTTCGGCAACGTCGACATCGGGCATGACCACCACCGGGCTCTTGCCGCCCAGTTCGAGGGTGACGTGCTTGAGGGTGGCGGTGGCGTTGCGGTTGATCAGCTTGCCGATCTCGGTGGAGCCGGTGAAGGCGACCTTGTCGACATCGGGGTGCTTGACCATGCGGTCACCGGCGGTGTGGCCATAGCCGGTGATGATGTTGACCACGCCGGCCGGCACGCCGGCTTCGTGGATCAGGTCGGCCAGGCGCAGGGCGGTGAGGCTGGTCTGTTCGGCGGGCTTGAGCACCGTGGTGCAGCCTGCGGCCAGCGCCGGGGCGATCTTGAGGCAGGCCATCAGCAGCGGGAAGTTCCACGGCACGATCTGTGCGCAGACGCCGACCGGTTCCTTCACGGTGTAGGCGAACATCATGCCGCCCGGCATCGAGTAGGGCGGCAGGGTGTCGCCGTTGATCTTGCCGGCCCAGCCGGCCATGTAGCGGAAGTGGTTGGCCGAACCGGGCACGTCGATAGCGCCGGCCATGCCCTTGGGCTTGCCCACGTCGATCGCTTCCAGCTCTGCCAGCTCATCAGCATGGGCTTCGATCAGGTCGGCGATCCTGTGCATGGTCTTTTCGCGCACGACCGGCGGCATGTTGCGCCAGCGGCCATCGTCGAAGGCGGCGCGGGCGGCGGCAACGGCCCGGTCCACGTCCTTGTCGGTCGCTTCGCAGAAGCTGGAGATCACCTTGCCGTTCGAGGGATCTTCCACCTCGATCAGGGTGCCACCGGACGAATCGACCCATTCGCCGTTGATGTAGAGCTGCGGCTTGCGCGCCAGCGCCTTCTTCACGGCATCCGAATACTCCGGCTGCGTGCGATCGATGGTGGTCATGTCATTCATGGCGGAAATCCTTCTCCCCGTAAGCCAAACGATTCTCGCGCGATTCCCTCGCGTTCGGGCGCACGATACCAGAGCAGCATATGGCTGCCTATTGCGTGCGGATCAAGCTAACGCTCGTTAGTATTGCGGCCTAGGCCTCCATTCATGAGCCCTGCAGCCCCACGCCGCCCAGTTGCTTGTCCTGGTTGGCGCGGAAGATGACATACTGGCGCACGCCCTCGATCCGCTCGCGGCTGAGCGACTGCGAGAAGCCGACCATGCCGTTGGCCACAAGCGCGCCGTCGTGCACGATCATCATCCAGGTCTCGGCATTGTCGAGCACGGCGCTGCGCCTGAGGTCCGGCAGCACGGTGGAACCGATCGCCGCATCGCCGTGGCACTGCCCGCAATAGCGGCCATAGTCATAGGTGGCCTGCGTCAGCTGCGCCGGGTTGCCGGTGAAGGCGGGCGGGTCGATCGGGCGGCGCGAAAGCGGTGGAGCCGGCGGCAACTGGGCGGTGCCGCCCAGCTTGAACACCAGCAGGCGGCTGATGTTGGGCACCGGGCCCGATGTCTCGTTGAGCACGCCTCCGGGCGCCAGCGCCCAGATGCCGCCCCAGCCGGCCATCACGGCCACGTACTGCTCGCCATCAATGGTATAGGTGACCGCCGGGGCGACCACGCCGGTCTGCGCGGCGAAGGACCAAAGTTCCTTGCCGTCGTCGGCGCTGTAGGCCTTGAACATGCCGCCGGCCGTGCCCTGGAACACCAGCCCGCCGCCGGTTGCCAGCACGCCGCCGTTCCAAGGGCCGGGGTACTGGACCCGCCAGCGCTCGGTCTGGGTTGCCGGGTCCCACGCTATCAGGGCGCCGCGCGTGCCCGCAACCGCGCCCTGGCGTATGGCATCGTCGGCAGGCAGGGCGCCGGCGGCCATGTCGATGCCGATGTTGAAGCCGCGCGCGGCATCCGCCTGCCAGTTGGCTTCGGGCACATAGGGGAAGCCGGCCTCGATCGCCGGGATGTAGACCAGCCCCTCGCCCGGGTGGAAGGCCATCGGGTGCCAGTTGTGACCCCCGCCCGCGCCCGGGGTGGAGACGAAGGGCACGCCGGTCTTGTCATAGCGCGCCTCGGGGTTCTCGATCGGCCGGCCGGTTTCCATGTCGATGCCGCTGGCCCAGTTGACCGGCACGTAGTTGTCGGCACTGATCAGTTCGCCGGTGGCGCGGTCGATGACGTAGAAGAAGCCGTTCTTGGGGGCCTGCATCAGCACCTTGCGCTGCTGCCCTTCGATTTCGATGTCGGCCAGCATGATGTGCTGGGTGGCGGTGAAATCCCAGGTCTCTCCGGGCGTGGTCTGGTAGTGCCAGACATATTCGCCGGTTTCCGGCC
>CAZTED010000090.1:7921-11720 GCA_964612175.1 uncultured Sphingomonadaceae bacterium
GACTGGTCGACGGTCACTTCGGACCACACCTCGGCCCCGGTTTCGCGGTCGAGCGCGATCAGGCGGCCGTCGAGCGTGCCGAGGAACAGCTTGTCGCCCCATGCGGCAAGGCCGCGGTTGACCACGTCGCAGCAGGCATTGGCGGCGGTTTCGCCCGGAACTTCCGGATCGTATTCCCACAAAAGCGCGCCGGTCTTGCCATCATAGGCCTTCACCTTGGACCAGGCGGTGGTGACATAGAGCTTGCCGTCGATCACCAGCGGGGTCGCTTCCTGGCCGCGGCGGGTGTCGAGGTCTGCGTACCATGCCAGCCCCAGTTCGCCCACGTTGCCGGCGTTCACCTGGTCGAGCGGGCTGTAGCGCTGTTCCGAATAGTCACGGCCATAGGTGATCCAGTTGGCGGTATCGGCCGCCGCGTTGACCAGCGCCTCGGCGTCGATGCCCTCGTCGCTGCCACTGCACGCTGCAAGCACCAGCGCCGCGCAGGCCGCCAGCATGCCGTTCCGGAATGTCATAGTTCTAGCTCTCCCACAAAGGGCCGGACACGGTGGGCCGGATCTCGTCCTTTGTAAGCAGCGCATACTAAGTTGGCTTGCAGGCGATCAAGTGGCTTTTTGTCCGGGTCCGGCAACAGGGGCGTCGAGGCGTTCCTGTTCGCAGGCGCACAAGAATGCAGTTGCGCTGGCCTTGCCATTTCGCATATGTGGACGCGTCCAGTCGAGCGCGAGCCCGCGTCATGACCCTGGTCTAGCTACATATCTGCTATGACAGGACAATTTTCGATGACTACCAAACTGCCAAGCCGTGCCGACCATGTCGGTTCCTTCCTGCGCCCGCGCGAGGTGATCGAAGCCCGCCAGCACCGCCAGGCAAACAACATTTCCTATGCCGACCTGCGCGCGGCCGAGGACAAGGCCATTGCCGAACTGGTGCAGTGGCAGCAGGACCTGGGCCTGAAGGCGATTACCGATGGCGAGTTCCGCCGGTACTTCTTCCATACCGACTTCCTTTTGCAGCTTGCCGGCGTGGAAGAGCGCGGCGGCCTGAAGAAGGCATTCAAGAACGATTCCGGCAAGGACGTGTCCTTTGCGCCGCCGGTGATGGTGGTGACCGGCAAGATCGCGCACGAAAAGCCGATCCAGCTGGCCGACTACCAGTTCCTCGCCAGCCAGGTGGGCGAAGGCTTCACCCCCAAGGTGGCGATCCCCAGCCCGACCATGCTGCACTTCCGCGCCGGTCGCTCGGGTATCCCCGAGGACGTCTATCCCACGATGGACGAATTCTATGCCGATGTGGCCGCTGCCTATCGCGCAGAAGTGGACAGCCTCGCCGCTGCCGGGTGCCGTTACATCCAGATGGATGATACCAACCTTGCCTACCTGTGCGATGACGAGCAGCGCGCCGATGCCGCCAAGCGCGGCATGGATCCCGATGCCACCACCCGCCAGTATGCGCAGCTCATCAACGACAGCTTCGCCAGTGCGCCGGCCGACATGATCAAGGCAATCCACCTGTGCCGCGGCAACTTCCGCAGCAGCTGGGCGGCCGAAGGCGGCTATGAACCGGTGGCCGAGATCATGTTCAACGAGCTCGCTATCGACGCCTTCTTCCTGGAGTATGATGATCCCCGCTCGGGCGACTTTGCCCCGCTGCGGTTCCTGCCCAAGGGCAAGACCGTGGTGCTGGGCCTGGTCACCACCAAGCTGGGTGAGCTGGAAACCAAGGACGACATCAAGCGCCGGATCGATGAGGCGGCAAAGTATGCCGACCTCGACCAGCTGGCGCTGAGCCCGCAGTGCGGCTTTGCCAGTACCGTCCACGGCAACGATATCACCACCGAACAGCAGGCAGCCAAGATCCGCCTGTGCATCGAGGTGGCCGAGGAAGTCTGGGGCTAGGTTCCACCCCCGCTTCGCAAGGACAAGCAGGGCGGTTTCCCTCTCGCGGGGAAGCCGCCCTTTCCTTTGGCGCTATTGCTGGCGCCCGCGTTCCTGGACTGTGGCGCGTCGTGCTTCGACCTGTTCGGGTTGCACCGCTGCATTGAAGCTTGCGGAAAGCCGGTGTTCGATCTGCAGGCCATCGGCCAGGCTTGCGGCGTAACCCTTGTCGATCAGGCTCTTGTACCCGGCCAGGAACTCCGGTTCGATCGACGCCATGTCCGCGGCCAGCCTGCGCGCGAGCGGCAGCAGGTCTTGCGGCGCAACGACGTGATTGACCAGGCCCCAGCGCTCGGCCGTTGCCGCATCGAGGAAATTGCCGGTCAAGGACAGCTCCTTGGCCCGGCTGATGCCGATGATCCGGGAAAGCTTCTGCGACAGCCCCCAGCCCGGCATGATCCCCACGCGCGCATGGGTATCGGCAAAGCGGGCCTTGTCTGACGCGACCAGCACGTCACAGGCCAGTGCCAGTTCGAAGCCACCGGTGATGGCCACGCCATTTATGGCGCCGATCACGGGCTTGCGGCACAGTTCGACGGCCTTGACGGGATTGTCGCTCGCCCCTTGCGAACTGGCCGCGCCCAGGGCGCCGGGGGTTGCACCCAGTTCCTTGAGGTCCAGCCCGGCGGAAAAGGCCCGCTCGCCCGCGCCTGTCAGGATGATGGCCCGGATGGAACTGTCCGCGTCAAGCGCGACCATGGCCTCGTGCAGCGCGGCCCGCAGGGCGCGCGACAGCGCATTCATCGCATGGGGCCGGTTGAGCGTTACCACGGCCACCGCGCCTTCGCGCTCCACGGTGAGAATGTCGTCAGTCATCAGGTCAGTCCCCGGAGTGGTGTCGCGCAGGAGGAGGCTCGTCAGGAATCGATAGTGCCGATCCCGCCGCTAACCGGAATGGTCACGCCGGACAGCCAGGCCCCCGCACGCGACGACAGGTAAAGCACTGCGCCGGCAATGTCTTCCGGCGTTCCTATCCGATGGCCGAGGGGCGATGGCACGCCTTCGCTGGCGTCGATATTGTCGAGGTCGATCACGCTGGCGGTCATCTTCGAGGGGAAGAACCCGGGCGCGATCGCGTTGACGCTGATATTTTCGCCGGCCAGGAACTTGGCCATGTGGCGGCCCATGTGGATCAGCCCTGCCTTGGTGGCCGAATAGGGATAGCTTTCCCACAGCGGAACCCGCAGCCCGTCGATCGATGCGATGTTGATGACGCGGGCCGGGTCTTCCCGGCTGGCGGCTGCGCGCAGGGCGGGGAGCAGGGCCCGCGTCAGGTCGAAAGGTCCCAGCAGGTTGAGCCTCAGCACCTTTTCAAATCCGCTGCGGGAGAAACTGTCGATCGGCCCGCCCCAGGTAATCCCGGCGTTGTTGACCAGGATGTGCAGCGGACCGGCAGCATTGACCGCCTCGGCCACCCGGGCAATTCCTTCCTCGGTGCCGATGTCCGCGGCAATGGCGGTCACTTCCGTGCCATGCACCCGCAGGGCTTCGGCGGCCGCCTCGCAAGCGGCAACCTTGCGCGAGCAGATGAACAACCGGCACCCGGCTTGCGCCAGGGCATTGGCGATCATCAGGCCGATTCCGCCCGACCCGCCGGTGACCAGCGCGGTCTTTCCGCTGACATTGAAAAGATTCGCGATGTCCATCCCGCTGGTCCGTCCTCTTTCCAATCCTGCATTGATCGGCACCTCGTGCCGCAATCCTGTAACTTATAGCAACAATTTTTGCGCCAAACCCGTTCACCGGGTTGCGGATAGATGGGGCGCGCGTAAGGTCCTGCGACAAGGACTCAGGCAGAGCAAGCGATCCATGCGCAGTTTCACCCAGGACCAGATCATGTTCCGCGAGGCCTATCGCAGGTT
>CAZTED010000091.1:0-8177 GCA_964612175.1 uncultured Sphingomonadaceae bacterium
GGTTGCCCAGCTGCCCGGCCACTTCCTCGGGAATGTCGATCGGGTTCTGGGTGACGAAGTAGACGCCCACGCCTTTTGACCGGATCAGCCGCACCACCCGCTCGATCGTGTCCTGCAGCGCCTTGGGGGCATCGTCGAACAGCAGGTGCGCCTCGTCGAAGAAGAACACCAGCTTGGGCTTTTCGGGATCGCCCACTTCGGGCAGGCTCTCGAACAGTTCGGCCAGCAGCCACAGCAGGAAGGTGGCGTAAAGCTTGGGGTTCTTCATCAGCTGGTCGGCGGCCAGCACGTTGATGTAGCCGCGGCCCTGCTCGTCGCAGCGCAGGAAATCGTCAATCTCCAGCGCCGGCTCGCCGAAGAACTGCGCGCCGCCCTGCGAATCGAGGGCGAGCAGCTGGCGCTGGATGGTGCCGATGCTGGCCTTGGAGACATTGCCGTACTTCGCGGTCAGTTCGGCGGCGTTCTCGGCGGTATGGAGCAGCATGGACTGCAGGTCTTCCAGGTCGAGCAGCAGCATCCCCTGCTCGTCGGCATAGCGGAAGACGATGTTGAGTACGCCTTCCTGCGTCTCGTTGAGGTCCAGCAGGCGGGCCAGCAGCAGCGGGCCCATTTCCGATATCGTGGTGCGGATCGGGTGGCCCTGCTGGCCATAGAGATCCCAGAATACCGCCGGATTATCGGAATAGGCATAGTCGTCCATGCCCAGTTCCTTCGCGCGGCTTTCCAGCTTGGCGGCGTTCTTGAAGGTGGGCGAACCGGCCATGGCAATGCCCGACAGGTCGCCCTTCACATCGGCCAGGAACACCGGCACGCCGGCGGCGGAAAAGCTTTCGGCAAGACCCTGCAAGGTCACCGTCTTGCCGGTGCCGGTGGCGCCCGCGACCAGCCCGTGGCGGTTGGCCCGCGCCAGTACCAGCGACTGGCGGCCGCCGTTCGCGTCCTTGCCGATGAAGATCTCGCTCATGCTGCGTTGCGTCCCTTTGAAATTGCGGGAACATGCTTGGCGCAGGCATGCGCAAGCGGTCAAGCAATAGACATGGGCCAATTTCCGGCTAGAGCGATGCCATGGCCGGTCCAGAACCTTCCACAAAGCCGTTCGTGCTGCTCGACGATGCCCGCACAGAGGGGGCCAGCGACGCGCAGCTGTTCGAAAATCCGCGCGCCCTGTTCGTGGCCTACCGCCCGCAGGACGTGTCCCGCGTGCTGGAGGAAGCCGATACCGCGCGCCAGGAAAGCGGCGGCACCCTGGCGGGCTACCTTGCCTACGAGGCAGGGCTGGCGCTGGAACCGCGCCTCGCGCCGCTGGCGGCAGCGCGCAGCGGAGCCGCCGGGCCGCTTGTATGGTTCGGCCTGTTCGACACGGTCACCACCATCCCGGCAGGGCAGGTTCCCGCCTGGCTGGAAGACCGCGGCGGAACCGGGCGCGCAGCCATCGGCCCGATGGAGCCGCAGGTTTCCACCGGTGCCTACCTGGCAGGGTTCGACCAGCTGCAGGAGGCGATCCGCGCCGGCGACATCTACCAGGCCAACTACACCATGATGCTGGCAGGCGCCGCGCATGGCGAGCCGCTGGCCATCTACCGCGCCATACGCCCATCTGCCCTGGCGGGCTATGGCGGGGTGGTGTTCGACGGATCCCACTGGCTGCTCAGTTTCAGCCCGGAACTGTTCTTCGCGCTCAAGGGCCGCGAGGCCAAGGTCAAGCCGATGAAGGGCACGCGCCCGCGCGGGGCCACCACGGCCGAGGATGCCGCCTTTGCCGCCGAGCTGGCCGGATCGGTCAAGGACAAGGCCGAAAACCTGATGATCGTGGACCTGATGCGCAATGACCTCGCCCGCGTGGCCGAGGCGGGCAGCGTGCGGGTGGAACGGCCCTTTGCCATCGAAAGCTATCCGACGGTCCACCAGATGGTCTCCACCGTGCGCGCCACCCTGCAGCAGGGGATGGGCGCGCTCGACATGATCCGCGCGCTGTTTCCCTGTGGCTCGATCACCGGCGCGCCAAAGATCCGGGCGATGGAGCTGATAAACGAGGTCGAGCGCGATCCGCGCGGCCCCTATTGCGGCGCAATCGGCCGCATCGGTACCACGGCCGAAGGGGAAACCGATGCCGCCTTCAACGTGGCCATCCGCACCGTCCGGCTGACCCCGGGCGAGAACAACCACCACCACGCGGTCGCCGGCGTGGGCGGGGCGATCGTGGCCGACAGCCAGGGGATCGCCGAATGGCGCGAATGCCTGGTCAAGGGCGGCTTCCTGCGCGGGGCGGCATCAGGCGCGGACCTGATCGAATCGATGCGCTTCGATCCTGACAGCGGGATCCCGCTTCTCGAACTGCACCTCGAACGGATGAAGGCAAGCGCGGCCGAACTCGGCTTTGCCTTCGACCGGCACGAAACCCGCAACCGCATCCAGGCCCTGTGCTTCGAGCTGGAGCATCCGGCCAAAGTGCGCCTGCTGCTGGCCCGCTCCGGCGACGTGACGCTGGAAGCCCAGCCACTGGCGGCGGGCGCCATGCCTGCCGAGATACGCTGCGCCGTCGTGCCGCTGCCGGTAGTCACCGGCGACTGGCGGCTGCGGCACAAGACCACCGATCGCGCCTTCTACGATGATGCCCGCCGCGCCGCGCAGGCATCGGGCGCGGACGAGGCGCTGCTCATCCGCGACGACGGCCTGCTGACCGAGGCGAGCATTTCCAACCTGTTCGTCGAGCGCGACGGCAAGCTGCTGACCCCGCCGCTGGCGCTCGGCCTGCTTCCCGGCGTGCTGCGTCGCCACCTGATCGAGGACGGCCGCGCAATGGAAGCCGAACTGCGGCTGGAAGACCTGGAACAGGGCTTCCTGCTGGGCAATTCGGTGCGCGGACTGATGAAGGCGAAACTTGCATGACCATGCTTTCCACGATGCTCCAGCGCATCGAGACATCGCCCACCAACGCCATGACCGACCGCGCCACGGCGCTGCGCGAAGCCGGGCGCGACATCATCTCGCTGAGCGTGGGCGAGCCGGACTTCGCCACCCCGCCCCACGTGATCGAAGCGGCCAAGGCAGCAATGGACGCGGGCGCCACGAAGTACACGCCTGTCACCGGCACGCTGGCGCTGAAGAAGGCCGCCGCGCTCCATTTCCAGCGCGACCTCGGCATTGCCACCGATCCCTCGCGCGTGATTGTCACCGCCGGGGGCAAGCAGGCGATATTCGAGGCGCTGGTCGCCACGGTGAGCGAAGGCGACGAAGTGATCGTGCCTTCACCGTGGTGGGTCAGCTACCCGCAGATGGTGCGCTTTGCCGGCGGCCGGGTAGTGCCCCTGCGCACCCACGCGCACAACAACTTCCGCTTCGATCCGGGCGATGTGGAGGCCCTGATCACCCCGCGCACCAACTGGCTGATGCTCAATTCGCCGGGCAATCCCACCGGCGCGGTGTTCCCGGCGGACATGCTGCTGGGCATTGCCGAAGTGCTGCGCCGCCATCCGCAGGTGATGGTGCTGTCCGACGACATCTACGCCCCGCTCAACTATACCGACGGGCCGCACGCTACCCTCGCCAACCTCGCGCCCGACCTGGCCGAGCGGATCTGCACCGTCTCGGGCGTGTCCAAGAGCCATGCGATGACCGGTTTCCGCATCGGCGTTGCCACCGGTCCTGCCTGGCTGATCGAGGCGATGGGTCGGTTGCAGAGCAATTCCACCGGCAACCCCGCTGCCGTCAGCCAGGCCGCCGCGGTCGCCGCATTCGAGGGGCCGCAAGGCTTCCTTGCCGAATGGCGCGAGGTGTTCCGCCGCCGGCGCGACATGGTGGTGGCCGGGATCAACGCCATTCCCGGCCTCTCCACCCCGGTACCCGACGGCGCGTTCTACTGCTTCATCGATGCCGGCCCGCTGATGGGCCGCTTCGATGGCGACGACAACAAGCTGGCCCTGCACCTGCTGGAACATGGCGTGGCGGTGGTCTCTGCCTCATCATTCGGCGGCAGGGACGGTTTCCGCATTTCCTTCGCCACGGCCGAGGACGTGCTGGCAGAGGCGATCAGGCGGATCGGCGCGGCCCTGGCCTGAGGGCAGGAAAGCCTGCGTTCGACAAGCCGGGCCCCATGGGTCTATGGGCGTGGCCATGACCGATTTCACGATCCTCTACGAAGACGGCGAAGCCCTGGTGATCGACAAGCCGGGCGGCCTGCCGATCGACCCTCCGCGCAAGGGCGGCCCTTCGCTGGAGGCACGGCTCGACGAACTGCGCCTTGGCTTCCAGCGCCAGCCGCAGCCGGCCCACCGGCTCGATACCGATACCTCCGGCTGCCTGCTGCTCGCGCGCAACCCCAAGGCACTGGTGCGCTTCAACAAGGCGTTCGAGGCGCGGGCCGTGGACAAGACATACCTTGGCGTGCTCGCCGGGATCCCGGAGCAGAAGGAAGGCACGGTGGAGTTGGCCCTCGCCAAGATCAGCAGCGCGGAAAAAGGCTGGCGGATGATCCCGGCGAAAAAGGGCAAGCCCAGCCTCACCCGCTGGCGCGTGGTGGACGAGGTGAATGGCCGGGCGCTGGTGGAATTCCGGCCCGAAACCGGCCGCACCCACCAGATTCGCGTCCATGCTGCCAGCGGCATCGGCGTGTCCCTGCTGGGCGACCCGGTCTACGGGCAGGCGGCTGGCTTTGCCCGCACCATGCTCCACGCCCGCCGCATCGAACTGGCGCGCGAAGGCAAGACCCCGGTGGTGGCCGAAGCGCCGCTGCCTGCCGATTTCGTGGCGCTGGGTTTCACCCTGGATGTGCCGGAAGCCTGACCCATGGGCCGCATCCTCGACACCGCGATGCAGCTGGCCGAGGAACAGTTCGTCACCGCGTCGGGCCCGGGGGGCCAGAACGTCAACAAGGTGGCGACCGCAGTGCAGCTGCGGGTCAACGTGTTCGAACTGGGCCTGACCCCGGCGGTGTTCCAGCGGCTGAAGGCGCTGGCCGGATCGCGCCTCAACCAGAAGGGCGAGATCGTGATCGACGCCCGCCGGTTCCGCACGCAGGAAGCCAACCGCGCCGATGCCAGGGAGCGGCTGGCCGAACTGATAGAGGCAGCGCTGGTGGAGCCGAAGAAGCGCGCCCGCACCACCGTTAACCGCCCCGGCAAGGTCAAACGGCTGGCGTCCAAGAAGGCGCGCGGCACGGTCAAGGCGACGCGCGGCAAGGTGGAATGGTGAGGGCCGCCGGCAACCCGCACCCGGCTTGACTTTTCCCCGATTCTCCACCAATGGCCGCGGTCGAAGGGCGGCGCCGCTTGCGTCGCCTGTTGTTTTTTGGGGCCTGCTGGCGTGATCGGCATCCCCGCACCAGACTTTGGGAATTGCACCATGGCGAAGCCGGCAACCATCAAGATCCGCCTGAACTCGACCGAGTCGGGGCACTTCTACGTGACCAAGAAGAACCCCCGCAACACGACCGAGAAGATGAGCTTCCGCAAGTACGACCCGGTCGTGAAGAAGCATGTCGAATACAAGGAAGGCAAGATCAAGTAAGCCTCGCTTGCTTGCTCGCATAGCGTGAACAGGCCGGAACCCTCCGGTTCAGTGACAGTTCAACGCCCCGCCGCCAAGGAGGGCCGCATGAACAGCTTGAAAAGACTTCCCGCTCGCCTGCTGGGCGCCGCTTCTGCCGGCGCCCTTGCGATTCTGGTCCCTGCCGCCGTGGTATCGGGTGCGCTCGTCGCCCCTGCTGCGCCCGCCGCCGCGCAAAGCGCCTCGCAGGTGGACCGCGCCGCCCGGGCAATCCGCGCCATCACTACGATGCGCGCCGACTTCACCCAGTCCGACCGCAGCGGCCAGACGGTCCGCGGCACGCTGACGCTGAAGAACCCGGGCAAGATCCGCTTCGAATACTCCGACGACGTCAACATGCTGGTGGTGTCGAACGGCTCCACCCTGACGATGATCGACTATGACGTGCAGCAGGTGGAACGCTACCCGGTGCGCAATTCGCCGCTGGGTGCACTGCTCGATCCCAACCGCGAGGTGACGCGCTATGGCCGCGTCGTGCCCACCAATTCGCCCAGTGTCATCAGCATAGCGGTGGAAGACCCGGACCGCCCCGAACTGCCGCAGCTGACGCTGATCTTCGTCGAAAAGGCCTCTGCCCCCGGAGGGCTGGAACTGGTCAGCTGGGTGGCCCGCGACGCGCAAAACGCGCGCACCACCGTGCGCCTCAGCAACCACCGCTATGGCATGGCCGTGGCCGACAGCGCGTTCACCTATCGCGACCCGCGCCGCACAGGTCGTCGCCCCTAGCCATCGCCTCGCGGGCAAGGGGTTTCCTGCTTGCGACAAACTGATACGCGCCATTCATGCCCCCGACAGGCAGATTCCCTATATTGAGAACTGCAAGTCGACTGGCGGTTCCGGGTTTCCCCCCTGTTGCCCGATCCGCCGCAAGGCCGGCCTGCAAGCGTGACGAACGCTGAAACGAACCCCCGTCCCACCATGCCCCCGGGACGGGGGTTTTTCGTAAGGCCCGGCAGGCGCGCACTTGCTGGCAGCCGGTGCGGACCCTAAGCACCCTTGCATGATTTCTGTAGCCAGCTGGAACATCAATTCCGTCCGCCTGCGCATGGACCTGGTCGAGCGCTTTCTCACAGAGCAGGCGCCCGATGTCCTGTGCCTGCAGGAGATCAAGTGCCAGGAACAGCAGTTCCCGTGGCAGCGCTTCATTGACCTGGGCTACCGGCACATCGTGGTCCACGGCCAGAAGGGCTATCACGGTGTCGCCACGGTCAGCCGGCTGCCGTTGCGCGAAATCAGCCGCCATGACTGGCAGGACAACGGCGAGGCGCGCCATGTGGGCGTGGAGCTGACGGGTCCGGAGGCTGGTGCGCTGGCGGGCCTGGTGATCGAAAACGTCTACATCCCCGCCGGCGGTGACGAGCCGGACCGCACGATCAATCCCAAATTCGGCCAGAAGCTCGATTTCCTCGAGCGCATGACCCGCTGGTCCGATGCGCTGGACAGGCCGACGCTGCTGGTGGGGGACTTCAACGTGGCCCCGCTGCCCGAGGACGTCTACGATCACAAGGCGCTGCTGAAAGTCGTCAGCCATACCCCGATCGAGGTAGAGGCGCTGGACAGGCTGGCAAATGCCCACGGCTGGGTGGACCTTGGCCGCAAGCACATCCCCGCGCCGCAACGCAACTGGACCTGGTGGTCCTACCGCACCTACTGGCAGGAGAAGGACCGCGGCCGACGGCTGGACCACATGTGGGCCTCGCCGGAACTCGCCACCCAGACGAAGGGCCACCGCTTTGTCGAGGAATGCCGCCGCTGGGAGCAGCCCAGCGACCACGTGCCGCTGATCACGGAGTTCGCAAGCTGAGCGGCAACCTGCCTTCCCCCGGCCCGTCGCCCGCCCGCCGTGTCGCGCAGGCGGTGGACGCCTTGCGCCATGGCTGGCCGGTGAAGATCGGCGCGGCGCCCCTGCTGCTGCCGGTAGAGACGGCGGCGGGCCATGCCGCCGGCGAAAGGATGCTGATCTCCGCCGCCCGCGCCGCCACCCTCAAGCTTGCCAACCAGCGCGAGGCGGCAGACCTGCACCACCCGGTGCTGGTGCGCGCCGCCGCGCCGCTGTCATTGGTGGAAGCGCGCGTGGTGGCTGACCCTTCGCTCGATCTTGCCGCACCGCTGAAAGGCCCTTTCGCTGCCGAGCCGCTGGCATTCATGGCCGAGGCAGAGGCGGCGCTGGAACTGGCGCGGATCGCGGGCGTACTGCCCGCCTTCCTGGCCGATCCCGCCGATGCTGGCGAACCGGTCTGGCTGGAGGCGGCAGACCTTGCCGACTGGGCGGACCCGGCGCACCTTGCCATCGCCACCCGCGCCCGGCTGCCGGTCGCCGCGCTGGACGATGCCGAGATCGTCGCCTTCCGCAAGCCGGACGACATGCGCGAGCACGTGGCGCTCGTCATCGGCAATCCCGATTACGCGCGCGCCCCGCTGGTGCGTCTCCATTCCGAGTGCCTGACGGGCGATGTCTTCGCCAGCCTCAAGTGCGACTGCGGCCCGCAATTGCAGGCAGCACTCGCCCTGATGGCGGCGGAGGCGAACACCGGCGGCTGGGGCGTGCTGTTGTACCTGCGCCAGGAAGGGCGCGGCATCGGCCTCGTCAACAAGCTCAGGGCCTATCGCCTGCAGGACGAAGGGTTCGACAC
>CAZTED010000091.1:8277-10311 GCA_964612175.1 uncultured Sphingomonadaceae bacterium
AGCACGTTGTCCTCGATCTGCTGCACTTCACCCGACCAGTCGGCCACGAACACGGTGTTGCGGTCAACGCCCGGGGCGAGGCGGGCGTTGTTGCCGGCTACCACCAGTCCTGCGCTGGAGAAGTCGCGGCTTTCCGGGGCAACGGCGATGAAGGCGGAGTAGTTCTCCTTGTCGCGGCCCTGCACGAACCAGTTGTTGGTGATGTGGCCGCTGGCGCCGGCTGGCAGGTCGATCATGTAGTTGGTGCCGCGTCCGCCGGCATCGTCGAAGCTGGAGCTGGCAATGTCCACCAGCGGGCTGCGAACCTTGACGTAGTGCCCGCCGCGCCCCTGTTCGAAGCGGCTGTTGGTGATCCGCACCTGCCCCAGCGCGCCGGTATAGATCGAATGGGCGCAGCCGCCCGAACCCTCGCAGGTGCCAAGCCGGGTGAAGGTCGACCGGTCCACCACCAGCGTCGCGCTTTCGTCATTCGCCGTCAGGATGCCCTGCTGGCTGTCGCGGAACCAGCTCTGCGCCACGGTCAGGTCGCCCTGTTCAAGGCGTATCCCTGCACCGTTGAAATCGCGCACGCGCATGTTCTGGAAAATGAGGCCGGAAACCTGCGCGGCTCGCCCGCGCAGCACCAGCGCCGCCTTGCCTTCGCAGGTCACGGCATCGAACACCGCCGTGCCCGGTTCGGCCGCCATGTAGGCAATCTCGCCGGCTGACTGCACCGCGCACTGGCGGTGGTTGCCCGGGGCCACAGCAATGGTCCCGCGCCGGTCGCCGATGGCATCCACGGCTGCCTGCAGCGTGCCGAAGCCCTGCCCGGTCTCGACCACGGTGAACGGCGCGCCGGTCCCCTGCGCCAGAAGCGCGGTCAGCGGAATGGCCGCCACGCAGAGGATGGCGAGAGCAAGGGTGCCCCGGATCGAGGGGCGCTGCTGGCGGACGGGCGAGGTCATGGTCATGGCCGTGACCTTGGCACAAACGGGTTAATGGGCCGCAAACCCTGCGATTGCTGCCCTGCCCAGAGAACTTCAGCGGAAGGCGGGCATAACTTCGGCTCCGAACAGTTGGGCTGACCGGGTGACCTCGGCCACGGTCATGTCCCCGAAGGCAAGTTGCGCCACGCTGTAGGTATAGCCGCCCTGGGCCACGTCGCGTTCAAGGAATGCGCGCACGGTGGCCGGCGATCCCGCGCAGGCGCCGCCGGCCGCTTCCACCGTCGCCCAGTCCTTCGGGAAGCTTTTCACGAACGGGGTATCGCCGCCACGTGCCTCCCACAGGTGGACGAAGCTGGCGCGCCAGCGGGCAAAGGCGCGGCTGGCGATCGCCTGCGCCTCGGCATCGCTGTCGGCAACCACGATATGCCGCCCCACGCCGATCAGCGGCATGTCCTCCGGATCGCCATCATAGGCCGCGCGATAGCCCGCCACCAGCGCCCGCATCGGCTCGCCGGCAAGCAGGGTGACGAGGTTCAGCCGATCCTTCGCGCAACGCTCCACCGAGCCGACAGCATTGGTGCCGTACCACAGGGGCGGGTGCGGTTGCTGGGTCGGGCGTTGCGGCACCGGCACGTCGTCGAAGGTGAAGAACCGGCCCTTGTGGGTCAGGCGGTCACAGGCAAGGCCCTTGAGGACCACCTCCAGCGTCTCTACCGCACGATCAGCCTGCTCGGCCATGTCCACGCCGTAAAAGCCCATCTCGATCGGCGAGATGCCGCGGCCATAGCCGAATTCCAGCCGCCCGCCCGACAAGGCATCGAGCATGGCGATCTCCTCCACCAGCCGCAGCGGGTGGTAGAGCGGCAACAGGAACACCAGCGGGCCAAAGCGGATGCGGCTGGTCCGCTGGCTTAGCGCGGCGAGGTAGACCGCCGGCGAGGGCGCATGGCCCAGCGGCGTGCCGTGGTGTTCGGCCACGTGATAGGTGTGGAACCCCGCCGCCTCATATGCCGCCACCATCTGCAGCCGCGCCTCAAGATGCTCCGCCAGTGGCAGGCCCGAATCATCAACGTGGTCGAAAATGCCGAACTTCACCCGCATCCCCCTG
>CAZTED010000091.1:10411-11495 GCA_964612175.1 uncultured Sphingomonadaceae bacterium
GGTCCATAGGCTTCCAGCTTCTTCGCCCCGATCCCGGGAACCGCCCCCATCTCGGCGAGCGAGGATGGGCGGGCCTGGGCCAGGTCGCGCAAGGTGGCATCGTGGAAGATCACATAGGGCGGCACCTGCGCCTCCTTCGCCAGTTCGCGGCGCAGCGTGCGCAGCGCCTCGAACAGCGGGTCGCCGACCGGGTTGGGCAGGCCCGAAGTGCCGCGCCGGGCGCGCCGCTCGCGCTGTTCCGGGGCGAGCGCGATGGTAACCGTCGCCTCGCCCTTCAGGATTGCCCGTGCATTGCCGCCCAGCGCCAGCCCGCCGTGCTCCGTCGCCACCAGCGCGCCGCGGGCCTGGAGCGCGCGCGACAGCGGCTGCAGCAGCCGCGCCTCCTCGCCTCCGACGATCCCGAATACCGACAGCCGGTCATGCCCGCGCTGCACGATCCGCTCGTCATCCACGCCGGTCAGCACTTTCTGCACGTGGCCGAAACCGAAGCTCTGCCCGGTGCGATAAACGGCGGACAGCAGCTTGCGCGCCAGTTCGGTGGCATCGGTCACGCCCGGCGGGTTGAGGCAGTTGTCGCAGTTGCCGCATTGCGCCGGCGGATCCTCGCCGAAGTGCCGCAGCAGCACGGCCCTGCGGCATCCCGGCGTCTCGACCAGCGCCGCCAGCGCATCCAGCCGTGCCCGCTCGCCCGCCTGGCGGCCATCCTCCACTTCAGCGATCCGCTGGCGCGCCTGGACGAAATCGCCGGCACCCCAGAACAATACCGCCTGCGCCGGATCGCCGTCGCGCCCGGCACGGCCGGTCTCCTGGTAATAGGCCTCGATCGACTTGGGGATGCCGGCATGGGCCACAAAGCGCACGTCGGGCTTGTCGATCCCCATGCCAAAGGCGATCGTCGCCACCATCACCATGTCCTCGCTCGCCACGAAGGCCGCCTGGTTGGCGGCACGCTGCTCCGGCGGCAGGCCGGCGTGATAGGGCAGCACGGGGCGGCCGCTGGCGCGGGCAAGGTCGGCGGCCAGGTCCTCCACCTTGCGCCGGGTTGGGGCATAGACGATGCCCGGCCCCGGCTCCTCTGCCAGCA
>CAZTED010000092.1:0-4612 GCA_964612175.1 uncultured Sphingomonadaceae bacterium
AACCGGGATACCTGACCTTTGCCGCCAGTCGCGCCGATCCGCGGCAGACCAATGCCTATAATGCCACCGATGGCGATACCCGCGACATCGGGCAATATGCCCTGACCGCCGACGTTGCCTTTTCAGACCGCCTCGACTGGACGGCGCGGGCATGGATCAATCGCCTGCGCGATGACCGCTATGTCAAGTTCTCCGCCGGGGCTTCCCAGCAGCGTCGGCTGACGCAGGAGGACCATCGGGGCCTGGCGACGGCACTGCACTGGCATGGCGATATCGGCGGCGTTCCGGTGATGCTGGAAGCCGGCGGCGATGTCGAATGGCAGGACAACCGGTCGCTGCGCTGGCTCGCGGTCGAACGGGTTTTGACCAGCCAGACCCGCAACCAGCAGTTCGATCTGTCGGTCGGTGGCGCCTATGTCCAGGCGGTGATCGAACCGGCTGCATGGCTGCGGATCACGCCGGCCTGGCGGATCGACCGGGTGGGCGGGCAATTTGCCAACCGGCTCAATTCCACCACCGCCCCGGTCAACGATTATGGCAGCATCGACCAGCCCAAGCTGTCTGTGGCCGTGCTGCCGGCAGATGGCCTGACGCTTTATGGCAACTGGGGCCGCACGTTCCAGATCGGCCTGGGATCGGGCGCCTACCTGATCCCCCCGCGCCTTGTCGATCTCGATCCCTCGATCAACGAGGGCTGGGAACTGGGCGCGCGCTATGAACTGGGCGACCGGTTCGAGGCGCGGCTGGCCTACTGGGAGCAGACCGCGACCGGCGAGATTGCCCGCAAACTCAACGACCCGCTGGGCGATTTCGAGAACGTCGGCGCCACCAGCCGTCGCGGCATCGATGTGCAGGCGCGCGCGAGGCTGCTCGACGGCCTGTCCTTGTGGGGCGCGCTGGCATGGCAGGAGGCGACCATTGCCGTGCCCCCGCCCGCCACGCCGGGCAATGCCGGCAACGCGATCGACCACACGCCGCAAGTGCTGTGGTCGGGCGGCATCGAATGGTCGCCGGTTGAGCAGCTGGCGCTGGCGCTGTCCACGCGCGGGCAGTCATCCTATCACCTCACCAGCGCCAATGCCGAAGGCAGGTGGGGCGCCATGGCCGTGATCGATGCCAGTGCAACATGGCAGGTCAGCGATGTGGTGGAACTGGGCCTGTCTGCCCGCAACCTGACCAACGACTATCACGAATATGTCTGGTGGGACGGCGCGCAGACCCTGCACAGCCCGGCCAATCCGCGCAACGTCACCGCCAGCGCAAGGCTGCGCTTCTGATGCGGCAGAAGGGGGACAGGCTGCGCCGCGCCGTGCGCAAGGTCCACCTGTGGCTGGGCCTTGGGCTGGGCGGGCTGTTTGTCCTGCTTGGCCTGACCGGTTCGCTCCTCGTCTTCTATCCGCAGATCGATGCCCTGCTGCATCCCGAACTGCGGGCAGAGGGCGGGGCGCCGCCGGACTGGGACAGGGCGCTCGCCACCGTGCGGGCGGCCTATCCCGACAAGCAAGGGGGCTGGCGCTTCGAGGTGACCGGCAGGCCCGGTGCCATCCCGGCGCGATACTATAACCCGCCCGAGCGTGCCGGTCATGCCTTCCGGCCGATGATGGTCTGGCTCTCTCCCGAAGGGGACCGCGTGCTGCGCCGCGATTACTGGGGCGAATATGCTGTGACCTTCATCTACGACCTGCATTACCGCCTGCTGCTGGGCGAGGGCGGGGGCAGGCTGGTCGGCTGGGCAGGGCTTGGCCTGCTGGCGCTGCTGCTCAGCGGGATATGGGCCTGGTGGCCAAGGGGCATGACCCGCGCCTCCTGGGCCAAGTCCCTGCGGCTGAAGCGCCGCGCCCACCCGCAGCGGACCTTGCGCGACTGGCACAAGCTGGCCGGCCTTGGCGGGGCGGTGTTCCTTGTGATCCTGACGCTCACGGGGACCATGCTCGCCTTGCCGCAGGAAAGCGACAGGGTGCTTGGCGCGGCCGGGCTGGTGGTGGACCAGCAGCCGCATGTCCACCCGGAACAGGCCGGCCCGGCCCTGCGTGGCAATCTCGCGCCGTCGCAGGCCGTGGCCATCGCCGCCGCCGCGCTCCCCGGTGCCCGGCTGGCGTGGATCGAGACGCCGCCGGCCGCGGGCGGCACATGGCGGATGCGGATGCAGGTTCCCGGCGATCCGGGCTATCGCTTTCCGCACAGCTACGTGTGGGTCGATGGCGCCAGCGGCACGGTGCTGGCGGTGCAGGACGCACGGCTGGCGGGGGCGGGCTCGGTGGTGAACAGCTGGCTCCACCCCTTGCACGACGGATCGGCCGGCGGGCTGGCCGGTCGCGTGCTTGCCGCTCTCGCTGGCCTCGTTCCGCTGCTGCTGTTCGTGACCGGCTGGCTGAGGTGGCGCGGAAGGCGGCGCTGAAGGGGGCGGTTCCCTTGCGGTCCGGCCATGTCGGCCTATCTCGGGAGAACCATGATCGCCCGCCGCCACAACCGCCGCCAGTTCATCCGGTCTACCGCTGCCCTTGCGGCGCTTGCGGGCCTGCCGATGCCGGCCTGGTCGCAAGGGCGGATGGCGCCTGCCCGCAAGGGGTGGGACGAACTGTCGGGCGAGGATATCCGCCTTGCCATTGCCGATGCGCATTTCTCTGCCGGGAACCGATCCGGCCATGCGATCGCCGTCAATGGCACCATTCCCGGCCCGCTGATCCGCCTGAGGGAAGGCCAGCATGTGCGCCTGCACGTGACCAACAACCTGGCGGAGGACAGCTCCATCCACTGGCACGGCCTGCTGCTGCCATTCCAGTTCGATGGCGTGCCCGGCGTCAGCTTCCCCGGCATCCGCCCGGGCGAGACCTTCACCTACGAATTCCCGATCCGCCAGGCCGGCACCTACTGGTGGCATTCGCATTCCGGCCTGCAGGAGCAGATCGGCCATTACGGCCCGCTGATCATCGAGCCTGCGCATTACCACGGCCCCGCCTATGACCGGGAGCTGGTCCTGCTGCTGAGCGAGTTCACGCCCACCCACCCGCACGAGATCATGCGCAAGCTGAAGGTGGGCGAGCACTATTACAACCGGCAGATGCAGACGCTGACCGATGGCGACATGCCGCTGGCCGAACGGCTGATGTGGGGCCAGATGCGGATGAACCCGCGCGACGTGGCCGATGTCTCCGCGCCGGAATACTCCTACCTCGTCAACGGCCATGCGCCCGAGGATGGCCTCGAACTGCGCTTCGAGCCGGGCGAGCGGGTGCGGCTGCGGGTGATCAACGGCAGCGCCATGACCTTCTTCAACGTCCGCCTGCCGGGCATGGAGATGCTGGTGGTGGAGGCCGACGGACAGGCGGTGGAGCCGGTGCCGGTCGAAGAATTCCAGATCGGCGTTGCCGAAACCTATGATGTGATCGTGACTCCTGCGGCCGGTGCCCACGCCATCGTGGCAGAGGCGATGGACCGCTCGGGCATGGCACTGGCGACGCTCACCTCCACACCGGGCGCGCGGCCTGCCGTGCCACCACTGCGCGAGCCGGTGACCCTGACCATGGCGGATATGGGCATGGGGGCGATGGACCATTCCGCCCACGGCGGCGGGAGCGGGGGCGATAGCGGGGCCATGGACCATTCCATGCGCGACACCAGCCTCTTGCCCCCACATGTCGCCACCGGCCCGGGGGTGGACATGGTCGCGCCCATGCCGGTCGACCGGATGGACTTTCCCGGCCTCGGCCTCGACACCGTGGACCACCGGGTGCTGCGCTATACCGATCTCAGGGCCGCCGATCCCAACCCGCTGCGCCCGCCCGAGCGATCGCTGCAGATCCACCTGACCGGCAACATGGAACGCTACATGTGGTCGTTCGACGGGCGGCAGTTCCATGCCGTAACCGACAACCCGATCCGCTTTGCCTTTGACGAACGGGTGCGGGTGACGCTGGTCAACGATACCATGATGGCCCACCCGATCCACCTGCACGGCCATTTCTTCGAACTGGTCAACGGTGCCGGGCCGACCCGCCAGCCGCGCAAGCATACGCTGGTGGTGCAGCCCGGCGGCAAGGCGACCTTCGACCTTACCGCCAACGAGCCGGGCGACTGGGCCTTTCACTGCCACCTGCTCTACCACATGCACGCCGGCATGATGCAGGTGGTGACGGTGAGGCCCTTGGCATGAGGACCGCCAGCCTCCTCGCCCTGCCGCTGCTGGCCCTGGCAAGCCCGCTGGCCGCGCAGGACCACGACCATTCCGCCCATGCAGCGCCCGCACCGGTGCCTGAGCCGGCGAAGGAGCCCGCCACGACTGTTCCCCAGGCAGAGGATCACACGTCCCACGCCGCGCAGCTGGCACCCGCTCAGCCGGCAGACACGGCATCCGGCATGCACGATCATTCCGCGATGGATCACGGTGCGATGGACCATTCCATGATGGACCATTCGCAGATGGACCACTCGCAGACGGACCATTCGCAGATGGACCATTCGGCCCATGGCGCATCGCCGCCACTTGCCAATGCCGCCCCGCCGCCCCGCGCCGCGCAAGGGCCTACCCATGCCGCCGACGCCATCTGGGGCGTGGATGCAATGGCCGCCGCACGCGCCGCGATGGTCCGCGACATGGGCGGCGAGATGACCA
>CAZTED010000092.1:4712-11384 GCA_964612175.1 uncultured Sphingomonadaceae bacterium
GCAATGGCCGCCGCACGCGCCGCGATGGTCCGCGACATGGGCGGCGAGATGACCACCGCAATGGTGCTGGTTGAGCGGCTGGAGGCGCGCCTGGGCGCGGAAGACGGCTACAAGTGGGACGTACAGGCCCATTATGGCGGCGATTTGGACCGGCTTGTATTGAAGTCCGAAGGCGAGGGCGAATTCGGCGGCGAACTGGAAGATGCAGAGGTGCAGGCGCTGTGGAGCCACGCCATCGGCCCGTGGTTTGACCTGCAGGCCGGGGCAAGGCTGGATCTGGAGCCTGAAACGCGCAGCCACCTCGTGCTCGGCGTGCAGGGCCTTGCGCCCTACATGTGGCATGTCGATGCCACCGCCTTCCTGTCGGACCGGGGAGACCTGACCGCACGGGTTGAAGCCGAGTACGACCAGAAGATCACCCAGCGCCTGATCCTCCAGCCGCGCGTGGAGGCCGAGCTTTCCGCGCAGGACATTGCGGCACGCAATGTGGGTGCGGGGCTCGTCTCGCTGTCGGCGGGGTTGCGCCTGCGTTACGAGATCGCCCGCGAATTCGCGCCCTATGTGGGGGTGGAACACGAACGGCTGGTGGGCCGCACCCGCAGGATTGCCCGGGCCAATGGCGATGATCCGGCCTCTACCGCGCTGGTGCTGGGTGTGAGGGCCTGGTTCTAGATCGGTCAGCCAGCCGGCCGGGCCGCAGGCGGCTCGATCCATTTCATCACGCCGCCGGCAAAGGGCGTCCAGTGCCCCATCTGCACGCCGCCGTGCGCCAGCATGTCGCCCACCCAGCTGTTGCAGGTCTGCGCCAGGGTATAGTGGCCGCGCGCGTGGTAATAGGCATCGTCCGGGTCGACGCCGCGCAGCACCTGCCGCTGCCCGCCCTGTGGCGGAGCAAGGCTGGCGGCGATCGCTTCCACCAGCCGGCCATAGTCTTCGCGGCTGATCGTCAGCGGACGGTGGTTTTCGCCCGGGGCGGGGCGCACGTAATGGCTCACGCGCATCACCGGCTCCCCGCCAAGCGTGGCGATCCTGAGCGCGGTTGTTGGCTTGAGGTCGCCCCATGTCGGCACGCTGAGGAAAACCTCCCGCTCCCCCCAGCCGACCGCGATGTGGGTGGGCAGGCGGCCGCCTACCGGCTGTGCGGCGCTGGGAAAGACCGCGCGCCAGTCCATCTCGGGCGAGATGACCGGCATGATGATGCCGGTGTGGATGCCGTTGGTCTCCACCATGATGGTGATCCCGTCTGCCGGCGGGGGCAGGGGATCATTGCGGGGGATCGTGCTGCCGATCCACCCCGCCAGCAGGAATGCGGCCACCAGCGCCACCAGCGCGGCCACGGCCAGGCCCAGCGCCCGTGCCGTCCGCTTCAGAAGAGGTAGCGCTGCCTGAGCCACAGGATCGACCAGTCGCCATTCGTCAGCCGTGCCTGCAGCCGGAACCCGACCATGCGATAGGCGGCGCGCACGGCGGCCTCCTGCGTGGTCAGCAGGCCCGACAGCACGATGTGGCTGCGCGGGGCCATGGTGGCGGCAAAATGCGGCGCCAGCTCTATCAGCGGCGCGGCAAGGATATTGGCGATCAGCAGGTCATAGGGCGCGCGCTGTTGCAGCAGGCCATCGTCCATCCCCTCGGCAATCACCATGGCCAGTTGCCCCGGGCCGGTGCCCAGCGGCACGCCGTTCAGTTCGGCATTGTCGCACACGGCGGGCAGGCAGACCGGGTCGATGTCGCTCGCCGTGGCGCGGGCGCGGGGCCACAGGTGCATGGCGGCAAAGGCAAGCAGGCCCGTGCCGGTGCCGATGTCCGCCAGGTTGCGGGCGATCACGCCTTGCCGTTTCATGTGGTCGAGCATGGCCAGGCACCCGGCGGTGGTGGCGTGCTGGCCGGTGCCGAAGGCCTGCGCGGCGGGAATGCAGAAATTTCGCACGCCCGGTTCTGCCGCGGCGGGATGATCGGGCGTATGGACGAAGAAGCGCCCGGCGCGGATCGGGTCCATCCCCTTCTGGCTTTCCACCACCCAGTCGGCATCGGGCAGTTCAAACGGGCGGATGCGGGGCAGTGGCTCGTCGAACAGGCGCTTTATCGCGTTGCGGTGCGCCTGTGCCGGCTTGTCGGGGCAATAGGCATCGAGTTGCCAGACCTCCGGCTCCTCCGGGTCGACCTCGAACCCGGTGACAACCAGTTCCGGATCCCACGCAAGGTCGGCCTCCTGCCGGGCGAGGGCCTGCTCGATCTGCTCGCGAGGGGCGGTGACGGAGAGTTTCCAGCTCATCGCGCGGCCTCCTCGGCAAGGCGGGCGTCGAGCCGGCCGGAGATCGAGGCGGCGTATTCCTGGCAGGTCATCCCCGATGCAAGGTCACCGGCCACCAGCTTGTCGCGCATCCCGCTGGCGGAAGGGTGAGGTGTGAGAAGGATGTCGCAGTTGAGCGCTGCAACGCGGTCGATACTGTCGCGATAAGCCTGAACATATTCCGGGTGGTCGGAGAACCGGTAGGTATCGCTGCTGACGGGCGAGAGGCTATCGGCATAGACGATGGTCCGGCAACTGCCAGCCTCGTCGCAGGATTCCCATTGCCAGCTCATCGCGCCCGGGGTGTGGCCGGGGGTCAGGTGCGGCACTATGCCAAAGCTGGTCAGCAATTCGGCGGCGCGCCTGCTGGTGTAAGGCATACCCTGGGTGATGCGTTGCATCGGCTCATGCATCCCCGCCTGCGGATCCACGGGAATGTCGATTCCGTATGCACTGGATGCCATGACACTTTCGACGCCGTATGCGAGAATATGGGCGCCCAGTTCAGAAGAGATGACCTCTCCCCCTGTGGCAGCCTCCATCTTCGCCATTCCGCCGACATGGTCGAAATGTTCGTGACTCGTCAGCATGGCCCGGACGTCCTTCGGATCGAAGCCGAGCGCACGGATATTGGCCAGCACTACATCGGCCCCGGCCTCGGTTCCGGAATCGATCAGTATGTGACCACTATCGGAGGTGATGAGGATGGCGGCGATCCCGCAGGTGCCGACATAGTAGCTGTCGCCGTGGATGCGGAAGGGCGGGCCGGGCTTGTCCCACTCGTCCCAATCGGCGCAAGCCTCGGCCCATTGCGATGGCGGCGGGGCGGACGATTCTGCCTGTGCCGGGGCGCAGGCGGCCAAGATCAGGGGCAGGGCGGCAGCAAGGAACCTAGCGGACATAGCTTGCCCCATTCGCATCGATCGTCGCCCCTGTCATGCTGGCAGGCGCATCCAGTGCACAGAAAGTGGCAATGGTGGCGATCTCGTCCGGCGTTGCCACGCGGCCCAGCGGAATGTCCGCCAGCAGCCCTGCGCCGCCGCGGCTGGCAAGGTAATCGCCAGCCATGGCCGTATCGGTAAATCCCGGCGCGATGGCAAAGCTCAGGATGCCTTGCCCGGCATAGGCGCGGGCGATGGTCTTGTGCATGGCCAGCATCCCGCCCTTGGCGGCGGCATAGTGCCAGTGTGCGGGCGAATCGCCCCTGTGGCCGGCGCGGCTGGCGATATGGACGATCCTTCCGCCCGATTCGCGCTGTTGCCAGTGCTGCACGGCAAAGCGCGAAAGCTGGGCGGCGGCGGAAAGGTTGATGCGGATATCGTCCTCCCACTTGTCGAGCCATGCGATGTCGCTGCCATCAAGCGGGTTCGGCTCGAACCGGCCGGCGTTGTTGACCAGCACGTCGATCCGCCCGCCCAGCCGCTCCAGCGCCTCGCCCCACAACATCTGCGGAGCCACCGGCTCGGCAAAGTCGGCGGCGATGGTGTGGGCATCGGCCGTGCGCGTAGCCTGGCCGACGACGATTGCGCCGCGCCCGCGCAACTGCGCCGCGATCGCCGCGCCGATCCCGCGGCTGGAGCCGGTAAGGAGGATGTGGAGGGAACTCATCCCGGTCCTCTAGCGCAAAGCAGGCTGAAAGATAATCGGCAGGCGTCCGTGCATCCCCATCATCCTCTACACGATTACGGTCGATGGTCCGCTTGCCTCTGCGGTTACAATCGTTAAGTGGGGCGACAACCAAGGACACTCGCAGGAATCAGGGGACCGATACCATGGCCGGAAGACCCTTATCGCCGCACCTTTCGATCTGGAAATGGGGGCCGCACATGCTGGTCTCGATTCTCCACCGCGTTTCGGGGGACGGCATGGCGCTGGTCGGCCTGCCCGTGCTGCTGTGGTGGCTGGCGGCCCTGGCCGGCGGGCAGGGTGCCTATGACACCTTCATGGGCCACGCGATGAGCTGGTATGGCATCGTGGTGCTGGTCGGCCTGTCGTGGGCCTTCTTCAACCACATGGCATCGGGCCTGCGCCACTTCGTGCTGGATATGGGCGCGGGCTACGAACTGGACACGAACAAGCGCTATTCGCTGGTCTCGATGGCCGTGGGCATCATTCTCACCGCGGCCTTCTGGGTCGCGATCTTCGCGCTGTAAGGGGGCACTGACCAATGGGTAACGGAACCTCCATCGGCCGCGTTCGCGCGCTGGGCGCTGCCGGCCACGGCACGCATCACTGGCTGCTGCAGCGCTTCACCGCTGCCGGCAATTTCCTCGGCGGGCTGTTCCTCGTCGCCAGCTTCCTGTTCCTGCCGGACGCCAGTTACGAGACGGTGGCGGGCTATTTCGCCAGCCCTGTCCCGGCCACGATCCTGGCGCTGCTGCTGGTCAGCGTGTTCTGGCACGCGCGGCTGGGCCTGCAGGTGCTGATCGAGGACTATGTGCACGAGGCGGGCAACAAGTTTGCCGCTATCCTCCTGCTTAACATCTACACTTTCGCGGGCGCCGGCTTCGGCCTGTTCATGATCGTCCGCCTCGCTCTGGAAGGAGCTGCCTGATGGCCAGCACGGCATCCACGCAACCGGCCTACAAGATCATTGACCACACCTATGACGTGGTGGTGGTGGGAGCCGGCGGATCGGGCCTGCGCGCCACGATGGGCGCGGCAGAGGCCGGGCTGAAGACCGCCAATATCTCCAAGGTCTTCCCCACCCGCAGCCACACGGTCGCGGCGCAGGGCGGCATCGCCGCTTCGCTGGGCAACAATTCGCCCGATCACTGGACCTGGCACATGTACGACACCGTCAAGGGTTCGGACTGGCTGGGCGACCAGGACGCCATCGAATACCTCGCGCGCGAGGCGCCTGCCGCGGTCTATGAACTGGAGCACGCCGGCGTGCCGTTCAGCCGCAATGCCGATGGCACCATCTACCAGCGCCCGTTCGGCGGCCACATGCAGAACATGGGCGAAGGCCCGCCGGTCCAGCGCACCGCCGCCGCGGCCGACCGCACCGGCCACGCCATGCTCCACGCGCTTTACCAGCAGAGCCTGAAGTACGACGCGGACTTCTTCATCGAATACTTCGCGATCGACCTCATCATGCAGGGCGAGGGCGCCAACAAGCGCTGCGTCGGCGTGATCGCCATGTGCCTGGATGATGGCACGATCCACCGCTTCCGCAGCCATTCGGTTGTGCTGGCGACCGGCGGCTATGGCCGTTGCTACTACACCGCCACTTCGGCCCACACCTGCACGGGCGATGGTGGCGGCATGGTGCTGCGCGCCGGCTTGCCACTGCAGGACATGGAATTCGTCCAGTTCCACCCCACCGGCATCTATGGCGCGGGCGTGCTGATCACCGAAGGCGCGCGCGGCGAAGGTGGCTACCTCACCAATTCCGAAGGCGAGCGGTTCATGGAACGCTATGCCCCCAGTGCGAAGGACCTTGCCAGCCGCGACGTGGTATCGCGCAGCATGGCGCTGGAAATGCGCGAAGGGCGCGGCGTGGGCCCGGAGAAGGACCACATCTACCTCCACCTCGACCATATCCCCGCCGAAACGCTGGCCCAGCGCCTGCCGGGCATCACCGAAAGCGGCAAGATCTTTGCCGGCGTGGACCTGACGCGCCAGCCGCTGCCGGTGACCCCGACAGTGCACTACAACATGGGCGGCATCCCCTGTAACTATCACGGCGAAGTCGTGACCGTGGGGCCGGACGGCAATCCGGATCACGTGGTCCCCGGCCTGTTCGCCGTGGGCGAGGCGGCCTGCGTCTCGGTCCACGGGGCCAACCGCCTCGGCTCCAACTCGCTGATCGACCTCGTGGTCTTCGGCCGCGCCACCGGCTTCCGCCTGAAGGAGCTGATCAAGCCGGCCACCGCGCACGACGAACTGCCCAGGGACAGCGCCGACTTCGCGCTCACCCGGCTTGACCATTTCCGCCACGCCAAGGGCGGATCGCCCACGGCGCAGGTGCGGGCCGATATGCAGAAGACCATGCAGAAGCACGCCGCCGTGTTCCGTGACACTGCCCTGCTGTCCGAAGGGGTGACGCTGATGGCCGATGCCAACAAGCGGCTGCAGGACGTGCACGTGACGGATCGCAGCCTGATCTGGAATTCGGACCTGATCGAGACGCTGGAGCTCGACAACCTGATGGCCCAGGCCGTGGTGACCATGCATTCCGCGGAAAACCGCAAGGAAAGCCGCGGCGCCCACGCGCACGAGGATTTCCCCGATCGCAACGATGCCGAATGGATGAAGCACACCGTCGCCTGGTTCGACGGCTGGGGCGGCAACGGCGGGGCGGTGAAGATCGATTACCGCCCGGTCCACGAATACACGCTGACCGACGATATCGAGTACATCAAGCCGAAGAAGCGGGT
>CAZTED010000093.1:0-11283 GCA_964612175.1 uncultured Sphingomonadaceae bacterium
GAAGAACGCCGCCGCGTGAGCCACGATCTGCACGATGGCGTGGCCCAGACGGCCACCGCGCTGGTCAGGATGCTGGAAGGGGCCGGGCCTGCCGGCGGGGAGGACATTCGCGCCTCCGACCGCGCGCAGCTCGCGGCCATCGCCCGCGACCTCGTCAGCGAACTGCGCGCCGTGATCGGCGGCCTGCGCCCCACCCTGCTGGATGACCTTGGCCTCAAGGCAGCCCTGCAGGCCCTGTCCGAAAGCCTGCAGCAGGACGGCTTCGACGTGCGCCTGTCGCTTGACCGGACAATGGCCCGGCTGCCGCAAACGGTGGAAACGGCGCTGTTCCGCGTTGCCCAGGAAGCCGTGGCCAACATCCGCAAGCATGCCGGGGGCCCATGCCTCGTTTCGGTGGAACTGGGCGCAGGAAGCGACGAGGAAGGCGGCTACCTGCGCATCTGCGACAGCGGCAAGGGCCTCGACCCGGCCCGGCCGGTATCGCTGCAGGCACCCCTTGGCACCCATGTGGGTATTGCTGTCATGCGCGAACGGATGGCGGCGATCGGTGGCCGGCTCGAATGGCGGGCCGGTGAAGCAGGAGGGGTCAGCGTCACCGCCTACCTGCCGGGTCCGCAATGACCGAGGCTGCGCCGCGCATCCTGATCGTTGACGATCACCAGCTCGCCCGCGAAGGGCTCAAGGCCGTGCTGTCCGCCAGCGGGATGGACGTGGTCGGCCTTGCCGCCAGTGGCGAGGAAGCAGTGGGGCTGGTGCCCGACCTCTTGCCCGACGTTGTGCTGATGGACGTGCGCCTTGGCCCCGGGATCGACGGGCTGGAAGCCACCCGGCAGATCACCGCGCTGGGCCTGCCGGTGCGGGTTCTGATGCTGACGCTGCACGAGATGCCCGCCTACGTGCGCGAGGCGATCGGTGCCGGCGCTGCAGGCTATGTGTTGAAGGATACCGCGATCGACGGGTTGAAGGCCGCCATCGGCCAGGTGCTGGCCGGTCATTCCGCGATACCGCTGGGCCTTGTCGATGCCGCGCTGCGCAGCCCCCAGACGCCCGCCCGAACGCAGGACCTTTCAAGCCTGCTCACCGCGCGCGAGAACGACGTGGTGGACCTGATCGCGCAAGGCATGACCAACAAGGAAATCGCCCGCCAGCTGACGATCAGCCCGGCGACGGTCAAGGCCCATGTCGAACGCATCCTGGCCAAGCTGGGCGTGGCGGACCGCACCCAGGCTGCCGTCATGGCGATCCAGTTGCGCAACGGCGGCCGATAAGGGGCCGGCACAGGCATGGCGATGACCCGCCCTCCCCGCGCGCTGTGGCGCTACTGGACGGATCGCCCGCTCGCCTTCAAGGGGCTGGTGGTCGTTGCCCTGCCGCTCACCATCCTGCTGGGCGCGCTCGGATCTCTGTACACAGCCAGCAGCCTGGAAGAACGGGCCGAGGACGACGTTCGCCGCGCCTTTGCCATCCAGCGCGATACCTACCAGGTCCACGCCCTGCTGGCAGAAGCGGCCGCCGGCGTGCGCGGCTATGTCCTGACGCGGCAGGAACGCTTCCTGGAACCCTATATCAAGGCCGAGGCCGACCTGCCGCAGACGATGGCCCGGCTCGATGCCGACATCCGCGATCCGGTGGTTCGCCGCCAGTTCGAGGCGCTCAATGCCCTTGCCGGTCGCAAGCGCGAGGGGCTGGCCCTGATCGTCGAACTGGCCGAGGAGCCGGGCAGCCGGGACAGTGCCCTGGCGCTGGAGAATGCGCTGGAATCGAACAAGATCGTGCTCGATTCGATGCGCACCGAGATCGAGAACATCCAGCGCCGGGAAAGCATCCTGCTGGATGAACGGATGAGCCGGGTGGAGGAGGTGCGCGACCAGTTCCTGCTGCTGACGGCGGTCAGCGCGCTGGTCGGCCTGCTGGGCAGCCTGGCGGCCGTCTACCTCTTTTCCACCGGCATCGTGCGGCGCGTTCGCAAGCTGGAATCCAACGCCGGCCTGCTTGCCCGCGGTGAGCCGCTGGAAGAACTGCCCGAGGAAGCCGACGAAGTGGGGCGCCTCGCCCAGCGCCTGGCCCGCGCCAGCGCCCTGCTGCGCGCCCGCGAACAGGCCCTGCGCGACAGCGAGGAACGCTTCCGCCTGGTGGTGGAGCAGGTCCGCGACTACGGCATCTTCGCGCTCGATCCCGATGGCGTGGTGGCCAGCTGGAACCTCGGCGCGCAGCGGATCAAGGGGTGGCAGGCGCAGGAAATCCTGGGGCAGCACTTCAGCCGCTTCTATCCACCCGAAAACGCCGACACCCTGCCAGCAGAAATGCTGGAGCGGGCACGCACCGCCGGCACCGCCGAGGACGAAGGCTGGCGCATGCGCAAGGACGGCACGCGGTTCTGGGCCAATGTCGTCATCACCGCCCTGCGCGATGAAGCCGGGCACTTGCGCGGTTTTGCCAAGGTCACCCGCGACATGACCGACCGCCGCCGCAGCGAGGAAGCCCTGCGGGTGGCACGCGAGGAGGCGATCGCCGCCAACCTGGCCAAGAGCGAATTCCTCTCGCGCACCAGCCACGAACTGCGCACGCCGATGAGCGCGATCCTGGGCTTCGGGCAACTGCTCGAACTGGACGAGGAGGAATTCGGGGAGAGCCATCGCGCCGCAATCCAGCAGATCATGAAAGCCGGACGCCACCTGCTGTCACTGATCAACGACCTGCTCGACATCTCCAGCATCGAGGCCGGCCGGTCGGAAATGGTGATTGAACCGCTGGATCTTGGCGAAGTCCTGGGCGAGGCCCATGCCCTGGCCGAACCGATCGTCACCGGCGCCGGCCTGACCTTCGCCTTCGCCCCGCCGGAGGGGCCACTGTCCGCCCGCGCCGATCGCCGCCGCGTGGTCCAGGTGATCCTCAACCTCCTGGCCAATGCAGCCAAGTACAACCGGTCGGGCCAGTTCGTTCGCCTCGCCTGCCGCACGGCCGGCGACATGGTGCGGGTAGAGGTGGAGGATGATGGTCCCGGTATCCGCCGCGCCGACGTGCCGCGCCTGTTCACCGCCTTCGACCGGCTGGGCCAGCAGGAACGCGCCCGCGTGGAGGGAACCGGGCTTGGCCTGGCCCTGTCCAAGAGCATGGTCGAATCGATGGGCGGTGCCATCGGTTACGAGGCCCGCCCCGGCGGCGGGGCCCGCTTCTGGTTCACCCTTCCCGCGGCTCCCGCACAGGGCGGTGCCGCGACCGATTCCCGCCAACCCGCCACCCATGGAAGCCGATAATGCCCAGCAGCCTGGTCAGCAGCGCCGAGATTCACGCCCGCCGCATCCTCGCCATCGATGATGAACAGGCCAACGTGCTGCTCCTGCGCAACCTGCTGGAGCGCGAAGGCTATGCCGATGTCCACTGCCTGACCGATCCCACGCAGGCGGTGGAAACCTTCGTGCGCCTCTCGCCCGACCTTGTTCTGCTCGACCTGATGATGCCGGAAACCGATGGCTTCCAGTTGCTCGACGCCTTTGCCCGCCACGCCCGGCCCGACGAGTTCCGCCCGATCCTGGTCCTGACCGCCGACACCACGCTGCAGGCGCGGCGGCGGGCACTGGCGCTGGGGGCCAAGGATTTCGTGGCCAAGCCGTTCGACGTGATCGAGATCGCGCTCAGGATCGCCAACCTGATCGAGACGCGGATCCTCTACGAACGGCTGCGCGCCGCCGTGCCGGCCGCAGGCTGAGCCAGGGCCGGCCGGGGCAGCGTTACCCCGCCGCCCCGCTCCAGCGCGGCCACGATGTGCTGGCCCAGACGATGCGCGGTCTGCGACAGGGCGGGCGCCTCGATCAGCGCCACTTCGGTATCGTGCAGGACCGGCAGCTCGTCATGATCGACGATGGCGGTCAGGTAATGCGGCACCATCTCGCGCGGCAACACGGTGATGCCGAGGCCTGCGTTGACCGCCGACTGGCTGCCGGCAAGGCTGGTCGATGTATAGGCCACGCGCCACTTGCGCCCGGCCGCTTCCAGCGCATCGATCGCGCGCTTGCGATAGACGCAGGGTTCGGGCGAGACGACGAGCGGAACCGTGTCGAGGCCCGCCGCCGCAAGCTGGTCGCGCGCCACCCAGACCAGCGGCTCGCGCCATACGCGCACCCCTTCCAGCCGGGCCGAAGGCTCGCGCTTGACCAGCACCAGGTCGAACTGGCCATCATGGAACTGGTCGAGCAGGTTCAGGGTGAGGTCGCAGGTAACCTGCATTTCCACCAGCGGGTGCGCCTTGGCGAAATCGGCCAGCACGGCGGGCAGGTGGGCGGTGGCGAAATCCTCCGGCACGCCGATCCGCACGCGCCCGGTCATGTCAGGCTCGAACAGCTCGGCAATGGCGGCATCGTTGAGGCGCAGAAGCTGGCGCGCCGGGCCCAGCAGCCGCTCCCCCTCCGGCGTCAGGCTGAGCGAGCGCGGGGTACGGGCAAAGACGGCGCGGCCGATCTGGTCCTCCAGCCGCTTAACCTGCAGGCTGATGGTGGATTGCGTGCGCCCCAGCCGCTCCCCGGCGCGGGTGAAGCTGCCGGTTTCGGCAATGGTGACGAAGCAGCGCAGCAGGTCGAGGTCGAGCGTGCGGGTTCCGGGCATGGGCCGGGCGATGGCTTAGAGTCATGTGTATTGTCAATGATTGATATTTCCAAAACTCGTTTCACCAATGACTGTGAAGCCCGCATTGGGGCCGCCGAAAGGGGGCCAGATGGTACTTACTCGGACACCAGTTTCGCAAGCCGGCCGCATGGTTGCGGCCCTCTTGTGGACGGCACTGGGCGCGCTTGCCTTGTGGGGCGTGCTGGCAAGGCCGGACGGCCTGGCCCTGGCGATCGGGGGGCTGACACTGTTCGTCTCGGCAATCGTCGCCACCTTCGCGCGGCGCTACATGCGCGCCGATCCCGGGCAGGGGCGCTTCTTCCTCAGGCTCGCCGCGCTCGTTGCGGCAGTGCTCGCCTTCGTGTTCACCGGCAACCTTGTGGTGCTGGCGCTGGCGTGGTGTGCCAGCGGCTGGCTGCTGGCGGCCCTGGTCGGCCATTGCACTGGCTGGGACGAGGCTGTCGCGGCCGCGCGGCGCACGCGGATGACCTTTATCGCTGGTGACGCAGCGCTGGTGGCGGCGCTGGCGCTGCTCGGCTGGCAGGCAGGCTCCGTCCGGATCGATGCCGCCTTGGAGGCGGCAGGGCAGATGCCGCCGCCGCTCGTGGCGCTGGTTGCCCTGCTGCTGGTCGTGGCCGCCGCGGTCCGCTGCGCACTGCCTCCCTTTGCCGGATGGCTGCTGTCGTCGATGACCGCGCCAACGCCGGTTTCCGCCCTGATGCACGCCGGACTGGTAAATGCCGGAGGGTTCCTGCTGATCCGCTTCGCACCGGTGATGGAAGCGGCGCCGGCAGCGCGGGCAGTTGCGGTGGCGGTGGGCCTTGCCGCGGCGATCTATGGCATCGGCGTGATGCTGGTGCGACCGGATGTGAAGCGGGCGCTGGCCGGCTCCACCGTCTCGCAAATGGGCTTCATGATCATGAGCTGCGGCCTTGGCGCCTATGCTGCGGCGCTGTGGCACATCATCGCCCACGGGCTGTTCAAGGCCTGGCTGTTCCTCGGCTCGGGCTCGGCAATCGGGATGAAGCAGGCCGGCACGCCCGCCCCGCTGTCCGGCGGCACGACGCTGGCGATTTCCGCAGGCACCCTGGGCGTGGCGCTGTCGGTCATCAGCTTCGGCCAGGGGCAGGCGAGCCTTGTCCCGCTGCTGCTGGGCCTGGCAACGGCCATGGCAACGCTCGCCTCCTGTCTGGGTGGCAGGCTGCCGTTGCAGGCAAAGCTGGCGCTGGCGGGCATGGTCGCCGCGCTGGTCGCCTTCCACGCGGCAGGGCTTGCCGTGGCGGCCCACGCCACCGGCCCGGACGGCGCCATGCTGGTGCCCGAATGGGGCCTCGTGGCTCTGCTCGTCGCCTTCCTCGGCGCCTGGGCCTGGCAGCAGCGGCGCCTTGCCGGCGGCCGCAGCCTGCCGCTGCCGCTTTACGTCCACCTGATCAACGCCGGTGCCCTGCCCCCGGCCGCAAAGGGAGAAGCCAAATGAACATGATGGCCCCGCTCACCGCCGTCGACCCGATCCTGACCCGGGCGGAAGTCGCCGGCATCGTTGCCATGGCTGCCCGCAGCGTGCCGCCGGCATGGCCGCTGGAAAGCGCCATTGCGGTCAACCCGCTGGCCGGGCTTGAGGAACTGCCTTTCGCGGATGCCGTGGAACTGGCCAGCCGCCGCTTCGGCGCCCGGCAGAACCTGCCGCTGGCGCAATGGCGCAGGCTGATGGCGCAGGGCCATGTCGACGAACACCTGCTGCGTGACGCGGCGATCCAGCACCTTGGCGGGCTGGAGCAGGCCTTCGAACTGGTGGGGCCGGACGTATCACGGCTGGACCTGCTGCTGGCGCGGCTGCTGCACCTGCCGGCAGCCGCCGCCGCCGATGTGCCCGTCGCGCTCTCGCCCGCTGCCGCCTGCATTGCCAAGTGGTGCGCTGCCTTCTTCGACCAGGGCCAGGCCGCCAGCCCCCTGCCGCACCGCGAGCTGGGCCTGTATCGCGCGGTCCTGGCCGCCCTGCCGCACGATCCGCAGTTCCAGGCCCTGACAGGTGCCCTCGGACGGCAACTGCTGCTGAGCGTTCCGCGCGATCCGCTGGAAGCCATTGCCGAAGCCCTTGCCACGCTGCGTGTGCCCGCCGGCGAGGAGGAGGACTGGCTTGCCACCCACGTCGCGCGCCTGCCCGGCTGGGCCGGCCATATCCGCTGGCGCCGCGAAAACGCCGATCCCGCCTATGCCGAAGGCGCGCCTGCGGGCATGGCGGACCTCATCGCCCTGTGGCTGCTGTTCGAGCGGTGCGAGGTGGTCTCGTCCCCGTCCGCTTACCCGCCGGTCGATGCCGGCCCTGCCCTTGCCGCGCACTTCGGCCTGGCCGATGCGGACCTCTCCGGCCTGCACACGCGTAGCCGCGAGCAGTTCAACGCCATTGCCGGCATGGATGATGGCGCGCTCGGAGCGGTGTTCATGACCGCAGCCGAATGGACCTATCGCAACGCGCTGGTGCCAAAGCTGCAGGCCGGCGCGACCCAATTGGCTGTCGCAGAGGTGCCCGATGCGCAGCTGGTGTTCTGCATCGATGTGCGGTCCGAACCGTTCCGCCGCGCGATCGAGGCGCAGGGCCGCTTTGACACGCTCGGCTATGCCGGGTTCTTCGGGCTGCCGATTGCCCTGCACCGGTTCGGCGATGCCCGACGCAAGCGCTTGCTGCCGGTCCTGCTGGCCCCGCAGCACGACATTGCAGAGACCCCGGCCGAGGGGCGCGAGGCCACGGCGGCAGCCTTTGCCGCCAGCCAGGCCCGCGCCGGCAAGGCGGCGGAACTGTTCGAAACGGCCAAGAAAGGCAGCGCCACCGCCTTTGCCGCGGCAGAGGCCACCGGGCCGCTCGCCGGACTGGTCATGGCCGCGCGCACCATGGCCCCTGGCCTCGTCCGCACGATTACCGGCAAGCTCTCCCCCCGGCGCCACGAGGCGCTGGCACCAGCGCTTTCCTGCGATGGCCAGCAGGCCTTCACGCTGGACGAAAAGGTCGGCTATGCCATGGCGCTGTTCCGGCTTACCGGGCTGCCTGCCCACACCGCCCGGCTGGTGGTGCTGCTGGGCCATGGCGGCAGCGCGGTGAACAATCCTTATGCCGCCGCGCTCGATTGCGGGGCCTGCGGCGGCCACGCAGGCGGTTCCAACGCCCGCATCCTTGCCGCCCTGCTCAACGATCCCGACGTGCGCAGCGGCCTTGTCGCCCGCGGGATCGCGGTTCCCGAAACCACGGTATTCGTCGCTGGCGAGCATGACACCACCACCGATGCGGTGACCCTGTTCGACCGCTGCCAGGTGCCCGCCAGCCACCATTCCGATCTGGACCGGCTCGCCGCCGCGCTTGCCCGCGCCGGCCAGGCCAACCGCGAACGGCGCGCCGTGCAGCTTGGCCGCAGCGCTGAAGACCTGGTGACCGGTTCCGCCCACTGGGGCGAGGTGCGGCCCGAGTGGGGTCTTGCCCGCAATGCCGCCTTCATCGTCGGCCCGCGCACGCTGACCCGCGCGATCGACCTCGACGGCCGCGCCTTTCTGCACAGCTATGACTGGCTGGGCGATGCCGACGGGTCCGCGCTGGCCACCATCCTCACCGCGCCGATGGTGGTGGGCCAGTGGATCAACTGCCAGTACCTGTTCTCCACCATCGACAACCAGGTCTACGGTTCGGGCGACAAGGTGACCCAGAACGTGGTCGGCGGGATCGGTGTGCTGCAGGGCAACGGCGGCGACCTGAAGATCGGCCTGCCGCGCCAGTCACTGTTCACCGATGACGGCACTCCGTTCCACATCCCCCTGCGCCTGACCACCGTGGTCCTCGCCCCGTTCGAGCGGGTGGAGAAAGTGGTCGCCTCGAACGACATCCTCGGCCGCCTGTTCGGCAACGGCTGGGTCACCCTGGTGGTGATCGACCCGGTTACCGGGCAGGCGCTGCGCTGGCGCCGCGACGACGAGGAATCCTCCGGCTGCGCCACCTATTCCCGAACGCCCCTCACGAAAGGCCCCCTACAATGACCGGCAGCATTCCTGGCAGTACCGCGGGCGGGCTCAGCCTGCACCGGCTGAAGAAGATCGAGATCGTGCTGATGGCGGAGGACCACGCCGTGGTGGAGGAACTGCTTGGCGCTGCCGGGGTGGGCGGCTGGACGATGATCCGCGACGTTGCCGGCATGGGCCACGGCGGCTTCCACCAGGGCAAGACGATCTTCAACGACCAGAGCGGCCTCGTGATGTTCGTGGGTGTGGCCGACGAGAAGGCGATCACCGATGTCGCGCGCGGCCTTGCCCGCCTGTTCGAGAAGCGGCCCGGCGTAACCTTCCTGTCGGACGTGGAAGTGATGCGGTCCGACTATTTCGCCCGCCAGTCCGCCTGACGACAGGTTGCGCCATGAAGGAATTGACCCATCTCGACCGGCTGGAAGCGGAATCGATCCACATCATGCGCGAAGTGGTGGCAGAGGCGCACAATCCCGTGTTCCTCTACTCGGTTGGCAAGGACAGCTCCGTGATGCTGCACCTTGCCGCCAAGGCCTTTTTTCCTTCGCCACCGCCGTTCCCGTTCCTGCACATCGAATCAGGCTGGGATTTCCGTGACCTTATCGCCCACCGCGACCGGATGGCGCAGCGGTATGGCTTCGAGTTGCTGGTCGCCCGCAACGAGCAAGCCGAAGCGCAGGGCATCAATCCCTTCGACAGCAGCACCGGCGTCTATGCCCAGATGATGCTGATCGACCCCCTCAAGGATGCACTGGACAGGCATGGCTTCGACGTGGCCTTCGGCGGGGCCCGGCGCGACGAAGAGAAGGCGCGGGCCAAGGAACGGATCTTCTCGTTCCGCTCGGCCAGCCACGGCTGGGACCCCAAGAACCAGCGCCCGGAGCTGTGGAACCTTTACAATGCCCGCAAGGCAAAGGGGGAGACGATCCGGGTGTTCCCGCTGTCCAACTGGACCGAGCTGGATATCTGGCAGTACATCCTGCGCGAGGATATCCCGATCGTTCCGCTATACCTCGCTTCGCAAAGGCCGGTACTGGAGCGCGACGGACTGCTGTTGGTGGTCGACGATGACCGCATGCGCCTGCGCCCTGGAGATGCCATCTCGCAGCGACTGGTGCGCTTCCGCACCCTCGGCTGCTATCCCCTGACAGGCGCAACCGAGAGCGCGGCAGCCACCCTGAGGGACGTGATCCAGGAAATGCTGCTGAGCACCTCGTCCGAACGGCAGGGCCGCGCCGTGGACCACGACGAGGCCGCGTCGATGGAAAAGAAGAAACAGGCGGGCTACTTCTGATCGGATGCCCTATTGCGGCCAGTGGCGGCTGAGCGCCGGATAGTCCGGATCATCGATCACGCTGGTCACAAGGAAGTGCTCCACAACGGCGGCCTGCGCATCTGGCCGGTCGTCCTTGCGGTACCACAGCATCCGCCAGTCCTGCATCGGATAGAGCAGGACCACGTCCTGGCGCATCGAGGCCGGCAGGATGGCAGAGGAAAAGGAGGCAATGCCCAGCCCGCGTTCGAGCATGGCTGCGATCACGTCGTAATACTGGGTGTGGCCGATAATGTGGCGCGGGTAGATGCCAGCCCCCTCGTAGCTGCGCATCACCTCGCGCTCCTGCTGGCTGGTGGCCTTTGGCAGGATGAAGGGCATGCGGTTGAGCTCTTCGGGTGTCAGCGGCAAGGTCTTGCCCTCGGCGAACTTGCGGTGGCCGTAAATGCCGCCGCGAACCACAGCCAGCTCGCGGAACAGGCCGTGGTCCGGCTGGTCGGCGCGCTGGTTGATAAGGGCAAAGTCGAACTGCCCGCGCTCCACCGCGCGCACCAGCTTGCCGAACGGCAACTGCGCCTCGAACTCCAGCTCGACCAGCGGATGGTCCGAATAGAAGGCATCAAGCTTGCGCCGGACATAGGCATCGAACATGCCCTGCCCTACCAGCACGCGGAAACGGCGCGTCTGGGCCACCGGTTCCTGCGCCTCCCGGCGATATCCGGCCAGCACTTCGGCAGCGCGATGGAACTGGCGCAGATCGTCGAGGAAGGCCATGCCATCCGGCCGCAGGGTCGGCTTGCGGCCCGGCGCCCGGTCAAGCAGCACAAGGCCCAGCTGCTCCTCCAGCGCCTTTATCTGGTTGCTTACGGAAGCTTGCGATATCCCCAGCTGCTCGGCGCTGCGGCGGAAGCTGCGAGTGGCTGCGAGGCTGGCGAAGATATCCAGCTGGCGAAGCGTGAATGGCAGGTTGGGCATTATCGGTCCCCCTGACTTGTGATAACCTTTCCTGAATGGGTTGTCATCACTTTGCGGTTCGTTGCTTTGTCGCAGGGCAAGCGGCATTTCCCCTGCCAGAGACAGCAGATCTCGTGGGGAGGAACACCGATAATGACACTGACACGGAACGACGCGCGCCGCGCGCGCAACTGGCTGGCAGGTGGGGCCAGCGCACTGGCCATCGTGATCGGAGCCAATGCCGCCGCCGCCCAGGAAGCCGATACCGCCGATGGCGAGCGCAGCAGCGACACCATCCTGGTCACCGGGTCGCGCATCGCATCGGACGGCATGCAGGCACCCGTGCCGGTTACCGTGGTACAGGCCAGCGAGATCGAGACTCTGTCCCCCGGCGCGCTGATCAGCGGCGTGTCGCAGCTGCCGCAGTTCATCGGCAACCAGACCCCCAACAG
>CAZTED010000094.1:0-11211 GCA_964612175.1 uncultured Sphingomonadaceae bacterium
TCCTGCACCAGGTCATTGGCTTCGAGCGCGCCCACGTCGGCCTGCAGCGTGTTCACGTCGTCCTGGAGCTGGTCGATGGCAGCATCATGCTGATTGAGCAGAGCTGCATCGTCAGGATAATCGATCGTGAAAGCCACGCTGGATTGCGCAGCAGCAGGCGCACCAACACACAGGGCCGCCACGGCCGTGCTGCACAGGAAAGTTCTTTTCACGCTCGCCATTGTAATCTCCAAAGTCAGTTGTGTGTTGATACTAGATTGAATGACATTTGATCGGAATTTTGAGTCAAGAATACACCGGCGCGGAAATGCCATTCGACATCGCACCAGATATTCAAGACCTAAGGGTAATCGCGTATTCTTGTACTCGGCTTGCGGCTTGCTTCCCCCAATTCCGCAACGCTGCATTGCTTTTCAGACCAGAGTGAATACTCTTTCCTGACAATCCACGCAGGGAAGTCGCACATCTGCGCTTGCCCTGTCACTAAGGGGCTTTACTAGGTTGGGCTGGCCGGCGATTGCTGCATCAGGGGCACACGGGACAGCCCGGATCCGGGCAATCGACCCCGCGCGATCCGGGGAAGGCGACCTGGGGAAAGGGAATACATGGCAAGCACGGGAAGAATGTCGGCATGGGGGGCAGCGCTGGTACTGGCGGCGTCATGCATGGTGCCATCGCCCGCGGCGGCAGAGGGATTCGTCAACACCCGCGGTGGCTGGCTGGCGCTCACCCCGGAGGCCAAGGCGGCCTATGTCCAGGGATTGAACGACAGCCTCAACTATTCCTACGTTGATGATTCACTGGTCGAGGCGCTGGCCAAGCGCGGGCGCACCCGCTGCCTGATCGAACAGCGGGTTACGGCCGCCGTGCTCGCGGCGCAGATTTCCTCGGCTTACGAACAGCCCCAGTTCGAACGCATGTCGCCCGTTGCGGTCTACATCATCAAGATCGGGGAGCTGTGCCGCCCTTACATCAACCGGGAACGGCAGGAATTCGGTCTCGGCCCGCAATAGGCGCTGTCAGGTAACCGGTTCTGCCTCGACCGAATAGTTGATCGCCGCATTGCGGGTCTTCTGGAATTCCGGGACGCTCATCCCCTTCATCGCCGCATAGACGTCGATGTTGCCCAGCCCCACCACGGGGGCGAGCTTCTCCAGGTTGAAGAAGATCACGCCGTACCGGATCATGCCGATCCAATCGAGATCGCGGATCAGGCGCTTCTCTTCATCGGTCAGGGCGTATTCGTCGGCCAGGGCCTCGAAATCGGCCCTGAACCGTGCGCGGAACGCCGGCTCCACGATGGTGTGCAGGAAATTGTTGATCCGCCATGCCCTGGCGCTGCGGGTGATGGTAAAGGGATAGGTACCCTCCAGATCGAGCGCCGGGGCCACGTCCCAGTAGATGCGGCTGGCGTACTCTTCCTTCGTCTCGGGTGAAGGGTCGGCTTCCGCATCCTCGAACACCATGCTGGCGATGCTGGTCATGCTGGGCAGGAAGAAGCTGCGGTGCAGCTCCTTCACCTTCGGCGCCAGCGCGCCGCGCATCAGCATCCACATCACGATCTCGGCGCCTTCCATGCCGCCCAGCCTGACCAGTTCGCCCACGGGCATGTCGACCAGGCTTTCCGGATCAGTGGCGAGCCGGTCCATGAACTCGTGGTCCCATTCAACATTGTTGAACCCGCACCGTTCGCCATGGACCTGGTGGCTCAGGCCACCGGTGCCGGCGATCGCCACCTTGATGTCCGCCGGATAGTTCTGGATCGCGCGGCGCAAGCTGCGGCCGAAATTCCAGAACCGCCGCGCCTTGGGGATCGGCAGTTCCAGCACCCCGCATTGCAGCGGCACGATCCGGCACGGCCAGCCGGCCTCGTCCGAATGCGGCAGGAGAACCGACAGAGGCGAAAACGCGCCGTGGTCCAGCCCCATGCCCTGCCAGTAGGACAGGTCGAAATCGTCGGCCACCATACCGAAGGCCAGGTGCTGCGCGAAGTCAGGGTCGCCCTTGATCGGCGGCACCTTGCGCGCTCCGCCACCTTCGTCTGCCGCGGCGTATTCCTCGCCGATGCCGATGGCGAAGTGGCTGTAATGCTTCATCCAGAAGCTGGTCATGTGATCGTTGTAGACATAGACGATCACGTCCGGCTTCACTTCGGCCAGCCAGTCCATGACCGGCTGGAACCCGTCGAAGATCGGCTTCCACACCGGATCGTCCTGCTTGCCCGCATCCTGCGCGAAGGCGATGGTGGGGGTGTGCGAAACGGCGAAACCGCCGACAATCGTGGCCATGCGTGCTCTCCCTCGGACCCGATTCGACAGGCCGCTTGCAGGCTTGGCTATTGTATGGGGTGCTTACGATCCTTGAGCGCGGTCAAACGGAAAAAGGGCCGGCAAGCGGATCAACGCTGCCGGCCCTTTTCGCAAAGGCCATCGAAGGTCAGGGATGAAGAAGGCCGCCCCTACTTCTCCTTGCCCGCCACGCCATAGTTTATCGCCGCGTTACGGGTCTTCTGGAACTCGGGCACGGTCATGCCCTTCATGGCGGCATAGATGTCGATATTGCCGATGCCGGTAACCGCGCCCAGCTTCTCCAACATGAAGAAGATCACGCCGTAATGGATCATGCCGATCCAGTCGCGGCGACGGACAAGGTCACGCTCCTCCTCGGTCAGGCCGCCCTTCTCGTAGGCCGCTTCCTCGTCCTCGCGGAACAGCTTGCGCATGTCCGGCTGGGTCAGCGAATGGAGGAAGTGGTTGAGGCGGAAGCCCCTGACGCTGCGCTCGATGGTAAAGGGATAGGTGCCTTCCATCTCCTCGGCGCCGACATAGTCGCGGTCCGCCCGGGCACGGGTCATGGCGGGATCTTCCACCGGCGCATCTGGCGTGCGTTCTTCCAGGATCATCGTGGCGATGGGGCACATGGAGGGCAGGAAGTAGGTCTTGTGGATGCATTCCACGTCAGCCGACAGCGCCCCGCGCATCATCAGCCACATGACGACTTCCGCACCTTCCCAGCCGCCCAGTTTCGCCAGTTCGGCCACGGTCATGTCGAGCAGGCTTTCGGGGTCCTTTTCCAGCCGGTCCATGAATTCGTGGTCCCAGTCGGGATTGTTGAACCCGCAGCCTTCGCCGTGGACCTGGTGGGACAGGCCGCCGGTACCGGCGATCGCTACCTTGATGTCCTCCGGGTATGAGAGGATCGCCTGCCGCAGGCTCTTGCCGAACTTGTAGAACCGGCGGGCGGTGGGCAGCGGCACGGTCAGCACGCCGCAGACCACCGGCAGCAGCTTCACCGCCCAGCCGATGGCATCGTCATGATCGACCATCACCGACAGGGGGCTGAAGGCGCCGTGGTCCAGCCCCTTGCCCTGGAAATAGCTGAGGTCGAATTCGTTGGCGACCATCACCCGGGCGACGTGTTCGGCAAACTTTGGGTCACCCTTGATCGCCGGGATGTCGCGTGGGCCGCCGCCCTCGTCCGCTGCCGCAAAGCTCTCGCCCACGCCCAGCGCGAAGTGGCTGTAGTGGTCGAAGAACGAGGTCATGTGATCGTTGTAGATATAGATCAGGACATCGGGCTTCTTGGCGCGGAACCAGTCCTGCACCGGCTTGTAGCCGTCGAAGATCGGCTTCCATACCGGGTCGTCGAACTTCTTCGCATCCTTGGCAAAGGCGATGGTGGGGGTATGCGACGTGGCGACGCCGCCGACGATGGTAGCCATGATCCGGTCCTGTCCTCTCGTACGCCGGCGCTGGGGGGCCGCGCACCTTTCATGTGGTGGCCGGATTGTGCCAGCCAAGAGGGGGCGCGGCAACAGGCTTTTCCGCATGGGTGAAGTTTTCACATAGGCGAATCCAGTCCCATGGCGGGCGCAAGCAGCATTGCCACCCGATCCGACCAGCAATCACGGGCAGGCCATGCAAAACGGGCGGGAAGCTTTCGCCTCCCGCCCGTCCGTAAAGTCCTGCCCCGAGAGGCGGATGACTTAGCTCAGGTGCTTGGACACCGCGGCGGTCATCTTGAACATCGAGATCTGGTCCTTGCCGATCACCGCGCCCAGCTTGGCATCGGGGTTGATCTGGCGCTTGTCCTTGGTGTCCTGCAGGCCGTTGGCCTTGATGTATTCCCAGACCTTGCTGGTCACTTCAGCGCGGGTCATCGGACCCTTGCCGATCACGTTCTCGAGATCGCCCGACAGGGTGACCGGCTTGTTCAGCGCGTTGTTCTTGGCAGCCATAACTCTTTCCTTCCCTTCACAAATAATCGCCGGATGCGGCGGTGTTCAGATTCAGTCTTCCTCGTCGTCGTCCCAGTCGTAATCGCCGCCTTCCTCCCGGGCATAGGTCCCGGTCAGAAGCGCGAACGCGGTGACATGGCCACGAATGGCCTCCACCAGGTCCTCACGGCTTGCCCCCGGCATCAGCACGAGCGGCAGGTCAAGCGCGAAGAGCTGGAATACGTAATCGTGCGATTCCGCCCCCGTGGGCGGATCGGGCAGCAGCCATTCGGAATTGCCGAAGCTGTTCTTGCCCACCCGCGGCGGCGTTTCGCCTTCCAGCAGCTTGCCGCGCTGGCCGGCCAGGCCCCAGACCGCCCAATGGCAGAACGGCCTGTCGCCACCCTTGCCGGTAATGGCGTGCGGGTCTTCCACGATCAGCGCCAGTTCGGCGGTACCGGGCGGCGGCGCCGTCCATTCCAGCGGCGGGGCGACGGAATCGTCCTCGTCCGCGGTGAAGCTGGGATCAAGCGCCTCGCCATTGGCAAAGGCCGCGCTGATCAGTGCAAAGCCGCCCCTGCCCAGCTGCTCTGCCGACAGCGCGCCTTCGGCCGCCAGCCGCGCCGCCACCAGGCCGGCATGGCCGGAACCGGGCTTGCACAGGGCCTTGGCCAGCCAGGAAGGCACGGTATCGGGCATCGGACTTCCAGCTTCCTCCGGCAGGCGGCCCGTGGGGGCCGGCATTGGCGCGCCAACCCCTCTCCCCGGGGCTGGGAGGGCCGATTTGCCCACTCGGGGCCACCTTGGCAAGGGCGCTGCGGCGATCCGCGGCAGTTCGAGGGCAATTGCGCACATGTTTTCAGTCCGAAACGGCTTGACGCGTCCTTGCCAGCCGACCGGAGCACCGATAGCCTCTCCCTTGAACAAGGTCTCCCGCCTGCTGGAAACGGATTGCCCATGAAAACCTCGCGCACCGCCCTTGCCATCGCCTGCGCGGCGATGCTCGCGTCCTGCGGGGGAGCGTCCGGGCCGACCGGCGGCGGTGGCGGGGTCACGCCCACCCCCAGCCCCACGCCAACGCCAACGCCCACATCGGCCACCTGCTCGCTGTCCGCGCGGCAGGACTGGGTGCTGGCGCAGATGCAGGAATGGTACCTGTTTCCCGACCTGCTGGCGACCGGGGTCAACAAGGCCGCCTATACCGACCTGCAGGGCTATATCGATGCGCTGGTCGCCCCGGCCCGTGCCCAGTCACGCGACCGGTTCTTCACCTACATTACCTCCATCGCGGAAGAGAACGCCTTCTTCGAAGCGGGCGAGAGCGCCGGCTTCGGCTTCCGCCTGGGTTATGACACAGGCGCACGGCGGGTGTTCGTGATCGAGACCTTCGAAGGCACGCCGGCGCTTGGCCAGAATATCGACCGCGGCTCCGAACTGCTGGCCATCGGCACCACCGAAGCGAACCTGCAGACCGTCACCTCGCTCATGACAAGTGGCGGGGCCTTTGCCGTGATCGATGCCATGGGGCCCGATACGCCCGGCACATCCCGCGTCTTCCGCGTGCGCGATGCCGGCGGGATCGAGCGGACGGTGAGCATGGCCAAGGCCGACTATGCGCTCGACCCGGTCTCGAACCGCTATGGCTTCAGCGTGATCAACGATGGCGGACGGCAGGTCGGCTACCTCAACCTTCGCACCTTCATCGACACGGCCGAGCCGGACCTGCGCGCCGCCTACCAGGCGTTCCGTACCGCCGGCGTCACCGAACTGGTGATCGACCTGAGGTACAACGGCGGCGGGCTGATCTCGATTGCCGAGCTGATGGGCGACCTGATGGGCCGCAACCTTGGCGGCCAGGTGTTCGACTACATCACCTTCCGGCCAAGCAAGGCCAGCGAGAATTCGACCTACCGCTTCACCGCCCAGCCGCAATCGATCCAGCCCACGAAGATCGCCTTCATCACCAGCGAAGGCACTGCATCGGCCAGCGAGATGATCATCAATTCGATGCAGCCCTACCTGCCCGATACGGCCCTGGCGATCGTAGGGGAAAACACCTTCGGCAAGCCGGTGGGCCAGATCGCGCTGGATCGGGCGGCCTGCGACGACCGGTTGCGCGTGGTGGCCCTGAGGGTCGAGAACGCCGACCGGCAGGGAGACTACTACACCGGCCTTGCCAGCACAGTGCCCAACACCTGCCGCGCCTTTGACGATATCCGCTACCAACTGGGCGACCGGCGCGACAACATGCTGTCGGTCGCGCTCGATTTCGTTGGCGGGCGCGGCTGCACATCGCTGACCGCCGGCACCGCATCGCGTACCACCATCCCGCTGCGCACCGGGCCTGTCCTGCTGCAGCCGGATCGTCCCGACGCTGTCCAGCACTACGCGCCCGGCACCTTCTGACCCGGCCCCGGCAAGCGGCAGGAAGCACAATGGCCCCCGCGGTGCTCACTGGTTTCCGCGCCTTTCCAGGCGTCTCGGAGAACCCCACGCAGGCGCTCGTCGGCCATCTTGCCGGCACCCCGCAGGCCCTGCCGCAAGGCACCCGCCTGGCCTTGCTCGATGTCGATTACCGCAGCATCGGCCCGGCCATCGATGCCCTGCTGGCCGATCCGCCCGCAGCCCTTGTGCTGACCGGCTATTCGCACCTTGCCGAAGGGGTCGCGCTGGAAATGCAGGCAAGTGCCCTGTGCGCGCCGGACAAGCCCGATACCGCCGGCTTCGTGCCGCAACCCGCTCAAGGCCCCACCCTGCAGACCGGGATCGACCTGACCCGCCTGCAACCGCTGGTGGAACGCCATGCGCCCTGCCGCATCTCGCACGATGCCGGGCAGTACCTGTGCAATTTTGCCTATCGCCATGCCCTTTCGCGGGCGGTCGAACATGGCCTGCCCACGCAGGTCCTGTTCGTCCACCTGCCGGCCCTTTCGGGAACCCCGCTGGCCGCGCAGTCAGCCGCCAGCCTGCCCATGCAGGCGATGGCCGCCGCTCTGGCCCGGATTGTCCACGCGCTGGCGGGTCATTCGCCGCCGGAATAGGGGGAACTGCCGGTCCAGCCGCAGCCCTGCAGCTGCTGCCCGCCAAGCTGCACGGTGGCAACAAGGGGATAGGTGCGGTCGCTCATCCCGTCGCTGCAGGTGGCCGGGGTAATTGCGATGTCGATTTGCTGGCCGTCAATCTGGCCGCTGAACGCCAGCCCGCCGCGACCGGCAAAGCGGGTGACGGGCACCTGGCGGCCCTCGATATCTTCCGGCGTGGACCAGGTGAGCACCTGCCCCGTGATCTCGCCACCCCAGAACGGCTCGGTGCCGATTATGCGGATCGCCTCGTCCTCGCCGATTGCGGCGAATGGCTGTTCGTCCTGCATATTGCCCGGCAGGGTGTCGCCGGGCTCCGGCTGCGCGCAGGAGGCCACGAGGAGGGTGGCTGGAAAAAGGGCCAATATGGGTAGCAGGAGCAGGTTGCGCATGGCCAGGCCATAGCGCCTGCCTTGCCTGCCTGCCAGTGCCTGTGCCCCCGGATATGCTTGCCTTAGTGGGCGAGCCGGGCTTCCGGCTTAACTGTCGCTGTGCAGGCCCGCACCCTGCGCGGGGAGCGTGCCGGTTACGGCACGCTGGCCCGCATCGCCGTCTGCATCGTTTTCCTGGTCAGCCGCCAGCTTGCGCGCCAGCCGGTCGATATCGGCGCGGGCGCGATCGCCTTCCAGCTTCAGCGCCCGGTCGGCCATGCCACGCCATGTGGCGGCAGAGCGGAGCGCACGCTCGCGCACATTGGCGAGCGTCGCCTTCTCGGCCTCCGCTTCCGCCTCGCGCGCGCGCGTATCGAGGAACTGATAGTTCTGGTTCATGGTACTGCTCCTTTCGGGCAGCGTGGCCGGGCGCAGGGCACATGCCCACGCGCCCGGCCTTCTGGCAGCGTCAGTCAGCAGCCGAGAGGTTGACCGCGCTGGCCTTGCCATTGCGGCCCTGCTCGATCTCGAAGTTGACCCGCTGGTCCTTGTCGAGGCTCGACCAGCCGGCAGCCTGGACCGCGGTGATGTGGACGAAGCTGTCCGACGAACCGTCGTCAGGCTGGATGAAGCCGTAGCCCTTGTCGGTGTTGAAGAACTTTACGGTGCCTGTCTGGGCCATGGTGTATTCCTTTCTGGGATACGTGTACGCCGCCCCGGGACATCCGGGCCGGAAGTGCGTCAGTTCGTCCAGAGAAAGGAAGTCGTCGTCCAATTTGCGCCAGCAGGCCATCAAGGCCGGGAAGCGGTCGTCAAAAGCCGAAGTCCGTCGCAATATTCGACGTCAGCACGGGTCACATACCACGCAAGGGCCAGTTTACCTAACGATTGCTTCCCTGCAGCGGCCGTTGGTGCCATGCGCCATCCGGCAACAGGCAACCGGGAACAGCAAATGGCCGATAGTGAAGAGGACTATGTGTTCGACGAGGACAGCGGCGAATGGCTGCCGGCTTCCGAGCTGGCGGCGCGGCGCATGGCTGCCGAAACGGTGGAAGTGCGCGACGCCGTCGGCAACGTGCTGGCCGATGGCGATGCCGTGACGCTGATCAAGGATCTCGACGTCAAGGGCGCGGGCCAGACACTCAAGCGCGGCACGCTCATCCCCTCGATCCGGTTGACGGGCGACGCGCAGGAGATCGACTGCCGCTATCCGGGCATCAAGGGCCTCGTGCTGCGTGCCGAGTTCGTGCGGAAGCGCTGACCCTGCCTGCCGTGCCTGCCGCCGCGCCGCTGGCCATCCTGGTCGATGCCGATGCCTGCCCGGTCAAGGATGAGATCTACCGCGTGGCCCTGCGCCACCGCGTGCCGGTGACGGTGGTCAGCAACGCCCCCTTCCGCATCCCCGAAAGCCCGCTGGTTACCCGCGTGGTGGTATCGGGCAGCTTCGACGCGGCGGACGACTGGATCGCCGAACGCGCCGGACCGGGATCCGTGGTGATCACCGGCGACATCCTGCTGGCTGACCGCTGCCTCAAGGCCGGGGCCACGGTGATCGGCAACAATGGCAAGCCGTTCACTGCCGGGTCGATCGGCGGGGCAATCGCCACCCGCGCAATCATGGCCGACCTGCGCGCCGGGGCAGACGGGCCGGGCGGCGGACCAGCTGCATTCTCCAGGGCTGACCGCTCGCGCTTCCTGCAGGCGCTCGACACCGCGCTGGTGCGCCTGGCCCGAACCGGTTGAAATCTACTCAGGCTGCCGCCGCCAGCAGCAGCGTGGCAAGTCCCAGCACCACCGACAGCACCAGCCGCAGCTGCATCCACCAGGAGGGCGCGAGGTTGCCCAGCTTCCGGTCGACCAGCGGGCTTGCCAGCAGGGCCACGCCCAGCACTTCCAGTGACGGGCCGGGCCAGGGATGGCCGAAGACCCACGGCATGAACGTGCCAAGCGCGATGAGGCTGGGAGCGACGGATGCCAGCCACAGCCAGCCTGGCACAGGGCTGCCCTGTGCCAGGCGGGTGGCGGCAATCCCCCACCACATGCCGCCCAGGAAGCTGAAGATCATCGCGGCATAGGCCCAGCCGGCGGCGAGCGCGGTCCACTTCCATTCGCCGACCCCGCTGGAAACCGCCGCCACGCAGGCAAACTGCGGCAGCAGGCCGGCGAGGCCAAGCCAGCGGGGGAAGGCGGGGACAGAGCGCAGTATCATACAACTGCGGCTATCGCGCTCCTCCCTTCGCCGCCAGCGGGCCTTTGGGCGGTGCCGGCCCGGAGGCTCAGTCGGCCGGCTCGATCACCTTGCCAAGCAGGCGCACCTGGCACCGGTCTGCCGGGCCACCGAAGCGCGGCACGATCAGGGTTTCCATTGCCCCGGTGCAGATGCTGGTGCGATTGTCGGTATCAAGCGCGATGGCCTGGGCAAAATCGAGTTCGCTGCACGGGCCGAAGCTTTCGAACAGCCAGCTGTCGTTGGGGCCGGTGTGGACGATCACCCGATCGCGTCCCTCCGGACTGTCGGGAGCTTCGGAATAGCCGTTGATCTGGCTGGTGAAGAAGCACTGGCGGCTGGTGTCATAGAGCACCTGTGCTTCCGGCTCGCTGTCGGCCTGCGCGCATCCCGACAGGGCAAGCGTGGCGACAATCAGGGTGATGGGTTTTCCTGGCATGGCTTTTGTCCTCCTGTGTGAGGGTTGGTAAAAGCGATCCCATTTCGGCCTGTCCATTCCGGGAGGCCACTCCCTTAATGCCAGACCAGACACCGTGTCACAAGCGTCATCGCCCCAAGGCACCAAAGGCTCGACATGGCAGACAGCGAAGGCCAGACGGGGAGGGTCCTGCATCGCTTCAGCTTCTCTTCATCCGGCGTACCCCCTATTCTGCGCCCTTCGACGCATAGTCCCGCCACGGAGCCGCCGCATGACCCGCCCCGCCCTTGCCGCCGCCCTGCTACTGGTGCTGGCCCTTCCTGCCGCAAGCCAGGCCCAGCCGCGCTCCGTGGTGACTGTCTCGGTCACCGACCTGCGATCGGCCGAGGGGCAGCTGGTGGTGTGCCTGTGGCGTGAGCGGCGCGGCTTTCCCGACTGCCGGGAAGGCGACGGCGTGCCCCGCCACACCTATCCCGTCACCGCCCGGACCATGCGCGTCACCATTCCCCTGCCGCAGGCCGGGCAATATGCGGTGACCGTGTTCCACGACGAGAACCGCAACGGCCGCCTGAACCAGAACTTCATCGGCATGCCGACAGAAGGCGTGGCCGTGTCCAACAACCCCGGCGGCATGCCGCGCTTCGCCTCCTCGCTGGTGGCGCTGGAACCGGGCAGCACGGTCAGCGTCAGGATGCGGTACCTGTTCGACTGAGGATGGCGGGCGGCAAGGGTTCGGGTGCAGGGGCCTCCCACCCCACCAAACCCTTAGGTGCCACCGCGCCCGCGTGGTAGAGGTTGTTCCCGCGCGGCGTTCCGCCGTGCCCTCCCCCGAACCGATCGGAACAGGCAATGGCCAAAGGCCAGAAGAAGTCGAACAAGGAAGTGCGCAAGCCCAAGGC
>CAZTED010000095.1:0-11184 GCA_964612175.1 uncultured Sphingomonadaceae bacterium
GCCGCCGGAGAAAACGCCGCACCTGGTGATCGGCAACATCGGCGAACTGGCGGCGGCCTGCGGGCTGGGATAGGGTTCCCGCCATGACCTTCGATTATCACGCCTATATCGCCGATTTCCTGACCGGCGATGATGATGTGCTGGTCGATCGCTGGTTTGCCGAAGACTGCGCGATGGAAAGCGGCAGCGGCACTTTTGAAGGCCGCGAGGGGATGCGCCGGTTCCTCGCCTGGGCGCATGATGGCGTGCGCGAATGCCCGCGCATCGTCGACTACGTGCAGTCTGGCAATCACCTGTTTGCCGAGATCGACATGGATTTCCATGCGACGAAGGAACGGCCGGATTTCCCGTTCAAGCACCTGTTTCCCGGTGATTCCATCACGGTCAAGTTCCTCGCCCATTACATCCTGAACGATATGGGACAGGTCTGGCGCCTGAAGACCATGACCTGGCCCGAAGGACGAGGGGTGTCGACGATCCCCCCGCTGGGCTCGCACCCCAGCCAGGTCGCCGCCTACCACGCCTATGCCGCCGCCTTTTCCGCCGGCGATCCGGCGCGCTATACCCGCTTCTACACCGATGACGTGGTGCTGGAGCTGTCCACCCTGCCGCCGATCCACGGCGCACAAGGGATCGCGGATTTCTATACCGCCATGTTCGAACGGGTGCGCGAGACGCTGACGATCCATTCGCTCGACGCTGCCGACGAGCGGCTGGTGGTCGATTGCACCAGCCGCTTCACCGCCATTGCCGATGCGCCTGATTTCGTTGTCGGGCCGCTGTCGAAAGGCGATTTTCTCGATGTGCGGGTGATCGTGACCTATACCCTGCGCCAGGGGCTGGTCAGCCACATCAAGGTCAGGCGCGGCGGCGAACCCGTGCTTACCCGCGCCGGCTGAGCCATGCCTCGGCCGCCGCAAGGTCCACCGGCCGGTCGATATCGAGCAGCAGGTGCGGCGGCGGGACAAGGCGCGTGACCCCGGCACTGGCGGACAGGATGCCCCCGGCCCCGGCATCGCCCTTCAAGGCCGCAAGACCCGGCAGCAGGGCTGGCGGCAAGCAGGCCGGAACCCCAGGCTTGCCTTGCGGCCAGGCTGTCGCCGTGGCCCCTTCCCCCGCCACGAGGCCCTGCAGGTAGGCCGCATCGACAAGCGGCATGTCCGCCAGCAGCACCAGCAGGCGTCGCCCTGCGGCGAGCGCGCGGGCGGCCGCCATGGCAAGCGATGTGCCAAGCCCCTCGGCAGCGCGGTCATTCACCAGCAGCGGCCAGCCGCTCGCCCGGGCAAAGGCCGGGATCTGCGGGCCAACCACGATCACTCCGTGCGGCAGGCCGGCATCGGCCACGGCATCCAGCACCCATTGGCCCACCGGCTTGCCCGCCAGCATGGCATCAAGCTTTGCCCCATAGCCATTGGCGCCAAAGCGGCTGGCCGCACCAGCCGCCAGCACGGCGACGAGCGGCGCGGCCTCAGGCGGTCCGCAGCAGGGCATGGGGATGCGCGGCCTCGTATTCACCAACAACGGAAGCCAGGATCGACAGCGCCAGGGGCAGCGGCTCGCGGCTGTGCTGCACCACGCCGATCGGGCTGGCGATGCGGGCCAGCTCGCTTTCGGGCACCCCCGCCTTCAGCAACCGCTCGCGCCGCTCCTCGCGGGCTGGCCGCCCGCCCTGCGCGCCGATGAAGAAGGCCGGCGTTGCCAGCGCCCATTCGAGGATCGCCTGCTCCCACTCGTGATCGTGGAACAGCAGGATCACGGCGCTCCACGGGTCCACCGGCACGCCGGCCGGGGCCCTGCCCAGCGACAGGCCGGCGCCGCCATCCCTGTTGCCAGCATCCTTGCTGAAGGTTTCCACCTCCAGCCCGGCGCTGCGGCCGAGCATGGCCAGCGCCTCCAGCTCCGGCCCCTCGCCGAACAGCAGCAGGCGCAAGGCGGGGCTATAGTGTCGTTCGGCCAGCGGCCCCAGCGGCAGGGCGAGGCTCGCCGCCTCGCGCCGGTCGAGCGCGGCCACGGCGCGGGCGCAAGCCTCATGGTCCGGTGCCGGATCGACAAGGATGTCGAGGCCGCTGCCGCATGGCAGGCGGAAATCGATCAGAGGGGAACCGGCACCAAAGCGCATCAACCGCCGCTCGCCCCCGGCCAGGACTTCGGCGGCCAGCTGCCGCTCCAGGCAGCCATCGGCGAGGCTGCCCGTAACCGTGCCGTCAGGCGCAACCGCCAGCTGCGCGCCAAGCCGGCGCGAGAAGCTGCCCTCGATATGGGTGATCGTGCACAGCCCGGTTCCCGGCGTGGCCGCCGCGCGCAGGGCTGCCCGGTCGTCGGCCATCATCTAGTGCGCGTGGGGGTCCTGGATGCCCATGATCAGCTGCGGCGGCTCGCCGCGCAGTTCCTGGAAGGCAACGCGAAGGTTGATCAGCGCACGGCTCCACGGGGTGCCGCCATACTCCAGCCCTTCCTTGATCTGGTGATCGAGGAAGATCGCGAAGCTGGGATTGCGCTGCAGCGCTTCCAGCGCCTGCTCGGGCGTGCCGCCGGCCAGCACCGTCGCTTCGGCCTGGGCCACCAGCGCGCGGTTGAACTGCATGAAGCTGCGGAACTCCTCCCAGGTGGAAACCCCGCCGTGCCCCTGGATCACGTGGTCGATGTCCTTCATGGTGTAATAGGCGCGGGTCAGCGTGGTCGGCAGGGCGAGCATCGAGCCGCCCGAACCCGGATCGATCAGCGGGCTCATGTGCCAGGCATAGATGTCGCCCGCCATCACGGTGCGGGCGGCAGGAAAGGCCACGAAGGCATCGCCATCGGTGTGCCCGGCGCCGAAATAGTAAAGGTCGATCCGGTCCGCGCCTTCGCCGATGGTGAGCGCGTTGGTGAAGCTCTCGTCCACGTTGGAGGGGCCAAAGGGCCCGCCACCGGCTTCCATGCGCCGCTCGGTATTGGCGTGGGCCACCACGGTGACCCCGTCGCCGGACAATTCCCTGAGCTGGTTGTTGGAACCCATGTGGTCGGGGTGCGAGTGGGTGTTGATGATCATGCCCACCGGCTTGTCGGTCACCTTGCGCACTTCGGCCAGGATCGCATCGCCGCTGTTGGGCAGCTTGGTATCGACCAGCACCACATCGTTCTCACGAACAAAAACCACGGTGTTCCCGCCGGCGCCGAAGATCTTGTAGACGTTGCCGCTGACATGCTCGATCGGGGTGATGCCGGGCAGGCCCTGCGCGGTCACGCCAACGGCGGCAACACCGCTCAATACGATGGCGCCAAGCACCGCAAACCGCTTCATGATCCCGCTCCCGTCAGAAATAGACTCTGTCAACAAACCAATAGGCACCCGCCGCCATCACCGCAAGCGAACCAATTGTCGCGACCTGTCGCGCCGCCCCGGGATGGCGCTGCCGCAGCAGGTGGAGCGCGAGGCCGAAAGCCAGCACGATAGCGAGCTGACCGATCTCCACGCCCAGGTTGAAGCCGAACAGCGACCATGCCAGCTGGCCGTCGGGAAGGCCGAATTCGCGCAGGACATAGGCGAAGCCGAAGCCATGGATCAGGCCGAACACCAGCGCCAGCAAGGCGCGCAGGTCGCGCGACTTTTCAGGCTCCGCCCCGCGCAGCAGGTTATCGGCGCCCACCACCACGATCGACAGCGCGATCAGCGGCTCGATCACCTGTGGCGGGATCATCACCAGGTCCAGCGCCGCGAGGGACAAAGTCACCGAATGGCCCAGGGTGAAGGCCGTCACGATCAGCGCCAGCCGCCGCCATGTGCCACCCAGCAGGATCAGGCCGATCACGAACAGGACATGGTCCGGTCCGATCATGATGTGCTGCACGCCAGAAGGGATGAAGGTGCCCAGCACCGCCAGTACGCCGGCCGTGGTCCCGGCGTAATGGACGCGCTCGCCCGACCCCGCCGACAGGATCCACTGCTGGCGCAGCTCCCCGTCCTCGTAGACATTGACGAAGGTCTGGTGCGCCGGATCGTAAGGGAACAGGTCCGCCTCCACCGCCAGGGCCGCAGGCGGCGCGGCGGGGATCGAGAAAGTCAGGCGCGCGGCATCATCGTCGGCCACGATCCCGATCCCGCGCCACTGCACCTGTGGCAGGGTGCCGTCCCCGATACGGAGGCGCGGGCCGAGGATGGCGACGATTGCCGCCTGTTGCGCGGACAATGCGCCCTGATCGAGCAGCGATGCCGGTTCATCGGTTTGCAGTTCGTGCGCCAGGTCAGTCAGGTGCACCGTCAGCGTGCCATCGATCCGGTCACCCGAAAGGTGCAGGTCGAGGTAGCTGAACGGCGCCGGATGGGCCTGCGCCGGAGCGCAGACGAGCAACAGGCCCATCGCCGCAAACCAGGTCGCGGCAAGGCGTTGCAAACAAAGAACAGGTCTTGCCCAATGGTGCATGGACTTCAAAGTCTTGTGGATTTGGCAGGATCGCCATCTAATAACGTTTGTGACAATGTTCCAATTGGAGCAAGCGGCATCTGGCACCAAGCCGCAGTTGGGATCGTCACGGGGCGAACGAGGGGTTTTTTTGGCTTCGATTTCCGGAAAGTTCGGCTTCCTTCGCCTTGGGACAGCCTTGCCCCTGGCAGTAATGCTGGCGGCCTGCGCCACGGGCGGCGAACCAGTGCCCGACCCCGCGATAGCCATCCCGGCCGACTGGGCGGAAAGCGATCCGGCCCCTGCCACGCTTGATCTTGCGCAGTACTGGCGCCTGCTGGATGATCCCCTGATCACCCGTCTGGTAGACCAGGCCGTGGCGGAAAACCGCGACCTGGCGCAGGGGGCGGCCCGGCTCGATCAGGCCCGTGCGCAACTGGTGCAGGCGCGCTCGTCGCTGCTGCCCGGCCTCGGCGCCAGCGGCCGCGCCAACCGCGACCTGGGCGACAACGCGCCAGACCAGTTCGGCTTCTCTCTCGGCGTCGATGCCAGCTGGGAAGCGGACCTGTTCGGCCAGATCGGCGGCAATATCGACGCGGCCGAAGCGGACCTGCTGGCGGCCGGCTATTCGCTGGCGGACCTGCAGCGGCTGATCGCAGGGCAGGTGGCGATCTCCGCCATCAATGCCCGCGCCATCGCCCTGCAGCTGGATATCGCCCGCTCGACCCTCGCCTACCAGGAAGACAACCTGCAGATCGCGCGGTGGCGCAACCAGGCAGGCCTTGTCTCCAGCCTCGACGTGGAGCAGGCCCGCGCCCAGCGGGCACAGACCGCGGCGACGATCCCGGCGCTGGAAAGCAGCCTTGCCGCCACCGCCAATGCCATTTCCACTCTGGTGGGCGAGACCCCGGGGCCGGTACTGGCCGAATTCCGTTCCCTGCAGCCGGTGCCAGTGCCGGTGGAGCTGGCCGGGTTCGAGCCGCCCGCCGAAGTGCTGCGACGCCGCCCGGACGTGCGCGGAGCCGAGGCCAACCTCGTTTCCGCCACGGCGCGCATCGGCGTGGCCCGCGCCCAGCTCTACCCGCTGCTGCGCCTGTCCGGCAGCCTCGGTTCAAGCTCGCTCGGCCTGTCCGGACTGTTCGACGTGATCACCTCGGGTGTGGTAGCCAGCGTCAGCCAGCTGATCTTCGACGGTGGGCGCACCCGCGCGCAGGTCGACAGTGCCGAAGCCGGGGCCCGCAGCGCGCTGGCCGGGTGGGAGCAGGCGATCCTGGAGGCGCTGGAAGACGTCGAAAGCGCCGCGGTTGACCAGCGCAGTGCCGAACAGCGCGTCACCATCACCCTCGAAGCGGTCGAGGCGGCGGACAACTCCGTCGTGCTTGCCCGCAGCCAGTACGAAGCCGGGCTGACCGATTTCCAGACCCTGCTGCAGGTGGAAAACCAGCTGCTCTCGGCCCGCAACCAGCTGGTGAGCGCACAGGCAGACCGGGCCAGCGCCTTCGTGCGGCTGACCCAGGCACTTGGCGGCGGGTGGAATCCAGCCGACTTCCCCCTGCCTGCAGAATTTGACAGGACCCAGTGATGAGCGAGACGAACCAGAGCACCTTGCAGGATGTCGACGCATTCCTGGGTACGGACAAGAAGCCCTTCTGGAAGCGCCGGGCAGTCTGGATCCCGGCGCTCGTCGTGCTGCTGGCGGCCATCGGCTATGTCGTGTTCGGCCCCGAGGAGAAGGGGCCGGAGTACATCACCGAACTGGTCGAGACCCGCAGCCTCGACCTCGTGGTAACCGCCACCGGGAACTTGCGCCCCACCAACCAGGTCGAGGTCGGTTCCGAAGTATCGGGCCGGATCGATGAGGTGCTGGTCGACGTCAACGACCGGGTGGTCCGCGGGCAGGTGCTGGCGCGCATCAATACCGACGTGATCGACGACCAGATCATGCAGGGCCGCGCCAACCTCAATGCCGCCCGCGCCCAGGTGGACCAGGCGCGCGCCACGCTGGATGTCGACGTGGCCCAGTACGATCGGCTGCGCGAGGTCTACCGTGTGTCGGCCGGCCGCGTGCCGTCGCTGCAGGAACTGGAGGCGGCCGAAGGCGCGGTGCTGCGCGGGCGGGCCAATGTCGCCGCCGCCCAGGCCAATGTGGCGGCCGCCCAGGCCTCGCTTTCCACCGCGCTCACCAACCGCGACCGGGCGGTGATCCGCTCGCCCGTTGCTGGCGTGGTGCTGGTCCGCCAGGTCGAGCCGGGGCAGACCGTGGTTGCCAGCTTCAACACCCCCACCCTGTTCGTGCTGGCCGAAGACCTTGCCGTAATGCAGCTACGCGTGAAGGTGGACGAGGCGGACGTGGGCCAGGTCGAGGCCGGCCAGTCGGCCACCTTCACCGTCGATGCCTATCCCGGCCGCCAGTTCCCGGCACAGGTGGAGCGGGTGGACCTTGCCAGCGGCAACATTGCCACCACTGCCGATACCCAGCAGCAATCAAACGCCGTGGTCGAATACGAGGCGCGTCTCACCGTGAGCAATTCCGGCGGCCTGCTGCGCCCCGGGATGACCGCCACCGCCACCATCGAGACCGAGAATACCGCCGCGCAGATGGTTGTCCCCAATGGCGCCCTGCGCTTCGAGCCGCCATCTGACGATGAAGAAGGCGGGGTGCAGATCGGTCCCGGCGGCGAGAACTTCGGGCTGGAGCAGGAGGAGGAGCGCGCCAATATCGGCGCGGGCAGCCGCCAGACCGTCCACGTGCTGCAGGACGATGGCAGCCTGCGCGCCATCATCGTCACCACGGGCCTTTCCGACGGGCGCCACACCGTGGTCACCTCCGACGAACTGGAGCCCGGCATGAAGGTGGTAACAGCGCTGCGGGCTGCGACCGAGTGAACCGAGGGACCGTGACCGGCGAACCCATCATCGAGCTGGAAGGCATAACCAAGACCTTCGGCACCGGTCCGGCGGCGTTCCAGGCGCTGAAGGGTGTGGACCTGGTGATCCAGCGCGGCGATTTCGTCGCGGTGATGGGGCCTTCGGGCTCGGGCAAGTCGACCACGATGAATATCCTGGGCTGCCTCGATGTGCCGACATCGGGTGTGTTCCGGTTCCTTGGCACCGAAGTGCAGTCGCTCGACCGTGACCAGCGCAGCCTTCTGCGGCGGCGTTACCTCGGCTTCGTGTTCCAGGGCTTCAACCTGCTGGCCCGCACCACGGCGGTTGAGAACGTGGAACTGCCGCTGCTCTATCGCGGGACCGGCAAGGCGGAACGGCGCGCGGCTGCGCTGCGTGCGCTCGACCGGGTGGGCCTTGTCCCTTGGGCAGACCACACCCCTGCAGAGCTGTCTGGCGGGCAGCAGCAACGTGTGGCGATTGCCCGCGCCCTCGTCACCGATCCCGAGGTGTTGCTGGCGGACGAGCCGACCGGCAACCTCGATTCCGAACGTTCGGTCGAGATCATGAAATTCCTTGCCGAGCTTAACCGCACCGGGATCACCATCCTGATGGTCACCCACGAGCCGGAAATGGCGGCGTTCGCCAAGACCATCGTCCACTTCAAGGACGGTCTCGTTGAACGGATCGACCGCACCGCATTGGACGAGGTAGCGGGCTGATGCTGGGCACCACCCTCCTTCTCTCGTTCCGCGAGATCCGCCGCCACCTGATGCGCAGCTTCCTGACGACGCTGGGCATCATCATCGGCGTGGCGGCGGTGATTACCATGGTGACGCTTGGCCGCGGGGTGACCGTGGACATTGAGGAGCAGATCAGCTCGCTCGGCTCCAACGTGTTCTTCATCTTCCCGATCGAGGGCGAACGCGGCCAGTTCCGCCCCTTTGACGAGCGCGACGTTATCGCCGTGCGCGAACAGGTCGCCGGGGTGAAGTCGGTTGCAGGGCAAGTGGAAACCAGCGTTGTCGCCATCTACAACGGGCAGGACTGGGATACCCGTGTGGAAGGCGTGAACAACGAATTCCTCGACGCGCGCGGGATCGAGCTGGACGAAGGCCGCCGCTTCACCGATGCCGAGATGGCAGCCGGCTCCAACGTCTGCATCATTGGCCCGACGGTGCGCGACGAGCTGTTCCTTGCCGGCGAAAGCCCGCTGGGCGAGCGGATGCGGCTCAACAACGTCAGTTGCCAGGTGATCGGCCTGTTCGCCACGCGCGGCGCGGTCGGCGGCAACGGCGATGACGACAACGCGATCTTCATGCCGCTGACCAACGTCCAGCGCCGCTTCACCGGCGACGACAACATCGGCTACATGGCCGTCAGCTATGACAGTTCCTATGACAGCGCCACCATGACAAACGCGCTGGTCGACCTGTTGCGCGAACGGCGGGTGCTGCTGGAAGGCCAGGCCAACGATTTCGACATCATCGATACCGCCGCGATCAACGAAACGGTGCAGGGCACGGTCGGCACACTGACCCTGATGGTCGCCGCCATCGCCGCGATCAGCCTGGTGGTGGGCGGCGTCGGCATCATGAACATCATGCTCGTCAGCGTCACCGAACGCACCCGCGAGATCGGCATCCGGCTCGCTATCGGGGCCCTGGCGCGCGAGGTGCAGTTGCAGTTCCTGACCGAAGCCGTGGTGCTGTGCTGCTTCGGCGGGCTGCTGGGCATCGCCTTTGGCTTCGTGCTGTCATGGGGCCTGTCAGGGGCGCTGGGCTTTCCCTTCGTGTTCGATCCCACGATCAACGTGCTCAGCTTCGTGATTTCGGCGCTGATCGGGATCGTGTTCGGCTATTTCCCGGCGCGCCGCGCCAGCCAGCTCGACCCGATCGAGGCGCTGCGGCACGAGTGATCCTCCCCGCCAGGGCCGGACAGGATGCGCCGCCTATCGGGTATCAACCAGCACCAGTTCGGCGTCTTCCAGCGCCGTTACCGTTAGCGTGGCAAGGTCCGCTATCGCCGCGCCATCGCGGGCGTTGACGACCTCGCCCTCAATCTCGACCTTGCCGGTGGCCGGCACCAGGTAACCCTTGCGGCCGCCAAGGTCGTAAGTGACCGCCTCGCCCGCCCTGACGGTTGCGCCCAGGACGCGGGCATCGGCGTTGATCCGCAGGGCACCGGCATCCTCGGCCTCGTCACGCCCGCTGGCAAGAACCACGAAGCGGCCGTCGCGCGCCTCCTTGGGGAAGGCCCTTTCACCCCAGCGCGGGGGAATTCCCTTGCGGTCGGCCATGATCCACAGCTGGAAGGAATGCAGGTCCTCGTCTTCCAGGTTGTATTCAGCGTGAGTGATCCCGGTGCCCGCGCTCATCACCTGCACGTCGCCGGCGGCGGTGCGGCCCTGGTTGCCGAGCGAATCGCGGTGGCTGATCGCGCCTTTCCGGACATAGGTGATGATTTCCATGTCGGCGTGCGGATGCGGCGGAAAGCCGCTCTTCGCAGCGATCACGTCGTCGTTCCACACCCGCAGCGCACCCCAGTGCATCCGCCGCTGGTCGAAATAGTCGGCGAACGAGAAGTGGAAATTGGCCTTGAGCCAGCCGTGGTCGGCCTTGCCCAGTGTTTCAAAGCGGCGGACATCGATCATCGGGGTTGGTCCTCCTTGTTGTCCCACAGATGGGAAGCGCCGGCAGCCAAGGGAAGCCCCCATGGACCCGCGCTTGACTCTGCCGGGCCTTGTGGCACCTTCACAAGCGGGACTAAGGGCACACGGATGGACGAGAGAGGCAAGCTCCGCACCAAGCTGGAAAAGGCTGGCGACAGCGGGAAGGACCCGCTGGGCAGGGCGCTCGCGATACTTGGCATCCTCGGGGCGCTGGCAGTGATGGCTGCCAACGTCGGCTGACGGCCCCAACCGAAGATCAAGGGCGATCTAGGCCTCGCCCGTGGGCTGGTCCACCCGCGCAAGGATCCTTTCGAGCAGCCCGTGCAGTACCTCGCGCTCGGCGGGGGAAAGATCCCCCAGAGCGTGCTCGCGCATCATGTCATAGGTGGCGAAAATCTCTTCCAGCACCGCCTCGCCGGCAGGCGTGATCGTCAGCAGGTTGACCCGCCGGTCGCCCACTGCAGGGGTCCGCTCGACCAGCCCTTCGCGGCTGAGGATGTCGATCATGCGGGTGACCGTGGCCCCTTCCACCCTCAGCCGGCGCGCCACATCGCTCTGCGACTTGGGATCGGGCATGTTCATGATCGCGGCCAGCGTTTCCATCCGGCTGACGCTCTGCCCGATACGGCGCAACCGCTCGTCCAGCTGGCTGCGGAAGCCGCGCACTGTCAGGACCAGTTGCACCATGACGCGCACGTCCATGGTGCTGCCTCCGGCGCGGTAAATCTCGAAGGTTGTTGGCTTTTCGCCGCTCACGTCAGGCCTTTGCTCTACTCGCTGCGGGAGCGGTTGAGAGCAAGGATTGCCCGATCGAGCAGCGCGGTCAATTGCGCCATGCCGCTTTCCCCCAGTTCGTCACGCACGGGTGCCTCGATGCCGGTGACCGTGGCGAACAGCCGCTCCAGCAGCGCATGTCCCTCGGGCGTAAGCAGCAGCAGGTTGCGGCGACGATCCTTCTCATCGCGGCTGCGGGTAACAAAGCCGCGCCGCTGCAACTCGTCGAGGATGCCGACAAGGCTGGGGCAGGTGATGCCCGCAAGGTCCGCCAGTTCGGCCTGCGAGCTGCGCGGATTGGCGGAAACCAGCGCCATCACGGTGAGCGATCCTGTCGGCAGGCCGAATGGCGCGGACACCTCCAGCGAGGCCGCCTGAAGCGCATTTCGCAGCAACCGCACGCGCGGCCCGATCGATCCGTCGAGTATGCCCCAGTCCAGCGTCGTGCTCCTGTCCGCCGATGCGATCCGA
>CAZTED010000096.1:0-6158 GCA_964612175.1 uncultured Sphingomonadaceae bacterium
AGCAGGGTGCGGGTTCCCTTGATCGGCATGCGCTTGCCCACGCCATACTTGCCGCCGGTCCAGCCGGTGTTGAACAGCCAGCACTGCACCCCGCCCTTGGCGATCCGCTCCTTCAGCAGGTTGCCGTAGACGCTGGGGTGGCGCGGCATGAACGGCGCACCGAAGCAGGTGGAGAAGGTCGCTTCCGGTTCGGTCACGCCGATCTCGGTGCCGGCCACCTTGGCGGTGTAGCCCGACAGGAAGTAGTACATCGCCTGGTCCGGGGTAAGCCGCGCGATCGGAGGCAGCACGCCAAAGGCATCGGCGGTGAGCATGATCACGTTCGACGGAACGGGGCCGAGGTTCTTTTCCGAGGTATTGGGAATCGATTCGATCGGGTATGCGCCGCGGCTGTTCTCGGCCAGCGAATTGTCGGCAAAGTCGAGCTCGCGGGTTTCGGGGTCCATCACCACGTTTTCCAGCAGCGTGCCGAACATGCGGGTGGTGGCGAAGATCTCCGGCTCGGCCTCGGCCGACAGGTTGATCATCTTGGCGTAGCAGCCGCCTTCGAAGTTGAACACGTTCTCGTCCGACCAGCCATGCTCGTCATCGCCGATCAGCGTGCGGCTGGCATCGGCGGACAGCGTGGTCTTGCCGGTGCCCGACAGGCCGAAGAACACGGCGGTCTTGCCATCCTTGCCGACATTGGCGGAGCAATGCATCGGCATCACGCCGCGCGCCGGCAGCAGGTAGTTGAGGATGCCGAAGACGCCCTTCTTCATCTCGCCGCCGTACTGCGTGCCGCCGATCAGGATCATCTTCTCGGTGAAGTTGACCGCAATCACCGTCTCGCTGCGGCAGCCGTGGCGCGCAGGATCGGCGTGGAAGAACGGCAGGTAGATGATCGTATATTCGGGAGCGAAGCTTTCCAGCTCCTCGGCCGTGGGGCGCACCAGCATGGTGCGGATGAACAGGTTGTGCCAGGCGAACTGGTTGATCACCCGCACGTTGACGCGCTGTTCGGGCTGCGAACCGCCGAACAGGTCGGCCACGTAGAGCCGGTCAACGTCTTTCAGCTCGGACAGGAAATCGGCCTTGAGGTTGGCGAAGTGTTCCGGGCTCATCTGCTGGTTCACATTGCCCCACCAGATCGTGTCTTCCGTTTCGGCATCGCGGACAATGTACTTGTCCTTCGGGCTGCGGCCGGTGAACTTGCCGGTCTTGACCACCAGCGGGCCATGCTTGGCCAGGTGGCCTTCGCCATTGGCCAGGGCGTGTTCCACAAGCTGCGGGGTGCCAAGATTGGCGTGGATGGTGGCGCTGGTCACCAGCCCCTGATCGGCAAGTGAAACGGAAAGCGTCTTGGACACTGAAAGGTTCTCCCGGCGGATGGAGGGCACGGCTCCCGACGTGCCACGATTGATCGCGAACTGGCCCTTAGATACACAAAGCCCGCTCGTCAATTTTCCGGAGACGGTCGGAGTTCCTGATAATCTGAACCGCAGCAATCGACTGTTTCGATCAATGCGCGGGGCGCTTTCCATTGTATCGCCGGGCCCTTGGTTATAGGTCTGCGACACGGCACCATCGCACGGGACGGAAAGGCAGCGCATGAGCGGCGAGACTGCAGCGAGACAGGCCCAGGGCGAGGCCGGCGGCGTCGAGCGCCAGCGCACGATCGCGCTGGTGGACGATGACCGCAACATCCTCGCCACGCTGTCGATCGCGCTGCAGGCCGAAGGTTATCTCACGCGGCTCTATTCCGATGGCGAGACTGCGCTGAAGGCACTGCGCGAGAACCCGCCCGACCTTGCTGTGTTCGACATCAAGATGCCGCGCATGGACGGCATGGAACTGCTGCGCCGCCTGCGCGAGTCTAGCGACCTGCCGGTGATCTTCCTGACCAGCAAGGACGAGGAGCAGGACGAGGAAGCCGGCCTTGCCATGGGCGCGGACGATTACATCGCCAAGCCGTTCAGCCAGCGCCTGCTGCTGGCCCGCATCCGCGCCATCCTGCGCCGCGCCGGGCCGTCGCAGGAAAGCCAGCCGGACCTCGCCTCGGCCCTGCCCGGCGATGCCGCGATCCTGGAACGCGGGCGCCTCAGGATGGACCCGGCGCGCCACCAGGTCACCTGGGATGGCCGCCCGGTCTCGCTCACGGTGACAGAGTTCCTGATCCTGGAGGCCCTCGCCACGCGCCCGGGCGTGATCAAGAGCCGCAACCAGCTGATGGACGCGGCCTATCCGGACGACATCTTCGTGGATGACCGCACGGTGGACAGCCACATCAAGCGCCTGCGCCGCAAGTTCCGCGCGATCGACAACGACTTCACCGCCATCGAGACGCTCTATGGCGCGGGCTATTCGTTCTCCGATGGCTGATGATCTCAAGGCCGGGCGGCTTGAGCGACTGGCCTTCCCGCTTGGCCCATCGCTAACCGCACGCATCCTGGCGGTGAACCTGATCCCGCTGCTGGTCCTGGCAGGCGGCCTTTTCTTCCTCGATTCCTACCGCCGCCAACTGCTTTCCGAACGCTACCAGCTGGCCCGGATCGAGGCGCAGATCACCGCCGAGGCACTGGCCGGTGCCACCCGCGCACGGCAGGAAGCGCTGATGATCCAGATCGGCAAGGAACAGCGGATGCGCCTGCGGATGTACGATGCCGAAGGCAAGCTGTGGGCAGACAGCTTCGTGCTTGCCGAACCCAGCTTCCGCTTCGACGACCCGGTGGCCGAACCGCTGCTGGAGGACCTGGCACGGTGGACCGACAACGCAGTGAATTTCGCCGTGGGGGCTCCCTCCCCTCCGCCATATGTCGAGCCGGACAGGCAGGATGCGAACGCATGGCCCGAACTGGTCCGCGCACGCGAGCAGGGGCGCACCCAGATCGAACTGCGCACCGCGCCCGATGACACGCCGGTGATCAACGCCGCTGCGCCGGTTGGCGTCAATGGCGCAACCTTGCTGACCACGCGCAACGCGACCGACATCACCCAGTCGGTCCGCAGCGCCCGCACCCAGTTGCTCAACATCATCGCCCTGGCGCTGGCGGTCTCGATCGTGCTCTCACTCTATCTTGCCAGCACCATCATCCAGCCGCTGCGCCGGCTGGTGCGGGCGACCGTGCAGGTGCGCGCCGGGCGCGAGCGCGATGTCGAGGTTCCGCGGATGGACGAGCGGCAGGACGAGATCGGCGTGCTGGCCCGCGCGGTGTCGGACATGACCGGTGCCCTGCGCAGCCGGATCGACGCGGTGGAAAGCTTTGCCGCCGATGTCGCGCACGAAATCAAGAACCCGCTCGCGTCCCTGCGCAGCGCGACCGAAAGCCTGCCGCGCGTCAGCGACGAGAACCTGCGCAGCCAGCTGGTGGATATTGCCGCGCACGACGTGAAGCGGATCGACCGGCTGGTGACCGACATTTCCGAAGCCAGCCGCGTCGATGCCGAGATCAGCCGCACCCGGTTCGTCCCGGTCGATATCGCCCGGCTGTTCGCCAACCTCATCCATTCGCGTGAGGAGCGCGGAGAGAATGGCGGGCGATCCATCCACCTCCTGCCAGGCAGCGGTGGCAGCCACACGGTCATGGGCGTGCCGCTGCGACTGGAACGGATCGCCGGGAACCTGCTCGACAACGCCATCTCCTTCTCGCCTCCGCAAGGCGTTGTCTTGGTGGAAGTGGAACGGGTCGACGACCGGGTAATCGCATCGGTAAGCGACCAGGGTCCGGGGATTCCCGAGGACAAGCGCGAGCTGGTGTTCCGCCGCTTCCATTCCGACCGGCCTGAGGACGAGAGCTTCGGCAACCATTCAGGGCTTGGCCTGGCCATTGCCCGCACCATTGCCGAAGCCCATTCCGGCTCGCTCCGGGCGGAGGCGCGCGTCGATGGGCAGCAGGGTGCGCGGCTGGTGCTGGACCTGCCGGCGGCATGACCCCTGAGGTACGCCAGTCGACCTGCGTGCTGGTGCAAGGCTGTGCCGTGCTGATCGACGGGCAGCCGGGTTCGGGGAAATCAAGCCTGGCCCTGGCCCTTATCGACCGGGGCGCCATGCTGGTTGGCGATGACGGAGTAACGCTGGACCGGCGCGACGGGGTGCTGTGGGCCAGCCCGCCGCCCAACACCGCCGGGCTGATCGAAATCCGCAATGTCGGATTGGCAAGCCTTCCTGCCGGCCTAGGCCCGGTGGGGCTGGTCATCCGGCTTGATACCGATGCCCCGCGCTTCATCGAGGGGCCTGGGACAGAGGAGATCATGGGCGTGCGGGTGCCCCTTGTAGCCCTTTATCCCGATGCCGCCACTCTCCCCTTGCGCGCCGAATGGGCCGTGCGGATGTACGCATGGCGGCCCTAGCCTCTTCACTTTTGCCCGCCACAGGCGCAATGGCGCGCTGATGGCGAGCGATTCCGACCAGACTCGGACCCAGGACCGGAACGGCAAGCCAGCCGTGGACCGCCAGCGCATCCTGCTCGTCACCGGCATGCTCGGCGCAGGCAAGACAACGGCGCTGCGCGAACTGGAAGACCTTGGCTGGGAAGCGATCGACAACCTGCCGATCCAGCTGATCGAGCCGCTGCTCGACCCGCAGGCCCGCCCCTATCCGATGGCCTTCGGTTTCGATTGCCGCACCCGCGGCTTCGTGCCGGTGGAGATCATCGAACTGGTCAAGCGCCTGACCGCACGGTGCGACCTGGAGATCACCACCCTGTTCCTCGATTGCGCGGGGGCCGAGCTCGCCCGCCGCTTCGACGAGACGCGCCGCCGCCATTTCCTGGCCCAGGACATGCCGGTGCCGCAGGGCATCAAGGCCGAACGCGAGCTGGTTTCGCCCCTGCGCCGCTGGGCCGACGTGCTGATCGACACGACCGACTTCACCGTCAACGACCTCAAGCAGCGGATCCGCGAGCAGTTCGGCGACAGCGCCCCGGGCCAGATGACGGTCATCGTATCCAGCTTCGGCTATTCGCGCGGCATGCCGCCGGCCACCGACCTGGTGTTCGACATGCGCTTCCTCGACAATCCGCACTGGCAACCGGGGCTGAAGGACCAGACCGGGCTGGATGCGCCGGTGGGGGAATTCATCGCCGCCAACCCGGTGTTCGAATCGGCTTTCGGCAGGATGCGCGACCTGGTGCTGGAACTGCTCCCGCACTACGCCGCGCAGGGCAAGACCTACCTCAACATCGCGTTCGGCTGCACCGGTGGCCGCCACCGCTCGGTCTATACGGCGGAGCGGATGGCCGGGGCCTTGCGCCAGGCCGGCTTTTCGCCCACTGTCCTTCACCGAAACCTGGGATCCCGCGCGGCCGAACTGGTCGAAGGGGCGCAGGTTCCGTGACGCCAACCATGATGACAGGCACCACCCCCCACATCCCCTTTGCGAGTTGCGAACGCCCATGATCGGCATGATTCTGGTTACCCATGGCCGCCTGGCCGAGGAATTCGTCCACGCCATGGAACATGTGGTTGGTGCACAGGTGGATGTCGCCACCGTGTGCATCGGCCCGAACGATGACATGGAGCAGCGGCGCGAGGAGATCGCCGCCGCGATCGATGCCGTGGACAGCGGATCGGGCGCGGTGATCCTGACCGACCTGTTCGGCGGCACCCCCTCGAACCTTGCCATCTCGCTGCTCGAACGTGGCCGCACGGAAGTGATCGCCGGCATCAACCTGCCAATGCTGATCCGTCTTGCTGGCGCCCGCAAGGAGCTGGACCTGCACAAGGCCGCCACCGCCGCGCGCGATGCCGGGCGTAATTACATCACGCTGGCTTCCGAATTCCTGGGCCAGGATGCATAAGGCTTCCGATCTGGAGCAGACAACCTTGGGGGAGGTTCCGCTGGAAGAAGCAAGCAAGCTGGTCGGCATCGTCAACAAGCGCGGGCTGCACGCCCGTGCCAGTGCCAAGTTCGTGGGTGCCGTGGCAGCCATGGAGGCGGTGCGGGTGACCGTGGCGAAGGACGGGCATGAAGCCGCAGGCGGATCGATCCTGGGCCTGATGATGCTGGGCGCGGCCAAGGGCGACACGGTGGAAATCCGCGTCGAAGGCGCCGATGCCGAAGCGCGGCTCGCCGAACTGGTCGCCATGGTCGAAGACGGCTTCGGCGAAGATCGCTAGGCCGGGGCACACTGGCCATGCGCCGCGAAATCACCGGCTTTTCCAATCCCACGGTCAAGGCC
>CAZTED010000096.1:6258-11152 GCA_964612175.1 uncultured Sphingomonadaceae bacterium
GTGGCGGGCGTCTTTGCGGAGTTCGATACCTCGCTGGCGGGGATTGACCGGTCGTCCGCACCGATCTGGCTGGTGGCCCAGGCGCTGCGCGATCCGGGCAACCTTGGCACCATGCTGCGCACCGGCGATGCCGTGGGGGCCGGCGGGCTGATCCTGATCGACGATTGCGCCGATCCGTTCAGCGTGGAAGCCGTGCGCGCAAGCATGGGGGCGGTGTTCACACAGAAAGTGGCGCAGGCCAGCTGGGGCGAGTTCCTGCCGTGGCTGCGCTCTGGCCCTGATTCAGACAAGGGTGGGCAACTGGTGGCCGCCAGCTTGCGCGATGCCGTCCCCTATCGCGGCGCACCCTATGCTGCCCCGTGTTTCGTGTTGGTGGGCAACGAATCGCGGGGTCTACCGGAGGATTACGAGGCGGCCTGCGATCTGCGAGTGACCATGCCGATGCGCGGGCGCGCCGACAGCCTCAATGCGGCGGTGGCGGCGGCAGTGCTGGCTTATGAGGTGCTGGCAAGCCTGGAGGACTAAGGCCGCAACGGCGCATCCGTTCAGTCGCTGGCAATCCTGCCTGAAGGAAAATCGCCGCATGAACCGCACCACCCTCGCCGCCGCCCTTGCCGCCGGACTGCTCGTCACAGGCTGTACCACGCCAGCCGAACCAACGGTTGGCCTGTCCGGCACAAGCTGGCAGGTTATCACGATCGACGGGACGCCGGCCGCCGAAGGATCGATGCTGGCCTTTGCCGACGACAACCTGTCCGCCAGCGCCGGGTGCAACCGCATTGGAGGCACTTGGTCGGTTACCGGCAGCACGCTCACCACCGGGCCGCTGATGGCAACGGAGATGTATTGCGAAGGCCGGATGGAGCATGAAGCGGCGCTGGGCACCTTGCTGCAAGGCGGGGCGGCCATCGCCGTGGATGGCAACCGGCTGGCGCTGACCGGTTCCGGCCACCGGCTGGAGGCCGTACGCAAGCCTTAGGGCGAGGTGATCTGCTAGTCCCCCGCGATCAGCGCGGTGATCTTCCAGCCATCGTCCATGCGGTTGGCGAGCAGGCGGTAGTCGACAATGCTGCGCAAGGCGGCCCGCTCGACATAACCGACCTTGCCATCTGCGGCGGTAACCTGCGTGAATTGCGCGCCTTCGTCCGGATAACCGTCCACCTGCACACCCTGCCAGCCGACATTGTCCAGACCTTCGCCATCAGGTGCAGGCGAGGCGCGCAGCGGCACGTCGCCACCCAGCGCCACGAAGGTGGTAAAGGCATCCCGATCGCCCAGATCCTGCGCAAAGTAGTGCGGCATGATGATCGTGCTGCCGTCCTCTCCCGCAGCGCAGCCCAGCGGCAGGAGCCTTTCCAGCTCATCCCACAAGGCATAATCCGGATCCACCAGCCGCGCCCGCAAGGTGTCGATGCCCGCGCCACCCCCAAAATCCAGGGCCAGTGCCGGATCGGCAAGGGAGGCCAGCGCATCGGCATCGCGGTCGACCACCGCCTGCGCCAGCGCCCGGCGAAATTCCGGCGCGCCCGAAAGGTTGGTGCAATCGTCCTTCGGCGCGAATTCGCCAGGGTGTACAATCGCCGTGTAGCGGGTCAGCAGGTCTTCCGCCGGGCTGATCGCGGGCGCGGCATCTGGCGATGCCTCAGCCTGCGGCGCGGCGCCTTCCCGGTCCGCCTCCCCCGGATCGCAGGCGGCGACCAGCGCCAGCAAGGGCAAGGCAAAAACGAGACGGGTCATCAGGCAGGATCCTCGGGCGTCCGGGATTCCAGAACCGGCTGCGCGTCTTCGGGTTCCGGGGCATCGGCAAGGCCGTATCGCGGCAGGGCTTCCACCGTGGGAACCTCCTCGATCTCGCCGGCGATCTCCAGGCCCTTTTCCGCCATCCGCCGTCCGGAGGTGAGCACGTTGCGTTCAAAGCTGCCGACGAACTTGTTGTAGTTGGCAACCGCCATTTCCAGCCCCCCGCCGACCCGCCTCAGGTGATCTGCCGCGGTCTTGAGCCTGCCGTAAAGCTCTGCCCCCATGCGGCCGATTTCGCGCGCCTCGTTCGCCATCCGGTCCTGCCGCCAGACCTGCGCCACGGTGCGGGCGATGGCGACGAGGTTGGTGGGCGTTGCCAGCAGCACGCCGTTCCTGAAGGCAAAGTCCCAAAGCTCCGGATCGTGCTCCAGCGCGGCGGCCACGAAATGCTCGCCCGGCACGAACATCACCACGTAATCGGGCGCTTCCTCGAACTGGCTCTGATAGGCCTTGGCCCCCAGCGTCTGCACATGGTTGCGCATCGACCTGGCGTGCAGGTCAAGGTGGCGCTTCCTGTCCTCGTCGTTATCGGCCTCGAACGCAGCCTGGTAGGCGTTCAATGACACCTTGGCATCGATCACCAGTTTCTTCTGCCCCGGCACATGGACGATGGCATCGGGCCGGAGCCGCCCGCCCTCTGTCTCCATCGAGTGTTCGAGGCTGAAATCGGTGTGTTGTGACAGGCCGCACTGTTCCAGCACGTTCTGCAGCGCCCGCTCACCCCAGCGGCCGCGGGCCTTGGGGGCGTTGGTGAGCGAATTGCCGAGCCGCTGCGCCTCGCGCTTCACGTCCTCCTGGCCCTTGCGCATCTCCTCGATCACGCCGGCAAGCTGGCCGAAGGCATCGACGCGCTTCGCCTCGAGGCTCTGCACCTGCTCCTCGTAGCTTTTCAGCCTTTCGCCGACCGGGGCGAGCAGGGCCTTCAGCTTCTCCTCGCCCTTCTCCTCCGATTGCTGGAAGCGTTGTTCGGCGCGGGCAAGGAAGGCGTCCTGCGCCTTGGTCAGCACGGCATGGCCGGTGTTCTGGAATTCCTTGAGCAGTTCCTCCCGCGCGGAAACCAGCAGCCGCTTCTGCTCCTCGAAATGGGCGGCATTGGCTTCCAGCGTGGCAAGCCGTGCGGCCAGCCCCTCCTTCTCGCCGCGCGCCTTGTCGAGATCGCCCGCCAGCGCATCGGCCCGGGCGGCCCGCTCGCTCATCGTGGCAAGGTCGCGCACAAGGAGCTTTGCCTTCTCCTCCTCCTCTGCCATGCGGGCCTTCATCTCCGCCAGCGGACGGCTGGCCATGAACCAGCCGAGGGCAGCCCCCGCCAGCAGCGCGACGAAGGTTGCGACGAGGGTGACAAGCGGATCCATAGACGCCTTGCATGAACTGGAACGAAAAGGGAACCTAGACCAGCCTGCCTGCCCGCACAAGCGCGGCAGCCGATTCTTCCCCAAGACCGCCCATGTCTGTCGGCCCCCTCCCGGCCCGCCCGCCACGCGAATCCCCCTTGAGAAATGACCCGCCTAGATTGTATGGGGTACTTACAAATTCAGATTCGCGAAAATTTCGCGCCTGTGAAACGAACAGGTCAAACTCCGCGGGACAGTCACGACCCGCAAGACACGAGAGAGGACGCCCGATGCCCACCGATATCGAGATTGCCCGCCAGGCTACCCTGATCCCGATCACCGAAGTCGCGAAGAACGCCGGCGTGCCGGACGATGCGCTGATTCCTTACGGCAAGTACAAGGCCAAGGTCGACACCGCCCTGCTGCCCACCACCAGCCAGGGCAAGCTGATCCTCGTCACCGCGATCAACCCGACGCCTGCCGGCGAAGGCAAGACCACCACATCGGTCGGCCTGTCGGACGCGCTCCACCGCATCGGCAAGAAGGCCCTGCTGTGCCTGCGCGAACCTTCGCTGGGCCCCTGCTTCGGCGTCAAGGGCGGCGGCGCCGGCGGCGGCAAGAGCCAGGTCATGCCGATGGACGAGATCAACCTGCACTTCACGGGTGACTTCCACGCCATCACCAGCGCCCACAACCTGCTGTCGGCCATGGTCGACAACCACATCTACTGGGGCAACAGCCTCGACCTCGACCTGCGCCGCGTGACCTGGCGCCGGGTGATCGACATGAACGACCGCGCCTTGCGCCAGATCGTCGGCCCGCTGGGCGGCGTGTCCAACGGCTTCCCGCGCGAAACCGGCTTCGACATCACCGTGGCTTCGGAAATCATGGCCATCCTGTGCCTTGCCAGCGACCTGGAAGACCTGGAAAAGCGCCTGGGCGACATCATCGTCGGCTACCGCCGCGACAAGACCCCGGTGTTCTGCCGTGACATCAAGGCCGAGAAGGCCATGGCCGTGCTGCTGAAGGACGCGATCCTGCCCAACCTGGTGCAGACGCTGGAAAACCGCCCGGCCTTCCTCCACGGCGGCCCCTTCGCCAACATCGCCCACGGCTGCAACTCGGTGATCGCCACCAAGACCGCGCTGCGCATGGCCGACTATGTCGTGACCGAAGCCGGCTTTGGCGCTGACCTTGGCGCCGAGAAGTTCATGGACATCAAGTGCCGCCTCGCCGGCCTCAGGCCCGATGCCGTGGTGCTGGTCGCCACGGTGCGCGCGCTCAAGATGAACGGCGGCGTTGCCAAGAAGGACCTTACCGGCGGCGAAAACGTGGAAGCCGTGCGCAAGGGCTCGGTCAACCTGCGCCGCCACATCGAGAACGTGAAGAAGTTCGGCATCACGCCGACCATTGCGATCAACCACTTCTACCTCGACACCCAGGCCGAGCTCGACGTGATCGTGGAGATGGCGAAGGAATACGGTGCCGAGGCGGTGATCTGCAAGCACTGGGCCGAAGGTGGCGCAGGTGCCGAGGAACTGGCGCACATCGTGGCGGCCAAGGCCGATGCGGGCGCGCCGGACTTCAACCAGCTCTACCCCAGCGAAATGAAGCTGGCCGACAAGATCGAGACCGTCTGCCGCGAGATCTACCGCGCCGGTTCGGTCACGATCGCCCCGTCGGTGCGCAGCCAGCTCAAGCAGTGGGAAGACATGGGCTATGGCCACTTCCCGATCTGCATGGCCAAGACGCAGTATTCGTTC
>CAZTED010000097.1:0-11073 GCA_964612175.1 uncultured Sphingomonadaceae bacterium
GCGCGGTATCCAGCGCCTCTTCCGCAAGCGTCACCAGTTCGGCCGAATGGAAGCTAGCGCCAAGGCTGCGCAGGCGCATCGCCGATACTTCCCAGTTGCCATCGCACCGCGCCCGGGCGAGCAGGTCGCGCTGGGTGTCGAGGCTGGCGCGAAAGCACGCCACCAGTTCGGCGCGCAGGCCCGCATCGTCGCCGGAGGCGGCAGCCAGGTTGGCTTCGAAGTCGGATTGATCGAGCATCATCACCCGGCAATGCTCCCAATGCGGTTAAGGCGGGTTTAAACCGTGCCTCCCGCCTGATACCCTGCATTGCATGACCAGACGCAAGAACCTCGTGGCGCTCGATTCCCCCGATGGCGACAATGCCCCGGTTGCAGAAGCGCAAGTCGGCTCAGCCAGCGTGACCGGCGATGATGCCGAACACGCTTTTTCCGAACAGTGGGAGGAGGAGGAACCCTCGCCCCGCCGCACCGGCTGGATGGTCCCTGCACTGGCTATCCTGCTTGTTGCCGGCTGGACGGCCTTCTTCGCCTGGGCCAACCGCGCCCTGGCAATGTTCGGCGCGACCCCGCTGCAGGCGGTCGACCTTGTCGGCCAATGGTCCATCCCGGTCCTGCTGGTGGTCGGCCTGTGGATCCTCGCCGCGCGCCATTCAACCCGTTCGGCGGCACGCTATGCCGAAGCAGCACGGCTGCTGTCGAGCGAATCGGAAGCGCTCGAACACCGCCTGTCCGTGGTGAACCGGGAGCTGAGCCTGGCCCGCGATTTCATCGCTTCCCAGTCACGCGACCTTGAATCGCTCGGCCGCATCGCCGCAGAGCGATTGTCGCAGAACGCTGAGCAACTGCAGGAACTGATCCGCGACAATGGCGAGCAGGTGAACGCCATCGGACAGGTAAGCGACAGCGCGTTGGCCAACATGGACCGGCTGCGCGACCAGTTACCCGTCATCGCCAATGCTGCGCGCGATGTGGCCAACCAGATCGGCCACGCCGGAGGCACCGCGCAGGTCCAGATCGACGAGATGGTGGCCGCCTTCCAGCGGCTCAACGACTTCGGCACTGCCAGCGGCCGCCAGGTGGAAACCTTCCGCACCCGGGTGGCCGAAGCGCTTGATGCCTTTACCGCTCAGGTCGAGGACTTCGACCGTATGGCGCAAGACCGGTTCGCCACCATGCGCCAACAGGACGAGGCTCTGCGCATCGAACTTGAGGGCCGCGAAACCGATGCTCTGGCCGCCATCCGCCGCCGGGCAAGCGAGCTTTCTGCCGAACTCGCCACTTTGTCCGCAACACGCCAGGCCGACGAGGAAGAGGCCATTGGCCTGCTGACCGCACGGATGAGCGCGCTGCGCGAACAGGCTGACAGCATCGCCACGGGGCTTCGCGACGGGCAGGAGGAAGCCCGCAACCGCTGGTCCGAGGCGATCGACCAGCTGCAGGAACGCATGGCCGATGCCATCCGGCAGATCAACCAGCTCGACGAGGCCGCCATCGGCAATGCCCGTCGGCGCATGGACGCCCTGTCCGAAGCGGGCCAGCGGCTCGACAAGTCGATCATCGAAAGCGCCAATGCCTTCGAGGTGGAACTTGCCAATCGCCGGGATCAGGCAGCCGCTGCCGAAGCACAGGCACTGGCCGCCCTGCAGGAGAGACTTGCAACTTTCGACCGCGAAACCCGCGAACGGCAGGACGCACATGCCGCGCACATGACCGGCCTTGTCGAACGCGGCGAAACCCTGGCCCAACGCCTTGCTGCCCTAGACGAGAACATGGCGAACCTTGCCGGCAGGGGCAGCGAACAGAACGCACAGCTGGGCGAAGCAATAGAAATGCTTGCGGAAAAGCTCTCGCAGAGCCGCGGAATCCTTGAGGAGAACCGGGTCTTCGTCTCTCGCCTGACCGACGACAGCGTGCGCCTGCTGGAAATCATCCGGGCAAGCTCCGACCATTCTGAAGGTGCGCTGTCCGACGCCATCGGAAAGGCCGAATCCCGCCTTTCCCGCATCGAGGATCGTGCCGCAGCCCTGCGCGATACCATTGCCGAAGCGGAAAGCCGCGGGGGCCTGCTGGCCGAGCATGTGTCACAGGCAAGCGAGCATTCGGCCGCATCGCTGGCGACGCTTGGAACGCTGGAAGCCCGCCTTGCCGCGATTGCTGCCCAATCGGGCGCGCTGGCCGCGCAGGCCCACGACGAACTGCGCGAAGCCCTCGCAACGCTCGAACAGGCCTCTGTCGAGGCATTGGCCAGCTTGCGCGAAGGCCAGTCCGGTGCCGTGCGCGAGATCGCCGCGCAGATCGGCGGAGATGCAAGTTCTGCGATCGAGGAGGCCCTGCGCGAGAATACGCGCTCCGCCATTGCCGAACTGGACGAAGCCGCGCGCAATGCCGGCGAACAGGGCCGCGCCGTGGCATCGCAGTTGCGTGATCAGCTTGCCAAGGTGAACCAGCTTGCCGGCAACCTCGAAGCCCGCGTGAACCAGGCCCGGGTGCGGGCGGAGGAACAGGTCAACGGCGATTTCAGCCGCCGGATGGCTCTGATCACGGAAGCCCTCAACTCTGCCTCGATCGACATTGCCCGCGCTTTCGATGCCGAAGTGGCCGATACCGCCTGGGCCAGTTACCTGCGCGGCGATCGCGGGATATTCACCCGCCGTGCTGTGCGCCTGCTCGACCATGGCGAAGCGCGGGCTGTAAGCGATGTCTACGGGCATGACCCCGAAGTTCGCGAGGCGATCAACCGCTACATCCACGATTTCGAGGCAATGCTGCGCACCATCCTGTCTACGCGGGACGGCAACGTGCTGGCGGTGACGATGCTGTCGTCGGACATCGGCAAGCTTTACGTTGCGCTGGCGCAGGCGATAGAGCGGCTGCGCGACTAGCCTTCGCCGTAACCGGGCGGCGTGCCGAAGATGTTGATGTCGTCGACCGTGATCCAGCCCTCGATGTAATTGGCGATGTAGAGCCCGGTCAGCACCGCAGAGAGCAGCGTCGCCCGCAGGGCCAGCCTGCCGGGACGGAAATTGACCGGCGCACTGTCGGCCTGTCCGGGGATCTTGGCTATCCCCGCCTCGTCATGGGTCTTCACCCCGAACGGCAGCAGCAGGAAGGCGCTCATCACCCAGAACAGCAGGTAGATCGCGACGATGGAGGTGATCTTCATTGGGGCGTAGCCTCCTGCGGCAGGATGACACGGGTCTGCGGCTTCTTGCCCGACCAACGCTGGGCGGCGCGGCGGGCGGCAAGGCGGGCGGCCTCGCTGATGGCCTCCCGATCGCGGGCAGCGGCACCGCGCAGGGCGGAAAGCGCCCGTTTCACATCGGCCACGGCCTCTGCCACGAAGGCCGGGTAATCTTCGTCGAGGGGCAGGCCAACGCCTTCCACCTGCACCGCCCCGCCCTTTTCCAGCACGACCAGCAGCAGCCCGTCGCGCGCCAGGCGGCGGCGCATGGTGATCGCCTCGCCATCGGCCGGGACAATGATATCGCCATCAAGGACAAGGCGGCCGTTCGGCACCTGCGCCAGCTTGCCCGGGCTGCCGGGTGCAAGCCGCACGATATCGCCGTTCTTCTGCACCACCTGCAGCGGGATACCGCAGGCCTTGCCCAGCCTTGCCTGCTCCATCATGTGGCGCATTTCGCCGTGGACGGGCACGAGGATTTCCGGCCGCAGCCACGAATAGAGCGCTTCCAGTTCGGGCCGGCCGGGGTGGCCGGACACATGGATAAGGCTCTGCCGATCGCTCACCATAACCACACCGCGCTCGGCGAGCTGGTTCTGGATGCGGCCGATGGCCAGCTCGTTGCCGGGAATGACGCGGCTGGAGAACAGCACCACGTCGCCTTCCTCCAGCGACAGCGGGTGGTTCTCTTCAGCAATGCGGGCAAGCGCGGCGCGGGGTTCACCCTGCCCGCCGGTCGCCACGATCATCACTTCTCCCCGTCGCAGGTTCATCGCGGTATCGAAATCGACCAGCGCGGGCAGATGGGCAAGGTAGCCGTTGGCCTGTGCCACCTCGATGATCCGTTCCAGCGAGCGGCCGGCAATGCACAGGCGTCGCCCGGTTTCCTCGGCCACTTCCGCCAGGGTCTGCAGCCGTGCGACGTTGGAGGCGAAGGTGGTCACCAGCACGCGGCGGCCGGAATGCTTGCGTACTTCCGCAAGCAGGCCCTGGAACACTGCGCCCTCGGATCCGGAAGCGGCGGGATTGAACACGTTGGTGGAATCGCACACCAGCGCCAGCACGCCCTCGTCACCAATCTCGCGCAGTTCGGCCTCGGTGGTCGGCTCGCCGATGATCGGCTCCTCGTCCAGCTTCCAGTCGCCAGTGTGGAACACGCGCCCGAAAGGTGTCTCGATCAAAAGGGCGTTACCCTCGGCAATCGAGTGGGCAAGCGGCAGGTAGGTAATCTCGAACGGCCCGATCTCGATGGATCCGTGATCCTCCTCGATCACGATGAGTTCGACCTGGTCGACGAGTCCGGCTTCCTCCAGCTTGCGGGTAATCAGGTCCGCCGTGAAGGGAGTGGCATAGAGGGGGACCTCGAACTCGGCGGCGAAATAGGGGATCGCGCCGATATGGTCCTCGTGGGCGTGGGTGAGGACAATGCCGATGAGGTCGTCGGCCCGCTCCTCGATGAACTGCAGGTCCGCAAACATCAGCTCGGTGCCGGGATACTCCTGCGAGCCGAAGCTCATCCCCAGGTCCACCATCAGCCACTGGCCCCGGCAGCCATAGAGGTTGACGTTCATGCCGATCTCGCCGGATCCCCCAAGCGCAAGGAACAGCAATTCGTCTTCAGGGGTGAAATCGTTCTTCATGAAACTCCGGCGCGCGCTGCGATCATGGCGAGGCCCTGCAGCGTCAGGTCACCATCAACGTCATCGAATATGTCGCTGTGCTCGTCGAACAGCACCGCCAGGCCACCGGTCGCGATGACCCTTGCCGGACGGCCGATCTCGGCCTTCAATCGGGCAACCAGCCCTTCGATCATGGCCACATAGCCCCAGAACACGCCGATCAGCATCTGGTCCTCGGTATTGCGGCCGATCACGCCGGTCCCGCGTGGCTGTTCGATGGCGATGCGGGGAAGCTTGGCCGTGTTCGAAACAAGCGCATCAAGCGAGAGATTGATCCCGGGCGCGATGATCCCGCCCTTGTAGGCACCGTTGAAATCCACGACATCGAAGGTGGTGGCAGTGCCAAAATCGATCACGATCAGGTCGCCGGGATACTTTGCGTGCGCGGCCAGGGCATTGACCGCGCGATCCGCGCCCAGCGATCGTGGCTCGTCGACATCGATGGAAAACTCCCATGCCGCCCGCCCTTCTCCGGCAAACAACGGCTCCACGTCGAAGTACTTGCGTGCCAGCACGTCGAGGTTGTGGCGCGTGCGGGGGACCACGCTGGATATGATCATGCCGGTCACCTCCTCGCGGGCGATCCCCTCGATCTGCATGAGCTGCACCAGCCAGACGGCATATTCGTCGCCCGTGCGGCGCGGGTCGGTGGCGATGCGCCAGCGCGTGCGCATGTGTTCCCCGTCGAACATCGCGAAGACCACGTTGGTATTGCCGACATCAACCGCGAGCAGCATCAGCCCTTCTCCAGCATCACGTCACCTGCATGGACCGTGCGGTGAGTGCCGCTATCGTCCTGCATGATCAAGGCTCCATCGCCGGTAAGGCCCAGATAGGTGCCGGCGATCCTGTCACCGGATGGGCCGTGCACGACCAGGCGCGTGCCCGGCGGATGGGCTGCAGCCTGCCAGCGTTCGATCAGGCGCGACAGGCCTTCGGCACGCCACCGTTCCAGTTCCTCTGCCATGATCGGGGCCAGCAGGCCAAGTGCTGATCCGGCGTCCGCCTCATAACCGGGGTTCTGTGCCTTGATGCAGGTCGTATCCCGGCCCGGCACATCCGGTGAGAATGCGATGTTCAGCCCCACGCCGGCAACAACCGCATTCCCGGAGCGTTCCAGCAGTATCCCGGCGATCTTGGCCTGTCCCACCAGGACGTCATTCGGCCACTTGAGCATTACTTCCGGGCTGCCGCCCTGAATCAGCGAATTGCAGACATGCCGGTGGACAGCGAGGCCCACGGCCAGGGCGAGGGTAGGAACCGCCGGATCGCCCGACCGCAAGTTGATGACCGTGCTGGCAAAGAGGTTGCCCGGCGGGCTGAGCCAGGCCCTGCCACTGCGCCCCCTGCCCCCGGTCTGCGTTTCGGCGCGCAGCCAGTACCCGTCCTCGATCCGCTCATCCGCAGCCAGGCGGGCCAGCAGATCGGCATTGGTCGATCCGGTCTGTGGGACGGTCTCGATCAACCCGCGAACAGCAGCGAGGCCGCAGCCATGTCAGCCAGCGAACCGATCGACCCGGTCGCCAGCCACGCCACCGGCGAGATCACCAGGGTGCCGATGACAAGCAGCGCCCAATGCGCCTTGTCGCCGATGCCCACGGCGCGGTCCACCGGTTCGTCAAAGAACATCACCTTGATGAACTTCAGGTAGTAGAACGCACCGATGACGCTGGCAGCGATGCCGATGGCGGCGAGCGCGATGAGGTCCGCTTCCACCGCCGCCTGGAACACCACCAGCTTGCTGTAGAAGCCCATCAGCGGCGGAATCCCGGCAAGGCTGAACATGACCAGCAGCAGGCACCAGGCAAGCGCCGGTTGCGTGGTGGACAGGCCCTTGATGTCGCCGAAGGTCTCCAGCGGCTGCCCCTCGGCATCCTTGAGCATCAGCAACGCCACGAAGCTTGCAACGGTCATCGCCACGTAGAACACCAGATAGACCAGCATGGCACTGGCCCCCGCCAAGGTGGCCGTGGCAAGGCCGATCAGGATGAAGCCGACATTGTTGATCGAGGAGAAGGCAAGCAGCCGCTTGATGTTCTGCTGCCCGATGGCCCCCAGGGCACCCACCACGATCGAGGCGATGGCGGTAAAGGCGACGATCTGCTGCCAGGCGGCGGCCTGGCTGCCGAACCCTTCGAGCGAGACCCGGGCGAGCAGCGCGATGGCCGCCACCTTGGGCGCGCTGGCAAAAAACATCGTAACCGGGGTCGGCGCACCTTCGTAGACATCCGGCGTCCACATGTGGAACGGCACGGCACTGATCTTGAAGGCAAGGCCTGCCATCACGAAGATCAGGCCAAACAGCATGCCGTTGGACAGTCCGTCGGCCATGGCCAGGCTGATGCCGGCGAAACTGGTGGTACCGGTGAAGCCGTAGACCAGGCTGGCACCGAACAGCAGGATGCCCGAGGCCAGCGCGCCGAGTACGAAGTACTTCAGGCCCGCTTCGGCAGACTTGTCATCATCGCGCAGGAAGGCTGCCAGGACATAGGAGGCAAGGCTCGTCAGTTCGAGGCCGATGTAGAGCGAGACCAGGTCCGTCGCCGAAACCATGATGCTCATGCCCACGGCCGAGAACAGCACCAGTACCGGCAGTTCCGGTCGCATCGCACCGATCCGCTCGAAATAGGCAGGCGCGACAACCAGTGTTGCGCCGGCGGCAGCATAGATCATCAGCTTGGCAATGCCGGCAAAGGCATCAGCCCGCAGCTGGCCGAAGAAGGCCACCGTGTCGGGACCAGACAGGCCAGCGCAAACCGTGGGTGCGACGAGGAAGAAAGCCCCGCCCAATGCCACGCAGCTGGCGATGGATACAGAACGGCTCGCGCCATTTCCGCCCCATGCGGCAAACAGCAGCATGATGAGGCCCGAAACGGTCAGGACCAGTTCGGGGATGACCAGGCCCAGGGAAGTGGAGATATCCATCAGTGCGCTCCCCCGTGCGCGGAGTTGTCAGTTGCTTGTGCGGGCACCGGTTCGCCGATCCACAGGTGCGCGTCGCCTTCCGGCTTGGCCCGGGCAAGACGCGCATCGAGTGCGGCAATGTCTGCCCGCATCGGGGCCATGAAGCTTTCGGGATAGACGCCCATCCACAGCACGGCAGCGGCAATCGGGCCGAGCATCACCCATTCACGGATCGAAAGGTCCGGCATGGCGGCGGCATCGGCGTTCTTCTGCTCGCCGAAAGCGACACGGCGGTAGAGGTAGAGCATGTAGGCCGCGCCCAGGATGATGCCGGTGGTGCAGACGAAGGCGACCACGCTCGACGCCTGGTAGATCCCGGCGAGCGAGAGGAACTCGCCCACGAAACCGCTGGTACCCGGCAGGCCGATGCTGGCCATGGTGAACAACAGGAAGAACAGCGCGTACTTGGGCATGTTGATCGACAGGCCGCCGTAACGGTCGATCTCGCGGGTGTGCAGGCGGTCGTAGATCACGCCCACGCACAGGAACAGCGCGCCCGATACCAGGCCGTGCGAAAGCATCACGATCATTGCGCCTTCCAGCCCCTGCACGTTGAAGGCGAACAGGCCGGCGGTCACGATCGCCATGTGAGCGACCGAGGAATAGGCGATCAGCTTCTTCATGTCGTGCTGGACCAGCGCGATCAGGCTGGTCACCACCACCGCCACCATCGACAGGGCGAACACCAGCCATGCAAACTGGGCGCTGGCTTCGGGGAACATCGGCAGGCTGAAGCGGATGAAGCCGTAGCCGCCCAGCTTAAGCAGCACGCCGGCCAGGATCACCGAGCCGGCCGTGGGGGCCTGCACGTGCGCAGCCGGAAGCCAGGTGTGGACCGGCCACATCGGCATCTTCACCGCGAAGCTGGCGAAGAAGGCCAGCCACAGCCATGTCTGCACGCTGGGCGCGAAATCGTACTGCATCAGTGTGGGGATGTCGGTCGTCCCCGCCTCGTTCGCCATCCACAGCATGGCGATGAACATCAGCACCGAACCGAGCAGAGTGTAGAGGAAGAACTTGTAGCTGGCGTAGATGCGGTCCGTACCGCCCCAGATGCCGATGATCAGGTACATCGGGATCAGGCCGGCCTCGAACATGATGTAGAACAGGAACAGGTCCTGCGCGGCAAAGGTGCCGATCATCAGCACTTCCATGAACAGGAAGGCTGCCATGTACTCGCCCACGCGCTTCTCGATCGAAGCGCTGGCAAGGATACAGATCGGCATCAGGAACACGCTGAGCAGGATCAGCATCAGCGCGATGCCATCGATGCCCAGTGCCCACTGGAAGCCGGCAAACAGGTTCGCCCGCTCCACGAACTGCCACTGGTCCCCGCCAATGTCGAAGTTGAGCCACAGGACAATGCCCAGCGCCAGGTTCACCAGGGTGACGACAAGCGCAATCGTGCGCGCCGCCTTTGCCTCGGCAAAGAAGCAGGCCACGGCGCCCAGCAGGGGCACCAGCAGCATTACGGACAGGATGGGAAAGCCGCTCATGCGAAAATCACCCAGCTGATTGCGGCGACAAGGCCAAGCAGCATCACCAGTGCATAGGAATAGAGGTAGCCCGACTGCACCTTCTTGGCGACCACCGCGCCCTTTTCCACAATCCAGGCCGCGCCATCGGGGCCGAAGCGGTCGATCAGGCCAACGTCACCCTTCTGCCAGAAGATCCGGCCAAGCCAGAACGAGGGCACCACGAACAGGTAGTGGTACAACTCGTCGAACATCCACTTGCGATAGACGAAGCGGTAGATCGGGCCGAGCTGGTCGGCCACCATGCCGGGGAAGCGCAGGTTGCGGATATATCCGTACCAGGCAGTGAGAAGGCCCAGCAGCATCACCACCAGGGCCGAATACTTAACCCAGTAAGGCACCTCGTGCATCGCGTGCATCAGCGCCTCGTTATAGGCGATGGAGCCGGCCCAGAAGCCGGGGCTGTCGAGGAAGGCAGTCTTGAATACATAGCCCGCCGCCACCGCGCCGATCGACAGCACGATGAGCGGGGTCAGCATGACCCACGGGCTCTCGTGCGGGTGATAACCGCCGGTGCCATCGGCGGCGTGTCCGTGATGGTCCGCCGCGTGATCATCATGCGCGTGATCATCATGCGCGTGATCGTCATGCGCGTGATCGTCATGCGCGTGGTCGTCGTGGCCGTGGGCATCGTGCACGGCGTGCTGGATATGCTCGCTTTGCGCCCAGCGCGGCTTGCCCCAGAAGGTGAGGAACATCAGCCGCCACGAATAGAAGCTGGTCAGCAGCGCCGCGAAGACACCCACCCAGAAGGCGAACAGGCCCATCTCCGTGCCCTTGGCAAAGGCCACCTCGATGATCGCGTCCTTTGAGAAGAACCCGGCAAACCCGAGGCCCAGATGATAGACGCCCACGCCGGTGATCGCCAGCGTGCCGGCCATCATTGCCCAGAAGGTGATCGGGATCTCCTTCCGGAGGCCGCCATAGAAACGCATGTCCTGTTCGTGGTGCATGGCATGGATCACCGAGCCTGCGCCGAGGAACAGCAGCGCCTTGAAGAAAGCGTGGGTAAACAGGTGGAACATGGCCGCGCCATAGGCACCAACGCCGGCGGCAAAGAACATGTAGCCCAGCTGCGAGCAGGTGGAATAGGCGATCACCCGCTTGATGTCCCACTGCGTGGTGCCGACCGTGGCCGCGAACAGGCAGGTGGCCGCGCCCACGAAGGTGACGACGCCCAGCGCGATCGGCGCGGCTTCGAACATCGGCGACAGGCGGCAGACCATGAACACGCCCGCCGTCACCATGGTGGCGGCGTGGATCAGCGCGGACACCGGCGTCGGGCCTTCCATCGCGTCCGGCAGCCAGGTGTGCAGGCCCAGCTGCGCGCTCTTGCCCATGGCGCCGATGAACAGCAGCAGGGTGAGGATCGTCATGGTGTCGAGCCGCATCCCCATGAAGGAAATGTGGGACACGCCCTGCATCGCAGGCGATGCATCGAGGATCGCCGGGATGCTGGTGGTCTGGAACACCAGGAAGGTGCCGAAAATGCCCAGCATGAAGCCAAGGTCGCCAACGCGGTTGACCACGAAGGCCTTGATGGCGGCGGCATTGGCGCTGGGCTTCTTGAACCAGAAGCCGATCAGGAGGTAGGACGCAAGGCCGACCCCTTCCCAGCCGAAGAACATCTGCACCAGGTTATCGGCCGTCACCAGCATGAGCATGGCGAAGGTGAACAGCGACAGGTAGGCGAAGAACCGCGGCTGGTCCGGAT
>CAZTED010000098.1:0-10808 GCA_964612175.1 uncultured Sphingomonadaceae bacterium
TCTCCCGCTCCATTTCCCGGATCATCGGCTGCAGGTGCGGGCCGTAATAGGCGAGCACATCCCAGTCGCTGACCTTCTCGTAGTGCGAAACCAGCCGCGTGCCGTTCCAGTAATGCAGGGCATAGCCAGGCGGTTCGGTGGTGATGAGGGCGCGGGCATCGGGCTTGTCCGGCGAAATGGGCCTGAGATCGAGCGACACCAGCGGCGCGACAGAGGGCGTGACGCTGACGGGAATGCCGCAGAAGCTGGTCACGATCTGGCGGTGCAGGTGGCCGCAGTGGATCGCCTGCACCTGCTCCATGCCATCAAGCGCAAAGGCAAGGTTCAGAATCCACGCCTCGTCCGGGCGCGGGTCCATCCATTGCACCCCGGAAACAACCGGCGGGTGGTGCATGAAGATCACCGTCGGCACATCGCGGTTGGCCTCCAGCTTGCCCCGCAGCCAGTCCCGCCGCCGGGTGCAGAAAGCCCCGCCGTGACGATCCGGCTCCATCGTGTCGAGCAGCACCACCAGCAGGCCATCGGCGATGAAGGCAGCGTGGAGGAAGCCATCCTCCTGCAAGGTCTTCGGGAAAGCGCCCAGCAGGCCTTCGCGGCTGTCGTGGTTGCCCACCATCACGTGGACCGGAAACGGCAGGCCCGCCAGCAGCTCTGCCGTCTTGGCAAAGCTCTCCGCATCTCCGCGATCGGTGATGTCGCCGCTCAAGACCAGCATGTCGGGCACGTTGGGCTGCTTCAGCAGGCGGTCGAGCGTGGCGCGGAAGCGCTGGCGGTTCAGTTCCTCGGGCCTCGCCTCGCGATCGAAGCCGATGTGGATGTCGGTCATCTGGGCGATGATCATCGGCGTGCTCTCCCGCAGCGGGCCGCTTTGCGGCCTCGTTGGTATGTCCACCCCGTCAACGGCGCAACCCGGCTATCCGTGGGGGTGCCGCGTTGGTTGAACCCGGCGGATGGTACGAATGGCACATGGCGCAGCCCGAAGGCACCTCCGCCACGCGCGATGCTTCGCCGAGGTGGCAATCGCGGCACGAGGCAAGGTCGGGGAGCAGCAGGTCCGTGGCCGAGCCCGAGGTATCGGCGGCATGGCAGGTGGCGCAATCCTCCTGCACGTGGGCCGCATGGTCGAACCAGCCGTGCAGCATGAACCGCTCGCGCTGGGTGACAGGGGCGACCGACAGCGCGCCTTGCGCCGGATTGCCCGGCAGGTGGCATTCGCCGCACAGGCCTTCCTCGCTCATCGCGGTGGAGCGCAGCACCGCCGGCGTCACCCGGCTGAAGTTGCCGTAGTAGATGCCGCCTTCGGCATAGTCGCCCGGACGACGCCTGCCGGTGGTGACCGGGCGGCGGGGGCTGCGGTCGGCGGCCAGCAGGTCCGCCTCCACCTGCTCCACATCGCCATGGCTCAGGGTGCGGAAAGTGCTGCCCACCTGGTCGTAGACGAGGCTGTGGCAGGCCTCGCAATTCTCTTCCATGTTGACCGGCAGGAAGCGCACGCCATCGGCGGTGGGCGTGTGGCAGGATGAGCATTCCAGCGCCTCGCCATAGCCGGCGCTGCGGCCCAGCCGCCGGGCCATCTGGGTGACGCCGCTGGTGCGATCAAGGTGGACATCGTGCGGGAACCTGAGGCCGTTCCAGTCCACCGGATTGCTGGCGAGCGAGACGCGGACCGGGCGGCTTGCGCCCTGCGTAGGCAGCACGGCCACCTTGAATTCAGGGTGCAGATCGCCAAAGTCGCGGGCATTGCCCAGCGCTGTATCGGTCAGCCGGGCATCGAGCGTATCGTGGCAGTCGGAGCAGAAGGCCTGCGCCGTCGGCTCCATCCGGCCGGCGCCCTCATGCTCGGTATGGCAATCGGTGCAGGCACCGGGGCCTGGCTTGCCGAAGGCCTGGGCAATATCCCACAGGATCGCATCGGTGCCGGAAAAGGCCGGGCGGCCCAGCGTCATCCGGTCAGCCTCGGCATGGTCGGCAATGCCTTCGTGGCAGGTGAGGCAGGTTTCATCCTGCACCGCCTCGAACGGTTCGACATGGCACGATTCGCACGAGTCCGTCAGCCCGTGGTGGACCGATGAGAGGTCGCCGGTGGTCCAGCTTGCATCCATCATCACGGTACCGGGGGCATCGAGGTCCGGCTCCACATCGGGCCGGTTGAGGTGCGACCAGACCGGGATGGCAAGGAAGGCGACCAGCACCGCGATCAGGCCCGCCCAGCTCAGTGCCCGTTTGCCGGGCAGCGCGGCGGCCAGCGCGAAGCCGCGCAGCCGGTCCTTGCCCTCGCCCTCGTCATCCGCCTTCTGGCGCACGGTGACGACCACGCGGCCATCCTCCAGCCCCAGGTCCAGCAGGTATGAACCAAGGCCGATCTCACCACCGCGTGCCGGATCGACCACGGCGGACATCGCCTGCCGCCCGTCAACAGTGAAGCCGAGCGTGCCCAGCGCCTCCACCGCCAGCGAGCCGCCGGGCGTGGCGGTGATGGCAATGTGGCGCTGTTCCACCGCCAGGTCGGGCAGGTGCACCGCATTGGCCGTGTCGCGGCCCACGGTGATCGCTTCTGCGCTCGCCTCTCGCTCGCGCACGATCTCGCGCCCGGCGGCGGTGAAGTCTATCGTGCGGATGCGAAAGTCCATGTCCGGTCTCACCAGTAATAGAACACGGAAACAATGTGCGCGGTCAGCGCTCCCAGCAGGGCGATGGTCACCGGCACATGGATGTAAAGCCACACCTCGAGCATGGCCCTGAGGCGCAGGTGGCGGCGGATCTGGTCAAGCTGCGCCTCGCGCTTGCGCAGCAGGCTGAGCACCTTCTGCTCTTCGGGCGTGGCGGCCGATTGCCCCAGAATTTCGACTGCCGTGCGGGTGCGGCAGCGCTTGTAACGCCCTGTCAGGCGGGCAACGATACCACCCGCGAACGGATCCTGCGCCTGGGCCGCGATCACCAGGTCCGCCTCTGCCCGGGCCAGCGGCTGGGCGGCGCTTTCGAGCTGCCGGTCGATGGCATCGAGGGCATCAAGCATCTGCCCCTTGGTCATGCCCCGCCGGTTGCCGGCAAGCTTTGCGGGCAGGCTGGCATAGACCGAGATGCCCCACACGCCCGATGCGATCACCACCATCATCAGGACATAGGCAAGCGTGTGGACGTTCCAGCCAAACTGGAAACCGGAATGGAGCGTGGCCACCACCACCAGCGACAGACCGAGGTAGACGTGGGCCGATGTCCAGGCTTTCAGCGACCACTTGCCCTCCGTCATCCGGCGCTTGCGGATGCCCAGCAGCGACAGCCACACGATCAGCGCCGCGCCGATGGTGCCAAGGGTATAGCCATACCACGACCCGCCATTGTGGCGCGGGGTCACGTCGATCCAGGCATAGCCAAGGATCGCCACCGCACACAGCAGCAGCGCGATCTTCAGCCAGCGCATCCGCTTGTGGGCCAGAAACCCCTCGTGGTCGCTTTCGCGCACGCGGTTGGAGGCGGGGGGCGCAGCGCGGGTGGCCATCAGTCGAGCCCCCCTTCGCGCGTCACCGACAGGAAGCCTTCCGGCGCCACGCGGATCGCCGCGCCGGTGGGGCAGGCGCGCACGCAGGCAGGGCCGCCCTCGATGCCTGAACACATGTCACACTTCACCGCCAGCTTGGCCTGCTCCAGCCCCTGCTTGGCAGCGGTCTTCTTGCGCCACGAATAGCTCGCCTCGCCCGGCCCCGGCCCGGCCCCGAACAGCAGCCAGGTGAGCAGGCCCGGCTTCTCCGGCGGCTTCGCGTCCATGCGGATCACGCCATAGGGGCAGTTGCGCTGGCAATTGCCGCAGCCGATGCAGGTCTCGTCGATGAAGACCTCGCCATCGGGTCCGCGCTTGATGGCATTGGGCGGGCAATCAGCCATGCAGTGCGGATGTTCGCAGTGGCGGCAGCTGGTGGGCACGTGGAGGTTGGCGTATGAACGGCCAGCCTCCCGATCCAGCCGGCTCAGGCCCTCGTGGCTGTCGGCGCAGGCCTTCTCGCAATTGTCGCAGCCCACGCACAGCGTCTCGTCGATCAGCAGCACATCGGTGGCTTCACCAATGCCGTTGTCGACCAGGAACTGCGCGGTTTCGGCATAGAGGTCGGCAGCGGAGCCGAAGCTTTCCTTGCGCGCCTCCACGAAGGCGTTGAGCTCGCGCCGGTGGGCAACGTCGGCCAGGGCCCGCTGGCGCAGCGCGGGGCGGGCATCGAGCAGGGCAGTGAACAGGTCACCCGGAATGCGCACCACTTCGGACTTGATCGCCGCCTTGACCGTGGCCGTGCGGCGCGACCCGTCGATCACCGCCATCTCGCCAAAGTAGCTGCCGGCGGGCAGGTAGGAGAGGAACACCGGCTTGCCGCCGATGTCCTTTTCCACCACCATCGATCCGCGGCGGATCACATAGACGTCCTTGTCTTCGCCACCTTCGGTGATGACCTTCTGCCCGGCGCGAACCTCCTTGACCTCGGCCGCTTCCATCAGCGGGGCGACATCGGCCGGGGTGAGGCCGGAACCGAACATCTGCAGCAGTTGCCGCTCCACCGCGATGCGGTTCACCGCGCGCGCCGCGCTCGGCACCGTGGCGATCAGCTTGAGGGCCGCGTTGCGCGACAGTTCGACCACCACCAGCGGCTCGGCAGCGCGCACGGTGGAGCCGCGCGGGCGACCTGAAATCAGGCCGACCTCGCCGAAGATCGAACCCTGCCCGATCGGCACGGTGACAGAAGGATCGGCCGGGTTCACCTCCACCGCCACCGCGCCTTCCACGATGGCGAACATCGAGGAGCCCGGCTCGTTGCGGGTGAATACCACCTCGCCCTTGGCAAAGGCGCGCGGTTGGGAATCGAGCAGCAGCTCTCGCAGCTGCAGCGGCGACATGTCCTGGAAGATGGCAACGTTGCGGCCGATCACCTCCAGCCATTCGTCCACCGAACGGCGGCCCGGCAGGGCAGCGAACTTTTCCTCCAGGATCGGCTGGTCGGCGGGCTTGAGCGCGGTGTTCCCGTTGAGGAACTCGATCACGTCATAGCCCTGGTTCATGCAGTGCTTGATCAGTGGATAGCCGGCCAGCGCACCAATCACGAACACGCCGGGCTTGGTCGTCTCGAACGTGGGGGTAAGCTGGGGGAAAGCCCCCGGCTCCTCGCTGGTGAAGGCGACGCCGATCTTCTCGACGAAATCGCGCGGCGGGCGCGATCCGGTGCGGGCGATGATCCGGTCGCAGCGAATCACCTGCTGCCCGTCACGCGTTTCCAGCACCAGTTCCCCGGCGCGCACCTCTGCCGGCGAGGTTTCGCGCATCACGATCACGCGGCCCTCGTCCTCGGCCTCCTGCAGCAGTTTGACATTTGCCCCCTTGGCGCGGGCAAAATCGGTGCCGCGGTTGAGGATCGTCACCACGTTGCGCTGCGCCGGGTCGGCGGCCAGGCCCAGCGCGTTCTCTATCCCGGCATCACCCGAACCGACCACGGTGATATGCTCGTCCACATATTCGCCGGGATCATCGAGCTGGTACTGCACGTGGCCCATGTCGCCGCCGGGCACGCGCAGCAGGTTGGGATTGCCCTGGGTGCCGATGGCCAGCACCACGTTCTCGGCACGGATCGGCTCCCCGCCCTTGATGGCAATGGTGAAGTCACCCTTGTCGCCGGTGATCGCGGTCACCTCGGCATTGTAGCGCACGTTTACCGCGCCTGCAGCGATCTGCTGGTCCCACAGGCCCAGAATCGTTTCGCGCGCGCCGGCATCGAAATCGAGGTCCGAGCGCAGGACAAGGTTGGATGGCGTGGCCATCACATGCTTGCCCTTCTGGTACTTGAAGATCGTGTCGGAGAGGTGGTCGGTCTTTTCGATCAGGACGTGCGACAGTCCCAGCTGCGCGGCATGCGCAGCCGCGCTGAGCCCGGCCGGCCCCGAACCCACAATTGCCACCACTACACGGTCTTGACCTGTTGCCATTCCCGCCCCCCTGAAGACACTATGCATGAAAGGACCGGCATTGAAAACCGTGTCCGGCAATGCTTGTCTGGTGCACAGGCACGCATCGGGCGTGGCGAAGTGGGGAAAACGGGTGGAACAGGGCGGACAGTCGAAATGGCCCAAGGGGGCACTGGTGGCCCTGGCGGCGGTATTGCTGCTGGCAGGCGCGGTCACCTGGCGGCTGGTCGCTTCCGGCGGGGGACAGGCCTCCTCAGAAGCCGCATCCGGCGCCGAGGCCCCGCAATCGCTGGAGGAGCTGCGGCGCCTGGCCGAGGAATCGCCCGACGATGCTGCGGCCTGGCAGCAGCTGGCCTTCGCATACTTCGGCCAGAACATGTTTGCCGAGGCCGCCGAGGCCTATGAAACGGCTGTCGGCATCGAGCCCGAAAGCGCAATCCTGTGGTCGGCGCTGGGCGAAGCGCGGGTCATGGCAAGCGAGCGCGACCCGATGCCGCCGGCCGCGCTGGAAGCCTTCCGGCGGGCCGTGGCCATCGACCCCGCCGATGCGAGGGCGCGCTATTTCCTGGCCGTGGCAAAGGACCTGTCGGGCGACCATGACGGCGCGATCGGCGACTGGCTGGCCCTGCTCGCCGACACACCGGCCGGCGCCCCCTGGGAGAACGACCTGGTCCGCACGATCACCCAGGTAGGCCAGCGCGAAGGCATCGATCTCGGCTCGCGGGTGGACCAGGCGCTCGCTACCCGCGCGATCCTGCCGGTACCGCAGGTCAGCGGGGTGCCCGGGCCGACGCAGGAACAGCTCGCCGCTGCCTCGTCCATCCCGCCGGGCGAGCAGCAGGCCATGGCCGAGGACATGGTCGCCCGCCTCGCCGCGCGGCTGGAAGGCGATCCTGCCAATGTGGATGGCTGGATCATGCTGATGCGCAGCTATCGCACGCTGGGCCGTGACGCGGAGGCCCGGGCCGCACTTGAACGGGCCCTGGCGGCCAACCCGGCGGCCAGCAGCGACCTGCGCGAGGCGGCATCGGCGCTGGGCATCTGAGGAAAGCGCCGGGATAATCCGGCCTTACCCGAGATTGCGGCGTTGCACCCTGCCCGGCTTATGGGCATAATCTCATACAGGGGTCGTCAGGAAAGAGATGTTTTCGCGGTGAGACGCGGGGCGGAAGATGGTCCGCCTGCCGGAGCCGTGTGGCAGACGCGCTGTAGGCGGTTTGTCAAAGCAGCCGCGTTGCCGGCTGGATCTTGGGGAAAGACGGGGCGGGTATAGTGTGGAATCCATCAACTGACGGGTCTGTGACCCGGCTGGCTGGGGCATCTTCCAGCCTGGTGCGGGTCGTCTCGCGCGGGATCGCGGGATCCTTGCCCTTGGCGGCCTTGCTGGCCACCGCACCGGCCTTTGCACAGGCCGCCCCCGCCCCGCCGACGCGGGACGAACTGCTGCCCGGCCAGGCCCCGCCCGACACTCGCGGCTCCGTGACACTCAGCGTCGATGGCGACATGGCGCGCACACCCTGCGCTCTCGACAACCCGGACCTGGCCGGCGTCCGCGTGACCCTGTCGCAGGTCACCTTCCGCGGGGCAGAGCGGGCCAGCGGCGTAGACCTTTCGCCCGCCTACCAGCCCTACATCGGGCGCGACCTGCCCATTTCCGTGCTGTGCGACATCCGCGCCCGGGCCAGCGACCTGCTGGCCGATGCCGGCTACCTGGCGGCGGTGGAAATCCCGGAACAGCGCCTTGCGGGCGGCGCGGCCGAACTGCGCGTTGTCCTCGCCCGGCTGACAGCCCTGCGCGTGCGCGGCGATGCCGGGCCTTCGGAAAGGCTCCTGGCAGGCTACCTGCAGAAGCTTGTCGGGCACGAGGTTTTCAACATCCAGGAGGCCGAGCGTTACCTGCTGCTGGCCGATGACATTCCCGGCCTTGATGCGCGGCTTTCCCTGCGCCCCGTGGTCGGTGGCCAGCCTGGCGACCTGGTGGGCGAAGTGGCCGTCCTGCGCCGTCCGGCGGTGATTGATTTCAACGTCCAGAACTACGGCGCCCGCTCGCTCGGCCGTGTCGGCGGCTTGCTCCGTGCCGAGTTCTACGACCTCACCGGCAACGGCGACCGCACCACGCTGTCGGCCTACAGCTCGCACGATTTCGCCGAACAGCAGACCCTGCAACTGGGCCACGAGATGCTGGTCGGATCCGAAGGCCTGGTACTGGGCGGGCAGTTGACGATCGGCTGGACCAATCCCGACGTCGGCATCCCCGGCTTCGATGTGCAGTCGGACACGGTGTTCGCCGGCATCCATGCGCGCTATCCGCTGGTCCGCACCCAGGTCGCTTCGATCTACACCTCGGCCGGGATCGACCTGGTTGACCAGGACGTGGATGTGAACGCCGTGCGCCTCAGCCGCGATCGCGTGCGCACCGCATGGGCGCGGCTGGACCTGACCCGCACGGACCGCGATTCGGTGGCCCGGCGCGGCGGCTATTCGCCCTACGAGCCGCGTACGCGGATGGCCCTGGGGCTGGAACTGCGGCAGGGGATGGGCATCCTGGGCGCCAGCCGCGATTGCCGCACCGCGCCGCTCGCCTGCGTGGCTGCTGACGAAGTGCCCAGCCGGATCGAACAGGACCCCACGCCCCTGCTCGCCATCGCCGACCTATCATTCGAATACCGCCCGGTGCCCCTCTTCACCCTGGCAGCAGACGTGACCGCGCAGTTCACGCGCGACCCGCTGCCCGCCTTCGAGGAAATGGGCGGCGGCAGCTTTTCCGCAGGGCGCGGCTATGACCCGGCAGCGATCACCGGCGACAGCGGCGTGAGCGGACGGTTCGAGCTGCGCCACGGCTCGCTGGTCCCTGACGGCATCGATGCCTTCTCGCTGCAACCGTTCGTGTTCCTCGATGCGGCGCGGGTGCGCGACCGCGATCCCAGCCAGCGGGCTGGCAACCCCGACCAGTTGCTGTCTGCCGGCGGCGGCCTGCGCTTTGCCTATGGTCGGGGAATGCAGGGTGACGTGACCCTGGCCGTGCCGCTGGAACGGACCGATGCCCAGCGCGGGCCGGGCGGACAGCGGGGCGACGTGCGGCTGCTGTTCTCGCTGACCAGCCGCCTGCTGCCGTGGAGATATTGAGATGGAGCGCCCGATGACCCGCCATACGAAAGCCAGGTCCGCCCTCCTTGCCACCACGGGCAGCGCCGCACTGGCCTTGGGATTCCTGATGGCCCCGTCCCACGCGCTGGCCCAGGCGATCCAGGCCGATCCCGCGATTTTCCAGGGAACCGTCACCATCGACAGTACGGTCCCCGGCCAGGACACGATCACGGTGTCCGGCTTCGACGCGGTGATCGACTGGACCCCCGACCAGGACGCGGGCGGCAATGCGCTGACTTTCCTGCCGAGCACCGGCACGGCGATCTTCCAGGGCGATGCACTGGGCAACAGCTTCGCGGTGATCAACCGCATCCTGCCGGCCACCAACAACAACGTGACGGTGATCGACGGCACGGTGATTTCCCGGCTGCAGGGCGTCACCGGCCCCTCGACCCCGGGCGGCAACGTGCTGTTCTATTCGCCCACCGGCCTGCTCATCGGCAGCACTGCCAGCTTTGATGTTGGCCGGCTGGTGCTGACCACGCTGGAACCCAACCTGGGTAGTTACCAGAATTTCGCGCTCGGCACCGAATCGCTGCTGCTGGCCGGGCTGCCGTCAAACCCGACCGCAATCGAAGTGCGTGCCGGTGCCACGATCGATGCCCCGGCGGAAGGCAGCTACCTTGTCCTCGCATCGACCCAGATCGATTTCTCCGGCTCATCCTATGTCAACGGGAGCACGGTGTTTGCTGCCGGGCAGGAAATCACGCTGACACATGCCAACGGCCTGTTCGACATCGTGGTGCCGGTGGGCACGGGTTCCGCCGACCCCATAACCTTCTTCGGTTCGGCCGGTGGCCCCGCCAGCACGGCAGCGGGCGACAACCACGTGATCTACGCGGTGGCAAGTGGTCAGGTCGATCCGTTCACCATGCTGTTCAGCGGCACGCTCGGCTTTGATCCGGCGGTCAGCGCTGCGGTGGAAAACGGCGTTGTCGTGCTTTCGGCCAACTATTCGGTGAGCGGCACCAACGCGGTCAACGACCAGACCAGCGGGACCGTGGTCGGCCAGGGCCAGGCGGAAATCGTGATCGGCGCCATGCGGGTGACGAGCGACGCGTGGGTCCACTCGTCCCGCTTCGCGCAGGTCTCCTCCAACAGTTCGGACCCGACGAATTTCGAAGGGGACCTGTTCCTCTACGCCCGCGATACCGCCCAGATCACCGCATCCGGCACCGGGCTGGTGGATATCGCCGGGGATGTCGTCGTCTCGTCCAACGTGACCGGCAATTCGATCCCCAATCCGAACAATCCCGCAGACCTCAATGGCGAGGCGGGCACTTCGCTGATCACCGTCTCGGACGGCGGCACCATCAACATCGATGGCAATACCAGCGTGCTCGCGGTCGGGGTCATGGGCCTCGACAGCGCCGGCCTCGTCGCGGGTGAGGCCACCGGCGGCGTGGCGGAAGTGGATGCGATCAACGGCACGCTGACGTTCGGCGGTGACCTCCTGCTCGATGCCAGCGGCCTGCCCACCACCAGCCTGCTCGCCTATGATTCGGGCGGCGGCAGCAGTGGGCTGCTGGCGCAACTGCTGGCGGAAGGGACCGGATCGATCACGGTCGCCGGCGATGTGACCATGCTGGCCCAGGGTATTGCCTTCGATCTCACCGGGCCGGGCAATGCCAACCCGGTCGGGCTGGCGGATGGCGGTTTCGTCCTGCTGCAGGCGAGCGACGGCAGCCTGATCGATATCAATGGCAGCGTCAGCATGGATGCCA
>CAZTED010000099.1:0-8577 GCA_964612175.1 uncultured Sphingomonadaceae bacterium
ACCCTGGTAGGGCTCGATGAAGCTGGGGTGGTTGTGGCTCTCCATCTTGAAGATGGCGGCCTGGTTATCCCCGATGTCGATCACGCCGGCGTTCTCGCCCGGGCCGCAGATCACCCACGGGGCCTTGGTCGGCAGCTTCTTGAGGTGCAGCCGCGACGACTTGTAGCTGCAATGTTCTGACCACATGACCGAGAATATGCCGAGCTCCACCAGGTTCGGCTCGCGCCCCAGCGCGTGAAGCACGCGGGCGTATTCTTCGGGATTGAGGCCGTGGGCCTCGACGATTTCGGGCGTGATGTCGGACATGGTCTGCGCCCTTAGCGGGCAGGGCAGGGAGTCGCTAGTCCCCCCGCTCCCAAGGCGTGCTTGACGCTACGCCTTGTCCCCGCCAAACCGTGGCCCATGACCGATCAGGCCCCCGAAATTGCCGCGCTGAGCTTCGAGGACGCGTTGCGCGCACTGGAAGATGTCGTGCGCCGGCTGGAAAGCGGCGACGTTCCGCTCGACGAATCGATTGCCCTGTACGAGCGGGGCGAGGCGCTGCGGCGGCATTGCCAGGCCCGCCTCGATGCGGCGCAGGCGCGGATCGAGAAGATCGTTGCCGGGCCGGACGGGCGGCCCACGGGCACTGTCCCGTTCGACGCGGAGTAGGGGCGGACCATGGGGCTGGTCCTTGCCGATGACATGCTGGGCCGCGCGCTGCAGCGCGTGCAGCGCGAAATCGATGCCGCTTTCGACGCAATCCTTGCCGTGCCCGAAGATGCCCGCGCCAGGCTGGTGGAGGCCATGCGCTATGCCGCGATCGGCGGGGGCAAGCGGGTGCGCCCGTTCCTCGTCATCACCGTGGCCGAAATGTACGGTGCCAGCCGCAATGCCGCCATCCAGGCCGGCTGCGCGATCGAGGCGATCCACGTCTATTCGCTGATCCATGATGACCTGCCGTGCATGGACGATGATGACATGCGCCACGGCAAGCCGACGCTGCACAAGGTCTATGGCGAGGCGATTGCCGTGCTGGCGGGCGATTGCCTGCATGACCTGGCCTTTGACCTGCTCACCAGCCCCGAAGTGGGCAGCGATCCGTTCATCCGTTCGGAACTGTGCGGGGCGCTGGCCCGGGCGAGCGGGCATAACGGCATGGCCGGCGGTCAGGTGATGGACATGGCCGCGGCGGAGGAAACCTTCGACCTGCGCGCCGTCACCCGGTTGCAGCAACTCAAGACCGGTGCCCTGCTGATGGCGGCGGTGGAAATGGGCGCGATCCTGGGCAAGGTTCCGGAAGAGGCGCGGGCGCACCTGCGCGCCTATGCCCGCGATATCGGCCTCGCCTTCCAGATCGCGGATGACCTCCTTGACCATGAAGGAGACGAGGCCAAGGCCGGCAAGGCGCTGAGGAAGGATGCCGAGCAGGGCAAGGCCACCTTCGTCTCGCTGATGGGGCCGGACAAGGCCCGCGAACAGGCGCGGTTCCTGTCCGAGCAGGCGGTGGGGCATCTCGCCAGCCACGGCAAGGAAGCGGACGTTTTGCGCGCGCTGGCGCGGTTCATTGTCGAGCGGGAGGGATAGAAATCATGGCAAATGCCGAACGCATCGGCCTCTATCCCGGCACCTTCGATCCCTTCACCCTTGGCCATGCCGATATCATGCGGCGCGGGGCCAAGCTGGTGGACCGGCTGGTGGTGGGCGTCACCACCAATCCCAGCAAGGACCCGCTGTTCACGCCCGCCGAACGGATGGACATGGTCCGCACCGAAGTCGCCCGCCTTGGCCTTGCCAATGTGGAGGTGAAGGGGTTTGACGCGCTGCTGATGGACGTGGCGGAGCGGGAAGGGGCGCACATCATCGTGCGGGGCCTGCGCGCCGTGGCCGACTTCGAATACGAATACCAGATGGCCGGCATGAACCAGCAGCTGAATTCGCGCATCGAAACGGTATTCCTGATGGCCGATATCAGCCTGCAGCCGATCGCCAGCAAGCTGGTCAAGGAAATCGCCTTCTATGGTGGCGACATCGCCCGGTTCGTCAGCCCGCAGGTGTGCGAGCGGGTTGTCGCCCGCGTGGCCGAGCGCGGCCTCAAGGGTGAACGCTGACAGCCCCGGCTGTGGGCGGTATCGCCATGTTCATTGAACTGTCAGCCCCGAGGCCTTAGGGCGGGGACCAGAAAAATTCGCAGGACCGATCCGATTCAGACCATGAGCAAGAGTTTCACCCGAACCCTGATGCGGATGGCTGCGCCGCTGGCCGTGCTTGTCGGCGGCAGCATGGTGGCGCTTCCCGCCGCCGCGCAGAACGCCCAGCAGCGCGCCGAGGCCGCTGCCCACGCCGATGCTGTGGCCGAGGCGATCAGTCGCTTTCCCATCAGCGCCAACTTCAACGTGAACGAGGACCTGGAGAATATCCTCTACCTCGATCTGTCGAACGGCACCCGCGTGGCAATCCGGCTGGTGCCCGAATGGGCCCCGGCCCACGTGGCGCGGGTCAAGGAACTGGCCCGCAGCGGGTTCTACAACGGGGTCATCTTCCACCGCGTGATCGATGGCTTCATGGCGCAGACCGGCGATCCCACCGGCACCGGCCAGGGCGGATCGGACCTGCCGGACCTTGCCGCGGAGTTCAACATGATGCCGCACGTGCGCGGCAGTGTGTCGATGGCGCGCGCACAGGCGGAAGACAGCGCCAACAGCCAGTTCTTCATCGTGTTCTATCCGCGCTTCGCGCTGGACCGGAACTACACCAACTTCGGCCGCGTGATTTCCGGGATGGACGGCGTCGACGCGATCGTGCGGGGCGAGCCGCCGGCCAATCCCACGCGCATCCTGCAGGCGACCATTGCGGCAGACAACATTCCGCAATTGCTGCCGCAGGCCCCGCGCCCGGCGATGACGATCACGCCCGATATGCTCAACGCCTCGGTCACCCCGGCCGGGGTGCAATAAGCCCTGTCGATCTCGTCACCCGGCCATCTGGCGGGGTGACGCAGGCGCGGCATTGCCCTAACGGGCCGCCATGCGCGTTGACCTGTTCGATTTCGACCTCCCTCCAGAACGCATAGCCCTGCGCCCGGTGCGTCCGCGCGATGCGGCGCGAATGCTCGTGGTGCGCGGGCAGGAAGAGGCTTTCGCCGATCGCGGTGTGCTGGACCTGCCGCAACTGCTCAACCCCGGCGACGTGCTGGTGTTCAACGATACCCGCGTCATCCCCGCCCAGCTTGAAGGCACCCGCACCGGCCCGGCCGGCGAGGCGCGGATCGGGGCGACGCTACACAAACGGATCGACCTCAGGCGCTGGCAGGCCTTCATCCGCAATGCCAAGCGGCTGAAGGAGGGCGACGAGATCGCCTTCGGCGCAGGCGTCACCGCCATTGCCGAGCAGCGCCACGCGGACGGCAGCTTCACCCTTGCCTTTGCCGGTGAGGAGCCGGTGGAGGTGCTGCTGGAACGCGCCGGACGGATGCCCCTGCCGCCCTATATCGCCCAGAAGCGCGGCACCGACGAGGCCGACCGCGAGGATTACCAGACGGTCTTTGCGCGCGAGGATGGGGCCGTGGCCGCGCCAACCGCATCGCTCCATTTTACCCCGCGCCTGCTGGATGCTCTTGACGCCGCAGGGGTCATCCGTGCCACGCTGACGCTGCATGTGGGGGCGGGCACGTTCCTGCCGGTCAAGGCCGAGGATACTGCCGACCATGCGATGCACGCCGAATTCGGCCGCATCCCGCAGGAGACGGCGGACCTGCTCAACCGGGCGCGGGCCAGTGGCGGGCGGATCATCGCCGCCGGCACCACCTCGCTGCGGCTGCTGGAAAGCGCGGCAGACGAGCATGGCGTGATCCACCCCTTCGAAGGCGATACCGCCATCTTCATCACGCCGGGATACCGCTTCCGCGCGGTCGATGGCCTGATGACCAATTTCCACCTGCCGAAATCCACTCTGTTCATGCTGGTCAGCGCGCTGATGGGGCGCGAGCGGATGCAGGCGGCCTATGCCCATGCTATCGCTGCGGAATACCGCTTTTACTCCTACGGCGATTCGTCGCTGCTGCTCCCGTGAGGTTCCCGATGACGAAGCGCCTTATTGCCCTTGCAGCTGCACTCTTTTCCCTTTCCACTGCGGCCCCGGCCTCTGCCCAGATGGTGGGCCAGCAGGCCAGCGAAGGGGCCATGCAGCTTGGCCGCTGCGCGATCGGCGTTACCACCGGGAACGACCGGCTGCTGGTGGCGCAATGGGTTGGTTCATCGCTGGCGATGGCACCGCAGCTGGGAGGCGTCGTCACCGTAGACGCCGCAGCCAAGGACATTCTCGACCGCCGCATGGCCGATCTGTTCATGCGCCTGTTCACCGAGGACTGCGTCGAACAGGCGCGCCCGCTGGTTCAGAGCGGAGACCAGGCATCGATCCAGTTCGCTTTCGGCATGTTGAGCGAGATCGCCATGCGTGAACTGCTGACCGATCCGCAGGCGATGGCCGCCCTCACCGGATATGTGCAGTACATTCCGATGGATGATTTCATCGCGGCCATGGCCAAGTAGCGGCGCCTCGCTGCGTCTCCGGGCGTCGCGTTGGAAAGACAGTTCGCTTGTAAAACCTGTCCCGCGCGCCAATGTCCGGCGTCATGGTCACCGACATCCCCGATCCGATTCTGGACATTCGCGGTCTGCAAAAGACCTACAAAGGCGGCAACACGGCCCTTGGCGGGGTCGACCTCTCGATCCGCAAGGGCGAAATCTTCGCGCTGCTTGGCCCCAACGGCGCGGGCAAGACCACGCTGATCGGATCGGTCTGCGGGCTGGTGAGGCCGACCGGCGGATCGATCCACGCCTTCGGGCTCGACGTGCAGCGCCACTGGCGCCAGGTGCGCCGCCGCATCGGGCTGGTCCCGCAGGAACTCAGCTTCGACATGTTCGACAAGGTGATCCGGCAGGTGCGCTATTCCCGCGGCATGTTCGGCTGTGCGCCGGATGATGCACGGATCGAGGAAGTGCTGCGCTCGCTGTCCTTGTGGGACAAGCGGGAGGAGCAGATCCGCAAGCTGTCGGGCGGGATGAAGCGCCGGGTGATGATCGCAAAGGCGCTGGCCCATGATCCCGACCTCCTGTTCCTCGACGAGCCGACCGCGGGCGTGGACGTGGAACTGCGCCGCGACATGTGGGAACAGATCGATGCCCTGCGCGCGCGGGGCACCACCATCATCCTGACCACCCACTATATCGAGGAGGCGCAGGAAATGGCCGACCGGGTGGGGGTGATCAACAAGGGCCAGATCCTGCTGGTGGACGATACCAGCGCGATCATGGCCAAGCTTGGTCGCACGGAAGCGCACTTCCTCCTGGCCGGACCGATGGCGGCGATCCCGGCAGTGCTGGCGCACTATCCGCTGGTGCTGGAGGATGGCGGCACACGGCTTGTCTATCGTGGCGGCGATGGCACCGGCAGGGGCAAGCGCGAGGTGGCCGAGCTGGCGCAGGACCTGACCCGCCACCAGATCGGCTTCATCGGCATCGAAACGCGCGAATCGACGCTGGAGGAGATCTTCGTCGGCCTCCTCAACGAACCGCAGGAGGTGGCGGCATGAGCGCCCCCGTCCTGAACCTGCGCGGCGCGCTGGCGATCCTGAAGCACGAATTGCAGCGTTTCTTCCGAACGGCTTTCGGCTCGATCGTGTCGCCGGTGCTGACCACGTCGCTCTATTTCATCGTCTTTGGCGCGGCCATCGGCGGACGCATCCCGGAGATCGGCGGCGTGTCCTATGGCGCCTTCATCGTGCCCGGCCTGCTGATGCTGACCCTGCTGTCGGAAAGCACCAGCAATGCCAGCTTCGGCATCTACATGCCCAAGTTCACCGGCGCGATTTACGAGCTGCTATCGGCGCCCGTGGGCGTGGCAGAGACGCTGATCGGCTTTGTCGGCGCGGCGGCGCTCAAATCGCTGATCATTTCCGCGATCATCCTGGCAACGGCGCTGCTGTTCGTCGATTACACCATCGCCCACCCGCTTCTGGCGCTGGGATACATCGTGCTGGTGGCGGCGGCCTTTAGCCTTTTCGGGTTCATCCTGGGCATCTGGGCCGACGGGTTCGAACGGTTGCAGATCGTGCCCATGCTGATCCTCACCCCGCTGACCTTCCTTGGCGGCACCTTCTATTCGATCGACATGCTGGCAGAGCCGTGGCGCACGGTCGCGCAGCTGAACCCGATCTTCTACCTCATCAACGGCCTGCGCTGGACCTTTACCGGAACGGCCGATGTGCCGATCACGCAGGCTTTCGGCATGACCGTGGCCTTTGTGGTGGCATGTATCGCGGTGATTGCCTTCATCTTCCGCACCGGGTGGCGGTTGCGCGAATGATCGGCTAGCGCGGCGGGCCATGACCATCAGCGCGCCCCGTTTCGCCTTCACCGTTCGCGCCACCGACGGGCGTGCTCGCACCGGCGAGATCGCCATGCGTCGCGGCACGATCCGCACGCCTGCCTTCATGCCGGTGGGCACGGCCGCCACGGTCAAGGCGATGAAGCCCGAAAGCGTGCGGGCGCTGGGCGCCGACATCATCCTTGGCAACACCTACCACCTGATGCTGCGCCCGGGGGCGGAGCGGGTGGCACGGCTGGGCGGCCTGCACAGGTTCATGAACTGGCACCGCCCGATCCTGACCGACAGCGGCGGCTACCAGGTGATGAGCCTTGCCGCGCTCAGGAAGCTGACCGAGGAAGGCGTTGCCTTCCGCAGCCACATCGACGGCTCGAAGCACATGCTCACGCCTGAACGCAGCATGGAGATCCAGCGCCTGCTGGGCAGCGACATCGTGATGGCCTTCGACGAATGCCCCCGCGCCGACCGGCCGCGGGACGAGATCGCTGCAAGCATGGAACTGTCGATGCGCTGGGCACGGCGCAGCCGCGAAGGGTTCGACAGCGGCGAGGAACACGCCGAACGCAGCGCCCTGTTCGGCATCCAGCAGGGCGCGCTGGACGAGGACCTGCGCCGCATCTCCGCCCAGAAGCTGACCGAGATCGGTTTCGATGGTTATGCCATCGGCGGGCTGGCGGTGGGTGAGGGGCAGGAGGCGATGTTCGCCACGCTCGACTTTGCGCCGGGAATGCTGCCGGAAGATGCCCCGCGCTACCTGATGGGCGTGGGCAAGCCCGATGACCTGGTAGGCGCGGTGGAGCGCGGGGTCGACATGTTCGATTGCGTGTTGCCCACAAGGTCGGGCCGCAACGGGCAGGGCTTTACATGGGGCGGCCCGGTCAACCTGCGCAACGCTGCCCATGCCGAAGACACCGGCCCGCTCGACCCGCGCTGCCCGTGCCCCACCTGCACCAGCTATTCGCGCGCCTACCTCCACCACCTGCACAAATCGGGCGAGATCCTGGGGGCCATGCTGCTGACCGAGCATAATCTGTGGTTCTATCAGGCGCTGATGCAGGCCATGCGCGATGCGATTGGCGAGGGACGGTTTGCCGCTTTTGCGGCGCAGTTCCGGCGGGATTATCTGCATCAGCCCTGACAACAAGGCGCACAAACGAAAAGGGCGGCCCCTTGGGAGCCGCCCTTTCGTATCACGGTGAGCCGAGGATCAGCGCGAGTAGAATTCGACCACCAGGTTCGGTTCCATCGTCACCGGGTAGGGCACGTCTTCCAGCTTGGGCACGCGGGTGAAGGTCACCTTGTCGGTGCCGTCCACGGCCACGTAATCGGGGATGTCGCGCTCGGGCAGGCTCTGGGCTTCGATCACCAGGGCCATGGTCTTGGCCTTGTCGCCCAGGCTGATCACGTCGCCCACGTTGATGCGGCGGCTGGCAATGTTGCACTTCACGCCGTTGACGTAGACGTGGCCGTGCGAAACCACCTGGCGGGCGGCGAAGATGGTCGGGGCGAACTTGGCGCGATAGACCACCATGTCCAGACGGCGCTCCAGCAGGCCGATCAGGTTCTGGCTGGCGTCGCCCTTCATGGCGGTGGCTTCTTCATAGGTGCGGCGGAACTGCTTTTCCGTCACGTCACCATAATAGCCCTTGAGCTTCTGCTTGGCGCGCAGCTGCAGGCCGAAGTCGCTCATCTTGCCCTTGCGGCGCTGGCCGTGCTGGCCGGGGCCATAGGAACGCTTGTTCACCGGGGAATTCGGACGACCCCAGATGTTTTCGCCCATGCGGCGGTCGAGCTTGTGCTTGGCGCTGGTGCGCTTCGTCATGGTTCTTCTCCAATCTGCATCGCCACCCCATTGGTGGCGCTTCAACCCGGTAGTGCACCATGACAGGCCAGGGGCTTGCCATGCGGCCACCGCTTCACCGGGATGCGGGGCCAATCGAAGGCGCGCAGCAAGGCGCTCCTGTCGAAGTGAAGGCGGGCACCTAGCAGGAAACGGGCTTGCGTCAAGCCCGCTGCCGCCGGTGATGGGCCTTTCAGCAGCCGCCCATGGGGTCGCGGTTGCAGCTAACGCCGCCCGAGGCATTGCGTTGGGTGCGGCCGACATCTTCGCCGGTGCGGCGGGTGGAGGCGTTCCATTCGGCGCGGGTCATGCAGATGCGGGTCCGGCGGGTGAGCGATCCGGTGGTGCGATCGGTGCGGCAGATGACTTCG
>CAZTED010000099.1:8677-10796 GCA_964612175.1 uncultured Sphingomonadaceae bacterium
AACACCCGGGCCTGTTCCAGCACCACGTCTGCACCCGATGCGGCGGGGCCGGCAGAGGGGTTGGGCCAGCCATCGCGCGGCGCAACGAGGCGCATCTCGACAAGACCGAAGTTGAGCATGGCCCGGGCCGCCTTGCCGATGTTTTCGCCCAGTTGCGGGCGCACCAGCACGAAGATCGGCGGTTCAGTCGGTGCCGGCATCGCGCACCTGGCTGGCGAATTCCTCGAAATCGCGCGCCTCGCTGAAATCGCGATAGACACTGGCAAAGCGGATGTAGGCGACCGAATCGATCTGCCTGAGGCCGTCCATCACCATTTCACCGATGCGCGAGGATGGCACCTCGCCTTCGCCGGCGGTTTCCACCTGACGCTGGATGCCGGAGACGAGCTGGTCGATCCGTTCCTGGTCGATCCCGCGCTTGCGGCAGGCAAGGCCGATGGCCTGTTCGATCTTGGCCCGATCGAAGGCTTCGCGCTTGCCGCCGTTCTTGACCACGGTGACATCGCGCAGCTGCACGCGCTCGAAGGTGGTGAAACGCCCGCCGCAGCTTTCGCACTGGCGCCGGCGGCGGATCGCGGTGTTGTCCTCTGTGGGCCGCGAATCCTTTACCTGGCTGTCGTCATGGGCGCAGAACGGGCAGCGCATCGATCAGGGTCGGATCCGCTTGTAGAGCATATAGCCTGCCCCGCCGACCAGGCCGAGCAATACGCCGAATCCGCCAAGCGGCAGGACCCAACCGACCACACCGCCCACGGCAGCGCCCGTCAGCACCGGCTTGGTGGACGGGTGGGCCATGCCTTCGCGGCCAATGTCCTTCGCCTCGGCCACGGCATCCACCAGGATGCGGCTGTCGATGGGCTTTTGCGGATCGTTCATGGCTACTACCTCCCGGGATAGACGGGAAACGCCTGGCACAGTTCCTGGACCTGCCGGCGCACCCGCTCCTCCACCTGCGCATCGCCAGCTTCGCCGTTGCGGCTCATCCCGTCAATCACTTCGGCAATCAGCGCGCCGACCTTGCGGAATTCCGCCGGGCCGAAGCCGCGGGTGGTGCCCGCCGGGGTGCCAAGGCGCACGCCCGAGGTGACGAAGGGCGAGGCCGGATCGAAGGGGATGGCGTTCTTGTTGCAGGTGAGGAAGGCCCGGTCGAGGCCCTTCTCGGCGGCCTTGCCCGTCACGCTCTTGGGGGTCAGGTCCACCAGCATCAGGTGGTTGTCGGTGCCGCCCGAAACGATGTTGACGCCGCTCTCGGCAAGGCTGGCAGCCAGCGCCTTGGCATTTTCCACGATGGCGGCGGCATAGGTCTTGAATTCGGGGCGCAGGGCTTCGGCAAAGGCCACCGCCTTGGCGGCAACGATGTGCATCAGCGGGCCGCCCTGCATACCGGGGAATACCGCCATGTTGAGCGGCTTGGACAGCGCCTCGTCGTTCCACAGGATGATGCCCGAGCGCGGGCCGCGCAGGGACTTGTGGGTGGTGCTGGTCACGATGTGGGCGTGCGGGAAAGGATTGGGATGCGCGCCGCCGGCCACCAGGCCGGAGAAGTGCGACATGTCGGCCAGCAGGTAGGCGCCCACTTCGTCCGCGATTTCACGGAAGGCGGCGAAATCCCACTGGCGGGGATAGGCGGTGGCGCCCGAGATGATGAGCTTGGGCTTGTGCTTGCGGGCCAGGTCGCGGACCTGGTCGAGGTCCACCCGGCTGTCCTCGCGCCGCACGCCATAGGGCACGGCGTTGAACCACTTGCCGCTCATGTTGACAGGGCTGCCGTGGGTCAGGTGGCCGCCGCTGGCAAGGTCCAGCCCCATGAAGGTATCGCCGGGATTGAGCAGGGCAAGGAATACCGCCTGGTTCATCTGGCTGCCCGAATTGGGCTGGACGTTGGCAAAGTTGCAGCCGAACAGCTGCTTGGCCCGTGCGATCGCCAGCAGTTCCACCTCGTCGGCATAGTCGCAGCCGCCATAGTAGCGCTTGCCGGGGTAGCCTTCGGCATACTTGTTGGTGAAGACGCTGCCGGTTGCCTGCAGCACGGCCGGGCTGGCGATGTTCTCGCTCGCGATCAGTTCGATCCGGTCACGCTGGCGGCCCAGTTCCCGGCCGATGATGGCGAAGACTTCCG
>CAZTED010000100.1:0-10759 GCA_964612175.1 uncultured Sphingomonadaceae bacterium
AACGTCCAGCCGCTCTATGCCGATCTTGCCAGCGGCGGTTTTGCGGTGGCGCACAACGGCAACATCTCGAACGCCCGCAAGCTTCGCCAGGAACTGGTTGAAAAGGGGGCGATCTTCCAGTCGACCTCGGACACCGAGGTGATCATCCACCTGGTCGCCACCAGCCGCTATCCCACCATGCTCGACAAGCTGGTGGATGCCTTGCGGCTGGTCGAGGGGGCCTATGCCCTCATCGTGATGACGCCGCGCGGCATGATGGCCTGCCGTGATCCGCTGGGCATCCGCCCGCTGGTGATGGGCCGCCTTGGCGATGCCACGGTATTCGCCAGCGAAACGGTCGCTTTCGACGTGGTCGGTGCCGAATTCATCCGCCAGATCGAACCGGGCGAGTTCGTGGAGGTGGATTTCGACGGCACGATCCGCACCCACCGCCCCTTCGGCGACGTGAATCCCCGCCCCTGCATTTTCGAGCACGTCTATTTCAGCCGTCCCGATTCGATCTTCAACGACCGTTCGGTCTATGCCAGCCGCCGTTCGATCGGCATGGAACTGGCCAAGGAAGCCCCGGTCGAAGCGGACCTGGTGGTCCCGGTCCCCGACAGCGGCGTGCCGGCGGCGATCGGTTATTCGCAGCAATCGGGCATCCCGTTCGAACTGGGCATCATCCGCAGCCACTATGTCGGCCGCACCTTCATCCAGCCGTCCGATGGCGCGCGCCATGCCGGCGTTGCCCGCAAGCACAATGCCAACCGCGCCATCGTGGAAGGCAAGCGGATCGTGCTGATCGACGATTCGATCGTGCGCGGCACCACCAGCCTCAAGATCGTGCAGATGATGCGCGATGCCGGAGCCAGTGAAGTGCATTTCCGCGTTGCCAGCCCGCCCACCGGGCACGGCTGCTATTACGGCGTGGACACGCCAGAACGCTCCAAGCTGCTGGCCGGCCGGATGGACCTGCCCGCCATGCGCGAATTCATCCAGGCCGACAGCCTCGCCTTCGTCTCGATCGACGGGCTGTACCGCGCGGTGGGCCTCAAGGGCCGCAACAACGGCTGCCCGCAGTATTGCGACGCCTGCTTCACCGGCGAATACCCCACGACCCTGACCGACGTCACCAACGTCGCGGCCGAGGATGCGCAGCTCAACCTGCCCGTGGGCAAGGTCGCCTGACATGGACAAGCCGCTTGAAGGACAGGTCGCCCTTGTCACGGGTGCCAGCCGCGGGATCGGCGCGGCAACGGCAAAAGCGCTGGCAGCAGCCGGTGCCCACGTGATTCTCACCGCGCGCCAGGTAAGGGACCTGGAGGCGGTGGAGGATGCGATCCACGCCGCCGGCGGCACCTCCACCATCGCCCCGATGGACCTGGCCGAAGGCGATTCGATCGTCCGGCTGGCACAGGCCGTGGCGCAGCGCTGGGACCGGCTCGACGTGCTGGTGATCAATGCCGCCATGCTGCCCAGCCTGACCCCGGTGACGATGATCGACCCCAAGCAGTTCAGCACGGCGATCACCCTCAACGTGCTGGCGACCCAGGCCCTGCTCGCCGCCTTTGACCCGCTGCTGAAGCGCAGCAAGGCGGGCAAGGTGATCGGCCTTACCAGCTCGGTCGGAACGGAGCCGCGGGCCTTCTGGGGTGCCTATGGTGCAACAAAGGCCGCTTTCGAGAACCTGCTGCTCAGCCACGGGCACGAAGTGGGCCGGATTTCCGAAACCCGCGTGGCCATTCTCGATCCCGGCGCAACCCGCACCGCGATGCGCGCCCGCGCCTATCCCGGCGAAGACCCGGAGACCGTGAAGCCGCCCGAGGTTGTGGCGCAAAGGATTGTGGAGCTTGTGGAAAAAGGCTTCGACAACCTGCACCGCGAAAGAGTGGAAACTTCGCGTTAACCAGCCCTGGCAACGAACCGGCAAGCAGCTTCCGACATCCTGTGCAAAGCAAGGCCACAATGCTGGCCTTCAGGCATCCAACCGGATGAGGAAGAGGGTTTTCGCGATGACGACACTGCAGCACGCTCCCGGGCGCTACGATCTCGCCGCGCAGGAGGACCGCTCCGCCCCGCGTACCAAGATCATCATCCCGGCCCAGCTTCGCGCCAGCGGGATGCGCGCGTTCCAGACTGTGGTGAACGACCTGTCGCTGTCGGGCTTCTCGGCCACGGCAGTCACGCGGATGCATCCCGGCTCGATCTGCTGGCTGACGCTGCCGGGCCTCGAATCACTGCAGGCCGAAGTGGTCTGGTGGGAGAACGGCAACTGCGGTTGCGCCTTCACCCACCTGCTGTCGCCCATCGTGCATGACAACATCCTGGTCCGCTTCCGCGGCGATGGCACCTATCGTCGCTGATTGTCCGCAGGGGTTACCCGGACCGGCGGCACCGCGTCCCTGACCGCGGCGTAGAAGGCCTCGCGCCCCTGCCAGTAGCTGTCCTCGCTCGCCACCGGCCAGTTGGCATTGGTGGCGATCACCAGTTGCCGCGCGGGATCGATGTAGATGCCCTGCCCGAAGATTCCCTGCGCGGCAAAGCTGCCGTCGTCATAGGTCCACCACTGGTAGCCATAGCCGCGGCCCGGCTCGCCGATATCGGCCTGCGTAGCGCCGGCCTCGGCAAACCAGCCTTCGGGCACCACCTGTTCATCGCCGATGCGCCCGCCGTCCAGCACGAACAGGCCAAACCGCGCCATGTCGCGGGTGCTCGCCTGGATGCAGCAGCCGCTGATTTCGTGCCCGGTGGAGCCCAGCAGCCACGTCGCATCCTGCTCCATCCCCAGCCGCGACCAGACCTTGTCCGACAGGTAATGCGCCAGCGGCTTGCCCGTGGCCGAGCTCACCAGCACGCCGATCAGGTTGGTCTCGCCGGTCTTGTAGAGCCAGCGCTCGCCCGGCGGTGCCTCGCGCGGGAGGCCGCGCATATAGCTGACCGTGGCATCCATGCCGGGTTCGGGCCGGTGCGAATTGAAGCGGGCAACATCGGAATTGGGATCGCCGTAATCCTCGTTCCACGCCACTCCGCTGGTCATGGTCAGGAGCTGGCGCACGGTGACATCGTCATAGGCCGATCCGGCAAGGTCTGGGATATAGGCACTGACCTTGTCATCGAGCGAGCGGATCGCACCGTCCTCAAGGGCCGCACCCACCATGGTGGAAGTCAGGCTCTTGGCGACGGAAAAGCTGGTCCAGCGCCCTTCTGGCCCGAAACCCAGGCCATAACGTTCCAGCACCACCTTGCCATCGACCAGCACCACCAGAGCGGCCACGCGCTGCTCGGCAAAATAGGCATCAAGGTCGAAATCCAGCGCCAGCGGATCGCCCGGCGGCAGGGGCAGGACCGTGTCGCCCCGCGCAATCACCCGCGAATCGACCAGCCACCCGAGCCGGTCGAGCGCGCGGAAGCCGGCATCGCGCTGCTCGTCGTTCCAGAACAGGATGTCGGTATCGGTCGGCATGCTGGCGACAAGGGCGCGCAAGTCGCGGTCCATCACCTGCCATCCGGCCGCACCCACCAGGCCGAGACCGACAAGGGCACCCAGCGCGATCTTCGCCCAGCGCCTCATGCCTGCTTCACCAGCGTTGCCTGGCTGACGGTGATCCCGCCGCCGCGGAACCCCCCTTCGCAGTATTGCAGGTAATAGCGCCACAGGCGGCAGAACCGCCTGTCGAACCCGGCCGGCAGGCGCCCTTCCCGCTCCGCCGCGTCGAACGCCTCGCGCCAGGCTTTCAGCGTTTCGGCATAGTCGAGGGCGAAGTCCTCCTGCTCCTGCCATTCCAGCCCGCGATCCTGCGCCAGCCGGCGGAACTCGCTGGTGTGGATCAGCAGGCCGCCGGGAAAGACATAGGCCTGGATGAAATCGGCATTGCGGGCATAGCCATCGAACAGCTCCTCGCGCATGGCGATGAACTGGATCGCCGCGCGCCCGCCCGGTTTCAGGTTGCGGGCAAGGCAATCCATGAAGGCTGGCCAGTATTCGCGGCCCAGCGCCTCCACCATCTCCACGCTGACCACGGCATCATACTGCCCATCGGTATCGCGGTAGTCCTGCTTGCGGAAATCGACGCCGGGAAAGCTCTGCCCATGATGGTCCCGCGCCCATTGCAGCTGTTCGTCCGACAGGCTGATTGCGGTGACACTGCTGCCCCGGCTGGCAAAAAAGGCCGCAAGCGCGCCCCAGCCGCAGCCGATCTCAAGCACGGTTGCCGGCGTGCCCAGCCGTTCGGCAAGCCGATCCCACTTGCGCCGCTGCGCCGCTTCCAGCCCGTCACGGGAGAAATCGTAACCGCTGGAATAGGACATCGTCGGGTCCAGCCATGCGCTGTAGAAATCGTTGCCGAGGTCATAGTGGAGGTGGATGTTGCGCTGGGCCCGCGCCCTGGTGTTGCGGTTCGCCCGATGCCACGCGTGGTTGAGCCAGCGCCACGGCCCCTTGGCGCGCCCGATCTCGCCCAGCGACACGCCGTTGGCCATGAACAGCGCGAACAGCGGCACCGGGTCGGGACTGTCCCATTCGCCCGCTTCCCACGCCTGGTACCACCCGGCAGAGCCACCCGTGGCAAGCCGCAGCAGGGCCCGCCAGTCGTTCAGCGCGACAATGCATTCGAAACCCGGCGCCCGCCCGCCCAGCGTTCGGCGCGTGCCATCGGGCAGGGTGGCATGGATCGCGCCGGTCTCCAGCCCGGCATCGATCCGGTCGAGCATGGCGGAAAAACCGGGCGACAGCAGGCGCGCGAACAGGCCGGGCCGTGCCCCGAACTGCCTGCCGGCCTCCAGCAAGTCCGCTCCCCGCGATGCCATGCCACCATCTATGCTCCCGCCCCATGGCGGAGGCAAGGTCAGCCCTTCATCGCCCGGTAGGCAGCCAACGCCCGCTCGCGCCCCTCGCGGTGGCCGATCAGCGGGGCGGGATAGGCAGGCGGGCGGCAGGCAAAGCTTTCGGGGTCATGGATATAGGGATCCGGCAGGTCGGCCAGTTCGGGCACCCATTGGCGGATATAGCCGCCGGCATCGAACTTCTCGCTCTGGCTGAGCGGGGCCATGATGCGCACGAACATGTTGCTGTCCACGCCCGTGCCGCTCACCCATTGCCAGTTGGTCGCATTGCTGGGGTAATCGGCATCGACCAGCGTATCCCAGAACCAGCGCTCACCGTGCTGCCAGTCGACCAGCAGGTGCTTCACGAGGAAACTGGCGGCGATCATCCGCACGCGGTTGTGCATCCATCCGCTGTGCCACAGCTGGCGCATCCCGGCATCGACAATGGGATAGCCGGTGCGTCCCTGCTGCCATGCGGCAAGGTCTGCCGCCGCATGTTTGTCCGTGTCGGGATCGCGCCAGAGCGCCCCGTCATAGCCATCGCGATAGGACCGCGCACCATAGTCAGGGAATTGCAGCACCAGCGTGGCGGCATAGTCGCGCCAGGCAAGTTCGGCCTTGAAGAAGCCGGGGCCCTGCCCCTCCATCCCCTCGATCATGTGCCACAGCTGGCGCGGGGATACCTCGCCGAAATGGAGGTGCGGCGAGAGGCGTGATGTGCCATCGATCGATGGCAGCTCCCGCTCCTGCCGGTAGGAGCCGAGGATCGCCTTAAACGCCTCCATCCGCGCCAGCGCCGCCGCCGATCCGGGCGTCCATGCCTGGCGCAGGCCGCCCGCCCAGTCGGGCCTTGCCGGCAGCAGGTGCCAGTCCTCCAGATTGTCAGATGCGGGCCAGGCCGAGGGGGCGGAGAGGTCCGGCTCCGGCAGCACCTCCACATCGGCCCAGGCCCCGCCCAAGGCATCGAACAGGGCGTTCTTGAACGGGGTGAAGATCTTGTACGGCGTTCCCCCGCCGGTCACCAGCGAACCGGGCGGGCGCAGGTAGAGGCCATCGTGGAGGATGAGCGGGACCGCCTTTGCCAGCTCCTTTTCCGCCATGCGCCACCACGGTTCGACATGGCGCAGGGCATGGACGGCGGCAGCTCCGGTTTCGGCCACAAGAGCCGCCAGCACTTCGGCAGCACGGCCACGCCTGAGGATCAGGCGAGAACCACGCGCGGCAAGGTCTGCCTCCAGCGCCAGCAAGGAATGGTGCAGCCACCACCGGCTCGCCCCGCCCATGCGGCGGTGTTTCGGCGTCTCGTCATCCAGCACATAGACCGGGATCACCGGGCCTTGCGCCGCCGCGTGGAAGAAGGCGGGCTGGTCTGCCAGCCGCAAGTCGCGCCGCAGCCATACGATCCGGGGTTGGGTCAAGTTGCTACTCGGCAAGTGTCAGGGGCTCACACACCTCGGCCGGGAGTTCCAGTGAAAAGCCGCCGGATTCCCGCCCCAGGTATCGCGCATCGGTTAGGAGGTAGCGGCCATCCTCGGCAACATGGACCAAAGGCGTGCGCGACCAGAACAGGAAGGGTTCGGCCATCGGCACGGCTGCGGCAATGTGGGGCTTGTCCTTTTCTGTCAGATCGAAATCGCCGACCTGTTCGCCGCCCACAAGGTAGCGGCCATTGCCTCCCACGATCATCTCGCGCTGCCAGAAGTAGATTGGCGGCGGGCTGGCGATCACCACCTCGCCCGCGCCCGCCATCTGGCTTTCGCGCACATGGGTGATCCCGGCGTTGAGCCCGATGTAGGCGAGCATCACCGCCAGGGCCGCGCGCGCCGGCTGCATCCATTCCAGCCCGCGCTTCTCCCGCCGCAGCGAGAACCACACGGCGAAGATCAGCAGCGCCCACAGCCAGATATCGATGATGAACAGGACATCGCCGTAGAACCATTGCTGGCTGAACGGGGCGAGCAGGCGAATGCCATAGACATTCATCCAGTCGAGCGCCGGGTGGCTGAGGCAGCCGATCAGGCTGAGGAGGTAGAGCCACTTGAAATTGACCGGCAGGCGGCCTTCGGGCCGGGTGCCGCGCTTTGCCTGCCATCGGTCCCAACCCCACAGGATCGCCGCCAGCACCAGCGGCAGCAGGATCCATGCCGGCGGGCCGTGGGTGATCCCGCGCCGGAAGGCGAGGTGTTCCTGCCCCTCCAGCCAGAAGAAGCAGGCCGCATCGACATCGGGCAGGTTGGCCCCGATGATCAGCGCGGGCATGGCAAGGCCGGTCTTCTTCTTCAGCCCGCACTGCCCAAGAAGCGCGCCGGTAAGGGAATGGGTGAGGTTATCCATGAGCCGGGCCTAATCCAAAGCCGCGCAATGGAGCAGCACATCTTCGGACCAGGACTCCTCATTCTCGCCGGTCATGCGGGTCGGACCGCTCTGGTAAAACGCGCGCAGCGGCCCCGGCACGTCATCGAGATTGTCCTCCGCTTGGCACATTTCGCCGTCCCGCTCCCAATCCCAGAAGAAGGCGAAATGTCCGCTATTGCCCTGGTCCTCGAACGGGAATGTGCCAAGAGCGAAGGTCACACCGCGCCGCCAGACTGCATGGAACGAATGAGCGGTGAACCGCACCCGCAGTGTCGGGCCTACTTCCGGCCCACCGAGGTGCCGGATAACGCGGACATCTGCTTCGTAAAGTTCGGCCATGCAGATGATCTGCGACTGATCTTCTTCCGGACTGGATCCCGGACAGACCGCCGGAAAACCGATCATCTCAGCGGAAGATGTCAAACGAACCAGAACAAAGCTCCGGTCAGCAGCCTCATTTGCCTTCTGCGCTGCTGCTGGCGCTGCGAGCAAAGGGAGGAATGCCAGGCCGATATACTTCCACATACCCGGCCTCCTCGATGTCACCGCCAATTCGCGCGAAAAACCTTAAGCAGGATGGCCGCCCTTGTCCTCCACGGTCCAGGTCTGGCCCTTGGCGAGCAGCTTGCCGAGGTTGGCGACCTTGCCGGCGCTCGCCTTGGCGCGTTCTTCCACCACGGCGCTTTCGTAGGTCGGGCGCGGATCGTCGTAGAGGACGCCAAGCGCCATCGGGAAGGGGCCGAACGGCAGTTCCACCAGCATGTGGGCGATGCTGCGGTTCTTCACGTTGTGCACCAGCACGCCGGCGGACTGCCAGTCACCATCGGCAACTTCGACCACCTTCAGTTCCAGCAGGTCCCGGTCGAGCGCGATGCCCAAGGTGCCGCCGGCAAACAGCATCGGTTCGCCATCGACCAGCCACAGCTGGCGATCCTCCGCCCCCTTGGGTGCGGCGAAATCGTTGAACACGTCCTTGTTGTAGACGATGCAGTTCTGGAAGATCTCGATGAAGGCCGCGCCCTGGTGGGCATGGGCAGCCTTCAGCACGTCGGGCAGGTTCTTCGACACGTCAAAGCCGCGCGCCACGAACCGGGCGCCGGCACCCAGCGCAAAGGCGCAGGGGTTGGCCGGGCGGTCGACCGATCCGATGGGGGTCGACGGGCTGCGCGTGCCGATCCGGCTGGTGGGCGAATACTGGCCCTTGGTCAGGCCATAGATCTCGTTGTTGAACAGCATGATCTGCATGTTCACGTTACGGCGCAGCACGTGCATCATGTGGTTGCCGCCGATGGACAGGCCATCGCCGTCACCAGTCACCAGCCAAACGTCCAGCTCCGGATTGGCGAGCTTGGCGCCGGTTGCGAAAGCAGGCGCACGGCCGTGGATGGTGTGGAAGCCGTAGGTTTCCATGTAATAGGGGAACCGGCTGGAGCAGCCGATGCCGCTGATGAACACCGTCTTGGCCGGGTCGCAACCCAGCTGCGGCAGCGTGCGCTGCACCGCCTTCAGGATCGCATAGTCCCCGCAACCCGGGCACCAGCGCACCTCCTGGTCGGTTTCCCAATCCTTGAGGGTGGTTTCGATCTTGGTCATCTCGTTCATGGGTTCACCGCCTTGGTGCTCGGCAATTGCTGGTCATTAGGTTCAACCACGCCGCCTTCGTTGTCCGCCACGCCATCGAAGAACCTGGCGATGGCGTCATCCAGCTCGGCGATCTGGAACGGCTGGCCGCTGGTCTTGGTGAGGCTGACGGCATCGATCAACAATTGATCGCGCAGCACGGTCTTGAACTGGCCGGTGTTCATTTCGGGCATCAGCACGTGGTCGAAGCCGCGCAGCAGGTCCCCCAGATTGGCCGGCAGCGGCCAGATGTTGCGGACATGGACGTGGCTGACCGAAAGGCCCTTCTTGCGGGCATTGTCCACCGCCCGGCGGATCGGGCCATAGGTGGAGCCCCAGCCGACCACGGCCAGCGCCCCCGTTGCATCGCCCAGCGTCACCTCCTGGTCGGGCACGGCGATATTGTCGATCTTGGCCTTGCGGGCGTCGGTCATTTCCTGGTGGTTTTCGGGCGAATAGTCGATGTTGCCGGTATCGACCTTCTTCTCGATCCCGCCGATGCGGTGCATCAGGCCCGGCGTGCCCGGCTTGATCCACGGCCGCGCGCCCTTGGCATCCCGCTTGTAGGGAAGCAGCGCATCGCCGGCATTTTTCTCCTCGAGGAAGCTGACCTTGAACGGTTCGAAAGTGGACGGATCGGGCACCTTCCACGGTTCGGCCGCGTTGGCGATGTAGCCATCGGTCAGCAGCATCACCGGAGTCATGTATTCCACCGCGATACGGCAGGCCTCGATCGCGCATTCGAACACGTCGCTGGGGCTGCAGGCGGCAATCACCGGCATCGGGGCATCGCCGTTGCGGCCATAGACGGCCTGGTAGAGGTCGCTCTGCTCGGTCTTGGTGGGCAGGCCGGTGGACGGGCCGCCGCGCTGGGAGTTGACGATCACCAGCGGCAGCTCGGTCATGATGGCAAGGCCCATCGCCTCGCCCTTCAGCGCGATGCCAGGACCGGAGGAGCTGGTCACGCCCAGTTGCCCCGCCCAGCTTGCGCCGATGGCCGAGCAGATCGCGGCGATCTCGTCTTCCGCCTGGAAAGTGGTGACGCCGAATTCCTTCAGCCGCACGAGGTGGTGCAGGATGGAGCTTGCCGGCGTGATCGGGTAGCCGCCGAAGAACATCTCCAGCCCGGCCAGCTGCGCGCCCGCGACAAGGCCCAGGCTGACCGCTTCGGCCCCGGTGATCGTGCGGTAGAGACCGGGCGCAGCCGGGACCGGATCGATGTGCAGCTTCTTGAGCGGGCCGGACAGCTCCGCCGTCTCGCCATAGGCGTGGCCGGCATTGAGTGCGGCAATGTTGGCGGCGGCGATATCGGGCTTGCCGGTGAACTTGCCATTCAGCCAGTCGATCAGCGGCTGCCGGTCACGATCGAACATCCACAGCGCCAGGCCCAGCGTCCACATGTTCTTGGACCGCAGGGCATCCTTGTTGCCCAGGCCAAACGGCTTCACCGCCTCGATCGTGAGGGCCGAGATGTCGAAGGCGAGCACGTCCCACTTGGCAAGGCTGCCGTCTTCCAGCGGGTTGGTGTCGTACTTGGCCTTTTCGAGGTTGCGCTTGGTGAACTCACCCGTGTCGATGATCACCAGGCCGCCGGGCTTGAGCGCGGAGAGGTTGGTCTTGAGCGCGGCCGGGTTCATCGCCACCAGCACGTCCGGGGCATCACCCGCAGTGCTGATTTCGCGGCTGCCGAAGTTGATCTGGAAGGCCGAGACGCCGAACAGCGTTCCCTGCGGCGCGCGGATTTCCGCCGGGAAATCGGGGAATGTTGCCAGGTCGTTGCCGGCAAGCGCCGTGGACAGGGTGAATTGCCCGCCGGTCAGCTGCATGCCGTCGCCGCTGTCGCCGGCAAAGCGGACCACGACGCTGTCAGGCGCGGCGGCCCGGGTGGCGGGAACTGGGACTTCGGCTGTCTGGGTAGCCATCATCAAATCCTGTATGCGCAAGCCTTGCGCGTCAAATCACCTTTGATTGGACGCAA
>CAZTED010000101.1:0-10736 GCA_964612175.1 uncultured Sphingomonadaceae bacterium
TGGTGCCCAACCTGGTCGAGGCCATGTTCACCGATTTCCCCGGCAATTCGGGCGAGACGGTGCGCATCTCGATCGCCCCGGAAGACCAGCCGGTCCGCCGCGACCAGCGCTGATCAGGCACTCCTTCCGCGGGAACAATCGGGCCTTCCGCGGAACCAATCGGGCGAGAAGCGCACTGACCCACTGCCGTTCGTGTCGAGCGAAGGCGAGACACGAACGCAATGGGCAAGATACTGCCGACCTAAAGCCCTGCGTGGCCCCCGGTGGAGCCAAACCCGCCGCTGCCGCGCTGCGTATCGTCCAGGTCCTCGACCTCCTGCCAGCGGGCAAGGGTGACGGGCGAGACCACCAGCTGGGCGATGCGGTCGCCACGCTGGATGGTGAAGTTGTCATCCGAATGGTTGATCAGGATGACCTTCACCTCGCCGCGATAATCGCTGTCGACCGTGCCCGGCGTATTGGGCACCGAAATGCCATGCTTCAGCGCCAGGCCTGATCGCGGGCGGACCTGGATTTCATATCCCGGCGGGATGGCAACGGCAAAGCCTGTGGCAACCGCGTGGCGCATGCCGGGGCGCAGGATCAGCGGTTCGGCGGCCACCACGTCCATCCCTGCGGCACCGGCCGTGGCATATTCGGGCAGCGGCAGGCCGTGGCCGTGGGGGAGCCGCCTGATGCGGACGGGCACTTCGATCTGGCGGCGGCGATCATCCATGGACGGTCTCCAGGTGCTCGGCGATTTCCTCGACCAGGCGGAAGGCGACGTCGTCCTTGCCCATTTCCTCCCACTCGTCGACCTTGCGTTCGCGGATGATGTGAACCTTGTTGCGGGTCCCGCCCATCACGCTTTCGCCCGGCTCGCCGGACACGTCGTTGGCAACGATCCAGTCCACGCCCTTGCTCTTGCGCTTCTTGCGCGCGTTCTCGATCACGTTCTCGGTCTCGGCGGCAAAGCCGATCAGCAGGTCGGGCCGCTTGGAACTGGCGGCAACCATGGCGAGGATATCGGGGTTTTCCGTCAGCATCAGCGCGGGCGGAGCGCTGCCGCGCTTCTTGATCTTTTCGGCCTGGTAGTCGCGCGGGCGCCAGTCGGCCACGGCAGCAACCATGATCGCGCAATCGGCGGGCAGGGCCTGCTTCACTTCCTGGGCCATTTCCTCGGCACTCTCGACATCGATCCGCTCGACACCCGGCGGGGTCGGCAGGTGGACCGGGCCGGACACCAGGGTCACCCGCGCACCTGCGGCAGCAGCAGCGGCGGCAATGGCAAAGCCCTGCCGGCCGGAGGACCGGTTGGCGAGGTAGCGCACCGGGTCGATCGCCTCGTGCGTGGGGCCGGCGGTCACCAGCACGTGCTTGCCGAAAAGCGGGCGATGGTCGCTGGCGGCAAAGGCGGGCTGGCCATCCAGCGGATCGACCACCGCCTTGGCCATGGCGGGCACGCGTTCGGCAGCGGCCGGTTGCTCCTCGCCAAGGGGCACGACCGGAGCGGCGGCTTCCTCGCCCTCGAACGGCTGGGGCGCGGCCTGGCGCAGGTTGACTTCGTGGTTGATCGCCTCGCGATCGGTTGGCGGTGCGGCGACGGCCTTGCCCTTGGTGGCGAGCACCGGGCCGACCGACAGATCGGGATCCGGCAGCTCGGGCCCGACATAGTCGGGATCCGCTTCCCCTGAATCCAGCCCGGCGGCCTCGGGCAGGTCTTCCATGTCCTCGTAACCCGCCTCGTCCTGGGTAATGCGGTGCGGGGTGGAGCGCTGGATGAGCGATCCGATCAGCCCGCCCAGCCCGCTTGCCAGGCCGCCCGATTTCGCCTGCGGGGCATCTGCAAGCGGATCGACCGGGGCAAATTCCTCGTCACCTTCCTCATCAGCCTCCTGTTCGGCCAGGCGACGCAGGTGCGCGGCGATCGTATCGTGGCTGGCATCGCCGGGATCAAGACCGAGCATGTCGGCGATTTCCAGCCAGATCATCTCCGGATCGGGCAGGCGGCCGGGGCCATATTCGCCGCAGGCCATCTCGCCCTCGTCGGGCATCATCACGCGCACGCCGCTCCCCGCCAGCCAGGCGACGTTGCGCTGGGTCGCCTCGTGCAGCCACATGCGCACGTTCATGGCGGGGACGGCCAGTACCGGCTTGTCGGTGGCAAGGATCAGGGTGGTGCCAAGGTCGTCGGCAATGCCAGCGGCCATCTTGGCCATCAGGTCCGCCGTGGCCGGGCACACCACCACCAGGTCGGCCTCGCGGCTGAGCTGGATATGGCCCATCTCGACCTCGTTCTTCAGGTCCCACAGGCTGGTGTGAACCTGGTTGCCGGACAAGGCGGCAAGCGCCATCGGGGTGACGAACTGCGACCCGCCGTTGGTCAGCACGCAGGTAACCTCGCCGCCGCCCTTGCGGATCAGGCGCACGAGTTCGCACGACTTGTAGGCGGCGATCCCTCCGCCGACCACCAGCAGTACGCGTGGTTTGTCCATTGTGTCGTCCCGGCCCTTCCGGCGGCTGCGCTACGGCTGCGTTAGCCGCACCTTGGTTAAGATTGGCTTTTCTGCCCGCTGGCCGCCGCTTGCACAAGCTCTGCAACGGCACGGGGCACGAAGGCAAGGCCGGCGGCATAGGCTGGCAGCACCATCAGCACCCAGTAGAAGTTGTTGCCCCGCGCGAACAGCGCCATGGCAAGGCCGAAGCCGGCGAACCACAGGCTGGCGAACAGCCCCAGCCTGCCCCCCAGCGCCACCCAGCCAAGCAGCGGCAGCAGGGCCAGCGGCGCTGCCAGCCAGACCGGCAGGAAGGTCAGCGCGGTCAGCCGGGAAAGGGCAAACAGCGCCATCTGCGGCCCGTTGAACGCCTGCCACCCTGGCGATGCGGGATCGCCGGGCAGCACGTGCGGTGCCACCGCCTGGGCATGGAACCACAGGGCGATCGCGAACAGCGCCACCACAGCCAGGGCAGCGGCCACCTCCCTCCAGCGCCGCTCCAGCGCGGCCAGCATGGCCAGCAGCAGCACGAAGGGCAGCGCCAGCTCGCGGATAGCCAGCGCGGCCGCCGCCGCCAGCAGGGCCGGCCACCAGTACCCGGGACGATAGAGCCCCAGCGCCAGCGACAGCAGGGCGCCCGCCACCAGTTCGTGGAACTGCAGCACCCGCGCATCGAGCAGCCCGGCCCCGCCCAGCGTCAGCAGCAGGATCGCGGCCATCCACTCTGGCCGTCTCGCCAGCGGTTCGAGCGAGCGGATCCATGCCAGCAGGATTGCGCCCAGCAGCAGGATCGAGACCGCCTTGGCCGCGATGGCCGGCACATGGATGTCGATCCAGGCAAGGGTGGGCAGGCGCACGGTGATGAAGGGCTGCACCGGGTAATCGTTGCGGCGCTGCTCTTCCACCGCTGCGGCATGGTAGCTCTCGCCCGCGGCATAGCGTTCGTGGATCAGGCGATAGAGTTCAAGGTCGCCGATCGCCTCACCCGTCTTGGCGGCAACGCGGGCATCGTCGGCGCGGGCAAGGCCGGTGGTGGCAAGGCTGGACCAGGCGAGCGCCAGCAGCAGGGCCACCAGCACGGCAATCGCCCCCGCGCGCGGCAACCTGGCCAGCGGGCGGCCAAGCGCGCACCACCAGCCCACCGGATCGCGCCACAGCGTCATGCGTCCCCCTTCAAAGCCACCGTGTGGACCGGTCAGGGCCGGCCCTCAATGCCCGCGTGCCGAATTCCACAGCGATTTCACGGCCCTCGGCACGAAGGCCAGGCCGATGAACCAGCACGGCGTCACCACCAGCGCCCAGTAGAAGTTGTTGTCACGCCCGCCGATCATGAAGGCCAGGCCATAGCCGGCGAACAGCAGCAGGCCGAACAGGCCCGCGTCGCTCTTCCAGCCGGCCCAGCCGAGCAGGGGCAGCAGCGCCAGCGGCGCCGCGATCCAGCCGGGCAGCAGGTGGAGCGAGGTGGACAGGACCACGTTGGAAGTCCAGCCGCCCAGCCCGCGCAGCACCAGCCATGCAGGAGAGGCGCGGTCGGCCTCGCTCACCAGCGGCGCGATGTTGCCAAGGTGCACGGCAAGGCCGATCACGAACAGTACCACCAGCACGCCCCAGGCGGTCACCTCGCGCCAGTCGCGCCGGTATGCCGCCATCGCCGCCATCAGCAGCACGAAAGGCAGTGCGTGTTCGCGGATCGCCAGCGCGGCAGCCGCCGCCAGCCATGCCAGGCCCCATTTGCCCGGCCGGTGCAGGCCGAAGGACAGCGCCAGCAGCAACCCGGCCCAGACCTCGTGCAGCACCAGGTATTCGAGCTTCAGCCCGGTCGCACCGCCGATCACCAGCAGCAGCAGGGCAATCGTGCGGTGTTCCTCCCCGCCCGGCTCATCGCCAAGGCGAAGCCACCAGGCACCCAGCGTCAGCAAGGCCAGCACACCCGCCAGCACCGCCATGCCGATGGTGCCGATCGCGGCGAACATGTGCGCCAGCGTGGGCAGGCGCACCGCCACGCCCGGGCGCACCGGGAAATCGCGCGCCCGCTGTTCTTCCACCGCCACGCGGTAATAGTCCTCCCCGCTGCGCACGCGCTCGGCAATGCGGTCATAGAGGGCCAGGTCGTTGTCACGCGGGGCCCCGGCGGCTGGGGTCGCCTGTCCGGCGGGTTCGGGAACCGCGAGCTCAGCAGCAGGTGCCAGGCCGGATGTCCGTTCGGTAAGGCCAGCCGCAACCAGCAGCAGCAGGGTCAGCGCCATGACCAGCACGGCCGCCCCCGGCGCAAGGCGCGCGAAGCGGTCCCACCGTTGCACACGCCCCCTCAGCCCAGCCATCCTGCCACCATGCCTCCCCAGGCCAGCGCCGCGCCGGCAAGCGCCGCGGCAAGGTAACCCGGCCAGCGCCGGTCGCTCGCCCGCTGGCGCCGTTCCCACATCAGCGGGATGTCGGGCAGGGGCGGCGGCTCGGGCGCGCCACCCTTGGGCGGGTACATTTCCTCCAGCCTGCGGATCAGCGCAGGGACGCGCAGCAGGGTATCGGTATCCTGCTTGATCCGGTCGGCAATGGCCGCCTCCGGCCCCAGCTCGTCACGGATCCAGCTGCGCACGAAGGGCGCGGAAACATCCCACATGTTGATCGAGGGATCGAGCTGGGTGGCAATGCCTTCGACCATCACCATGGTCTTTTGCAGCAGCAGCAGGTGCGGCTGGGTCTGCATGTCGAAATCGCGGGTAATGGCGAACAGCCCGTCCAGCATCTGGCCGACCGAAAGCTCGCTCACCGGCTTGCCCCGCATCGGCTCGCCCACCGCACGCAGGGCCGTGGCGAACTCGTCCACCGAGTGATAGCTGGGGACGTACTGCGCCTCGAAATGGATCTCGGCCACGCGGCGGTAATTGCCCGTGGTCAGGCCATAGAGGATTTCCGCCAGCCATTGCCGCGCGCGCCGGTCGATCCGGCCCATGATGCCGAAGTCGATCGCCACGATCGTCCCGTCGGCCTTCACGAACAGGTTGCCCTGGTGCATGTCGGCATGGAAGAACCCGCCGCTGATCGCCTGGGTCAGGAAAGCCAGCACCAGCCGCCGGGCAAGGTCCGGCAGGTCGTGCCCGGCGGCCCGCAGCGCCTCCACATTGCTGATCTTGATGCCGTCGATCCACTCGATCGTCATCACCCGGCCATTGGTGCGGTCCCAGTCGATGTCCGGCACGCGGTAATCGGGAATACCGCGCATGTGGCCGGCCAGTTCCGATGCCGATGCCGCCTCGCGCCTGAGGTCCAGCTCGCGGTTGGTCCAGCGCTTGAAGTTGGCGATGGTCAGGCGCGGGCGCAGGCGCGATGCCTCCCCGCCCAGCGCCTCGAGGTGGGCGGCGGCCCATTCATAGGTGGCGATATCGGCAGCAAAACGCTCGCGGATGCCGGGGCGCAGGACCTTGATCGCCACGGTGCGGCCCTCGGTGGTCACACCCTTGTGAACCTGGGCGATGGAAGCGGCGCCCACCGGTTCGGGGTCGATATGGCTGAACAGGTCCGACAGCGGGCGCTGGAACGTCGCCTCGATCTGCTCGGCAATGGCGGCGAAGGGTACCGGTGGCAGGCTGTCCTGCAGGCTGAGGAGGTTCCTGGCCGCCTCCTCCCCCACCAGGTCGGGCCGGGTGGCCAGCGTCTGCCCCAGCTTGATCGCGGCCGGGCCGATGGCGCGGAAGGCAGATGCATAGTCGGGCACGCGCGGTTGCACCGTGCCCAGACGCGCCAGCCTGACCAGGCGGCGGACCGGTGGCGGAGTGTTGGGATCAGCCTCTATCCCGCGCAGGGCACCGTGCCGGGCAAGCGTGCGCCCCCAGCTCAGCAGCCGCCAGATATGGGTGGATGGACGGGTCACCTGGACATCGCCTGGATCAGATCTTCCAGCCGGAATGGATCGCCACAAGGCCGCCCATGATCGGTTCCACCCGGGTATTGGCGAAACCGGCGGCGCGGATCATCTGCTCGAATTCCTTCATGGGCGGGAAGCGCCGGATCGATTCGATGAGGTAGCGATAGCTCTCCTCGTCATGCGCGATGGCCTTGCCGATCTGCGGCACCAGCTTGTGCGAATAGAAGTCGTAGGCTTCCTTCGCACCGGGCCAGGTCATGGTGGAGAATTCCAGGCAATAGAACCGGCCGCCGTACTTCAGCACCCGGTGCGCCTCTTTCAGAGCCTTGTCGATGTGGGTCACATTGCGGATGCCGAAAGCGATGGTGTAGGCATCGAACTGGCGATCCATGTAGTCGAGCTGTTCGGCATTCTGGCGCGACCAGACAAGGTCGGTGATCCCGCGCTTCATCGCCCGTTCCAGCCCGACATCGAGCATGGCCTGGTTAATGTCGGCCACCACCACTTCTGCCCCGGCCTCTGCCAGGCGGAAGGCAATGTCGCCGGTGCCGCCGGCCATGTCGAGGATCGCCTCGCCCGGCTGCGGCTTGACCCGCCGCACGAAGCGGTCCTTCCACAGCCGGTGCATGCCGGCAGACATGGCATCGTTCATGATGTCGTACTTGGCGGCGACGTTGGAAAACACCGCGCCCACGCGCTCGGCCTTTTCGGCACTGGGGATGTCTTCGTAGCCGAAGGAGACGGTGTCGTTCATGCGGGGTCCGTTCATGACCGCGGCCTTAGCCGCTGACCGGTGGCGGTGCCAGCGAAAGCGCCTCAGCCGGCGGCGTTTTCAGGCGCGGGGAACATGTTGCCGGCCAGGTGCGCCAGGTAATCCTTCTTGCCGATGTCCACGCCGCGGTGGCGCAGGATCGCATAGACCATGCTGGCATGGAAATAGAGGTTGGGCAGCACGAAGCCGTTGACGTAGGTCGCCCCGTCGAACCGCATGCCCCCGCCGCTGGGAAATGTCATCACCACCTCCTTGTCCATCGCCCCGTCGATCGCTGCCGGATCGATCGTCTGGAGGAAGGCGATGGTGTTGGCGCACCGCGCCTTCAGTTCGGCGAAAGTGGTTTCGGTATCGGGCATGGACGGCGCCTCGATCCCCGCCAGCCGCGCGGCCGCACCCTTGGCGGTGTCGGACGCGATCTGCACCTGGCGCGACAGGGGGTACATGTCTTCAGCCAGCCGGGCATCGACCAGTCCCGCCTCGCCCACCTGGGACGCGGCCAGGTCCAGCCATGCCTCGATGTTGGTCAGCATGGTGATGCAGGCGGTGATGCAGGCCTGGTAGGGCGAATAGGTCATGCGGGAATCTCCTCTCATGGTGTCGTGCCAGCCAGTTAGGGCCCTGCTTGGCGCTCGACAAGCCGGTGCCGCCTCGCCTAATCCGCAGGAACCATGCCCGAACTCCCCGAAGTCGAGACAACCGTGCGCGGTCTTGCCCGCTTCCTTGATGGCGCGCGCATCGACCGGGTGGCGCTGAACCGTGCGGACATGCGCTTTCCTTTCCCGGCAGGGCTGGTCCAGTCGCTCACCGGGGCGCAGGTCACCGGGCTGGGGCGGCGGGCCAAGTATGGCCTGGTCCATACCGATCGCGAAACCACCTTCATCTTCCATCTGGGCATGAGCGGGCGCTGGCGGATCGATCCCGCCACGCCGGACAAGCACGACCACCTGCTGCTGGAGGCAGGCGGCCACGTCTTCGCGCTGAACGACCCGCGCCGCTTCGGCTATGTCGACCTGGTCGATACCGCGCGGCTGGGGGAATGGCCGGCCTTTGCCGTGATGGGGCCGGAACCGCTGGGCGCAGGGCTGGATGCAGCCCACCTCAAGGCGGCGCTGGCGGGCCGCTCGCAGGCGGTCAAGCTGCTGCTGCTCGACCAGCGGATCGTTGCCGGGCTGGGCAACATCTATGTCTGCGAGGCGCTGTTCGGCGCCGGGATCTCGCCGCGCAAGGCCGGCGGCAAGGTCACCCGTCCGCAGCTCGAACGGCTGGTACCGGCGATCCGCGCCGTGCTCGCCCAGTCGATCGAGGATGGCGGATCGACCTTGCGCGACTATGCCCGGCCCGATGGCGAGCTGGGCTATTTCGCCACCCGCTTTGCCGTCTACGGGCGCGAGGGCCAGCCGTGCCAGCGCGAGGACGGCGGCACGGTGCGCCGGATCGTGCAGGGCGGGCGCAGCACCTGGTATTGCCCGGTCTGCCAGAAGTAGGGCGCAAGCCTGGCGGCAAACCGGTTGACGATTCGCGGCCTCGGGGCTAAGGCGCGCGCTTTCCGGCGGGCAACCGCCCATCCGCTATTACAGACTGACAAGACATCCGGCTGCCCCGGTAGCCCGAGACAAGGACGAACATGGCCAATACGCCGCAAGCCAAGAAGCGCATCCGTCGCAACGAAAAGCGCGCCGAAATCAACGGCAACCGCCTGAGCCGCATCCGCACCTTCGTCAAGAAGGTCGAAGTGGCCTGCATCGAAGGCGACAAGGACGCCGCTGCCCAGGCGCTCAAGGCCGCCCAGCCGGAAATGGCGCGCGGCGTGGCCAAGGGCGTGCTGCACAAGAACACCGTGGCCCGCAAGCTGAGCCGCCTGTCCAAGCGAATCGCAGCGCTCTGACGTTCCGGTGATTCGCCGCCCGGGAAGGGCATTTGGCGGAACACAATCAGAACAGAAAATGACAAGGGCCGGGGGTTTTCCCACCGGCCCTTTTCGCATCTGCAGCGCACTTCGCCTTCGCAGTGCAGCAAGTCTAGGTATTCTCACGATTCGCGAGACTGTCACAAATTAATCCATGAAAACCAATTACTTGAACGCAAGCCTGCGGGATGGCGACGAGTCAACACCTTATATTTAGGTTTTTTTACATCACGCCTCTTGCCCCTTTTCCCGGCTGCTTCATAACAGGATCACAGCCGGGGATAACCATCCCTGGCAGGCAACTTGCAGGCTTTGGAAACAGGATCCGGATCGCTTTTGCGGCGTTCCGGAGGGGGAAGGTTTTTCCTGTTCCACAAGCCGGGGAAGACGCTGGCTGGGCCGGGACAGGCAGCGGTGTGGAAGGGGGATGGACAGGACAATGATTCGAGTGGGACCGCATGCCGGGCAATCGCCTTCGGCACGCAATTCGGCACAGCGTGATGGGGCAGCAGAGAAGATGGAAGATCAGGAAGCGTTGGACCTGGCAGCAGACTGGGCCGACATCAGCCAGGGCCTGCGCAAGGACCTTGGCCAGCAATTGTACACGCAATGGATTCGCCCCATCCAGCTCGGTTCCTTCAGCAAGGACACCGGCACGCTGGAGCTGTTCCTGCCCACCGATTTTTCCGCCAACTGGGTGAACGACCGCTTCCACGACCGGCTGTCGCTGGCCTGGAAGATCGCCCGCAGCGAAGTGCGCCACGTGGCGATCAAGGTCCACCCGGGCCGCCGCAAGATGGCCGATATCGACCTGCGCGGAGAGGATGGCTTCGGCCACCGCGCCGCCAACGATGCCACGCTGGCCATGGAATCGATCGGTGACGATGGCTTCACCTCCAGCGTCGGCCTCGACCCGTCGCTCACTTTCGCGGCCTTTGTCACCGGCACCACCAACGTGCTGGCCAAGAACGCCGCAGAGCGGATGGCCAAGCCGGAAAAGCCGCAGTTCAGCCCGCTCTACCTCAAGGCGGCGACCGGACAGGGCAAGACCCACCTGCTCCACGCCATTGGCCACGATTACATGCAGGCCCACCCGCGCGCGCGCATCTTCTACTGCAGCGCCGAGCGGTTCATGGTCGAATTCGTCCAGGCGCTGAAATCGAACGAGATGATGGAGTTCAAGTCGCGCCTGCGCGGGTTCGACCTGCTGCTGGTGGACGATATCCAGTTCATCATCGGCAAGGCCAGCGCGCAGGAGGAACTGCTCTACACGATCGACGCGCTGCTGGCCGAGGGCAAGCGGCTGGTCTTTGCTGCCGACCGCGCCCCGCAGGCGCTGGACGGGGTGGAGCAGCGCCTGCTCTCGCGCCTGTCGATGGGCCTTGTCGCCGACATCCAGCCCGCCGATATCGAACTGCGCCGCCTGATCCTGGAGAGCAAGCTCACCCGCTTCGCCCCGCTCGACGTGCCGGCCGACGTGATCGAGTTCCTCGCCCGTACCATCAACCGCAACGTGCGCGAGCTGGTGGGTGGCCTCAACAAGCTGGTCGCCTATGCCCAGCTGACCGGGCAGTCGGTTTCGCTGCAGCTGGCCGAGGAACAGCTGACCGATATCCTGTCCGCCAACCGCCGCCGCATCACCATCGACGAGATCCAGCGCACGGTGTGCCAGTTCTACCGCATCGACCGTTCGGAAATGAGCAGCAAGCGCCGGGCCCG
>CAZTED010000102.1:0-5192 GCA_964612175.1 uncultured Sphingomonadaceae bacterium
TCGTGATCTTGATCATCGGGTTGACGGCCGGACCGGCGGTGTCCTTGTAGGGATCTCCCACCGTGTCGCCGGTCACCGCAGCCTTGTGGGCTTCGCTGCCCTTGCCGCCGTGGTGGCCATCCTCGATGTACTTCTTCGCATTGTCCCATGCGCCGCCACCCGAGGTCATCGACAGGGCGACGAACAGCCCGCTCACGATCACGCCCAGCAGCAGGGCGCCGAGCGCGGCAAAGCCGTTCTCCGAGCCCGCAACCGCGGTGATCACGAAATAGACCACGATCGGTGCGAGCACCGGCAGCAGCGAGGGGATGATCATCTCCTTGATCGCTGCCTTGGTGACAAGGTCCACGGTGCGGGCATAGTCGGGCTTGCTGGTGCCCGCCATGATCCCCGGATTGTCGCGGAACTGGTTGCGCACGTCGATTACCACGTCACCCGCTGCGCGGCCCACGGCGGTCATGCCCATCGCACCGAACAGGTACGGGAGCAGTGCACCCAGCAGCAGGCCGACGATGACATAGGGGTTCTCGAGGCTGAAGTTGGGCATCTGCGCCAGGCCGAGGTCTGTCGCATAGTGCCGCAGGTCTTCGGTATAGGCGGCAAACAGCACCAGTGCTGCCAGACCCGCCGAACCGATGGCATAGCCCTTGGTGACGGCCTTGGTGGTGTTGCCCACCGCGTCCAGCAGGTCGGTCTTTTCGCGCACGCTGTCGTCAAGGCCGGCCATTTCGGCAATGCCGCCGGCATTGTCCGTAACCGGGCCATAGGCGTCGAGCGCCACGACCATGCCCGCCAGCGCCAGCATGGCAGTGGCCGCATAGGCAATGCCGATCAGCCCGGCGAGCTGGTAGGCAATGACGATGCCGGCCACGATCACGATCGTGGGCAGCGCGGTCGCTTCAAGGCTGATGGCCAGGCCCTGGATCACGTTGGTGCCGTGGCCCGTTTCCGAAGCCTTGGCGATGGAGCGCACCGGTCGGAAGCTGGTGCTGGTGTAGTATTCGGTGATCCAGATGATCAGGCCGGTGATGACCAGGCCCAGCAGCGAACAATAGAACAGGTCACGGCCGCTGAAATCCGTCCCCGGGATGACCGTGGCGGTACCAATGGCATGGTCGGTGGCGAACCAGATCGCGGGGACCGCGAGCACGGCGCTGACAAGGAAGCCCTTGTACATCGCGCCCATCACGTTCTTGCCGCCGCCAAGGCGCACGAAGTAGGTGCCGATGATCGAGGTGACGATGCACACGCCGCCAATCAGCAGCGGCAGCGCCATCAGCGGCGAGAGCAGGTCTCCGGTGCCCTGCAGCAGCAGGGCGGTCAGCACCATGGTAGCACCCACGGTGACGACATAGGTTTCGAACAGGTCGGCGGCCATGCCGGCGCAATCGCCCACGTTGTCGCCAACGTTGTCGGCAATCACGGCCGGGTTGCGGGGGTCATCCTCGGGGATGCCGGCTTCGACCTTGCCCACCAAGTCCGCGCCCACGTCGGCCGCCTTGGTGAAGATGCCGCCGCCAAGGCGCGCGAAGATGGAGATCAGCGAGGCACCGAAGGCGAGGCCGACGAGGCCGTCGATCACGGTGCGGTCTTCGCCGCCCACGCTGTAACCGCCAATGTTGGTCAGGTACCAGTAGAACACCGCGATCGCGAGGAGCGCGAGGCCCGCCACCAGCATGCCGGTGATGGCACCGGCGCGGAAGGCCAGGGTCAGGCCTTCCTGCAGGCCCGTGCTGGCCGCCTGCGCGGTGCGCACGTTGGCCCGGACGGAGATGTTCATGCCGATGAACCCGGCGACGCCCGAAAGGATCGCGCCGATGACAAAGCCTGCAGCGGCGACCTCATTGAGGAACACCAGCACCAGCACGGCCATGACCACGCCGACGACGGCGATGGTGGTGTACTGGCGCTTGAGGTAGGCCTGCGCCCCTTCCTGGATGGCTGCGGCGATTTCCTGCATCTTGGCAGAGCCGGCATTGGCGCTGAGCACCTGCCGGCTGGTGACGATGCCGTATACGATGGCAAGCGCACCCAGAATGATCGATAACACTACGAGGTCCATGACCTTGTATCCCCTCTTCCCAAATGAAAACGGCCCGGTTTGCCGGGTCCGCAGAGGGCTGCATCGCTATCGGTCGCAGGGAGGCGGCGCAAGCGCAAAAGGGCCGCTATTCCCCGGCAGGTACGCAAATTCCGCCAGCTAATTGTGGATGTAGCCCAATCCTTGCGGGTTGAGCAGCGGTTCTGCGTCAAGGAACAGCGGGGCAAAGCCCTGCGGCTCGACCCTGCCGATGCGGGTGGCGGGGACGGGTGGTTGCACCCCGGCGGGCAGGGTGAACAGCAGCTGGTAATCATCGCCCCAGGTCATGCAGTCGAGCGGGCGGAGAGGGTCGGCAAGGGGGACACAGGGGCTGTCTATGGCAATCGAGACACGGCTGGCGCGTGCCATGCGGAAGGCATCGAGCAGCAGCCCGTCCGACACATCCATCATGGCCGTGGCAAGCGGGGCAAGCGCCTGTCCTTCGGCCAGCAAGGGCAAGGGCCTGAGGTAGGCAGAGGCATCGCCGCCGGTTGCATCCCGCAGCGCCTCGAACCCCAGCATGGCCCGGCCAAGGGTGCCGGTGACCCACAGGCAGTCCCCCGGCCTTGCACCGCCGCGCGATGGCACGGGGACATGGCTCGCCCGGCCTATGGCGGTAAGGCCGTGGGACCGGGTGCCTTTGCCCGAAACCGTATCACCGCCCAGCAAGGTCACATCAAAGCGGCCCAGCACTTCGGCAAGGCCCTGCACGAAGCGATCGTCGCCTTCGCCGAGCATGTGGCCGACCAGCACGCCAAGCGGCTGCGCGCCCTTGGCGGCAAGGTCCGACAGGTTGGTGGCAACCAGCTTCCATGCCACATCGGCCATGTCGCCGCCGGCAAGGTAATGCGTGCCTTCGACCAGCATGTCATGGGTCAGGACCAGCGTCTCGCTGCCCAGTTCCAGCACGGCGCAATCGTCTTCAAGGCTGCGCGCCGCGGGATGCGTGGCCAATGCGCGCAGGGCGGCAATGAAGTCTGCCTCAGCCATGTCCCATACCTGCCGTTCGGTTCGAGCGAAGTCGAGAACCTTGTGGCGCGAATGTCCCGACCTGGTTCGACAAGTCCGGGCGCAAACCTACTTGCGCACCTCTTTGGCCACCGCGTCGAGCACGCCATTGACGAACTTGGCCTCACGCTCCTCGAAGAAGGCGTGGGCGACATCGACATATTCGCTGATCGCCGCGCCGGTGGGCACGTCGGCGCGGGCGAGCAGTTCGTAGGTTCCGGCGCGAAGGATCTGCACCATGGTCTTGTCGAGGCGGGCAAGGCTCCAGCCTTCGGCCAGCTTCGATGCCACCAGGCGGTCGATCTCCTCCTGCCGCGCCAGCGCGCCGATCACCAGGTCGTCGAAGAAATCGACCTCGGCCTCGGCATAGTGAACATCCTCGATCTCGCGGCCAAGGCGGTGCTGGTGGAATTCGTCGAGCAGGCGTGCCTGCGCCGTCCCCTCCATCTGGTGCTGATAGAGGGCCTGCACGGCGGCAAGCCGGGCGGCGGAACGTGCTGTCGAACGGGCAGAGGTGCTCATGACAGGCGCACCTGCACCGATTTGGCGTGGGCGGGAAGCCCTTCCGCACCGGCCAGCGCCACGGCCGCCGGGCCGATCGCCTTCAGCGCCGCCTCGTCCAGTTCGATGAAGCTGGTGCGCTTCATGAAATCGAGCACCGACAGTCCGCTGGAAAAGCGCGCGCGGCGGCCCGTGGGCAGGACGTGGTTGGGCCCGGCCACGTAATCGCCCACCGCTTCGGGGGTGTGACGGCCAAGGAACACCGATCCGGCATGGCGGATGCCGGCAAACAGGCTTTCGGGATTGTCCACCGCCAGCTCCACGTGCTCGGCAGCCAGGCGGTTGGCAAGCGTCGGGGCCTCTGCGGCAAGGTCGCCGACCACGATGATCACGCCATGGTCGTCCCAGCTGGCGCGGGCGGTGCGGTTGGTGGCAAGGCCTGCGCACATCACGTCGACCGCGTCCTCCACCAGCCGGGCAAAGGCCAGGTCATCGGTGATCAGGATCGATTGCGAGGACGGATCATGCTCGGCCTGGCTCAAGAGGTCGGCGGCGATCCAGTCCGGGTCGCTCCTGTTGTCGGAAATGACGAGGATCTCGCTGGGCCCTGCCACCATGTCGATCCCGACCACGCCATAGAGCTGGCGCTTGGCTTCGGCGACGAAGGCGTTGCCGGGGCCGGTGATGACATCGACCGGCGCAATGCGGTCCGTGCCATAGGCAAGCGCGGCCACCGCCTGCGCCCCGCCGATGCGCCAGATCTCGTCCACCCCCGCCAGGTGCGCGGCAGCCAGCACCAGCGGGTTGACTTCGCCCTTGGGGGTGGGGGTGGCCACCACCAGCCGCTCCACGCCCGCGACCTTGGCGGGGATCGCGTTCATCAGCAGGCTGGAGGGATAGGAGGCGCGACCACCCGGGACATAGAGCCCGGCCGCTTCCACCGCGCTCCACCGTGCGCCCAGTCGCACGCCGGCCGCATCCGTATAGTCCCGGTTTTCAGGCAGTTGCGCTTCGTGATAGGCGCGGATGCGCGCGGCGGCTGTTTCCAGCGCCCCGCGCAGACCCGGATCAAGGTCGGCAAAGGCGGCGGCGCAGATGTCCTTGCCGATCTGCCAGCCATCGTGCTCCAGCTCGAACCCGTCATAGCGGCGGGTCAGGTCCACCAATGCCGCGTCGCCTTCGGTGCGCACGCGGGCAAGGATCGACTGCACGACATTGGCCACGTCCTTGTCGCTCTCGCGCCGGTCATTGACGATGCGGCCGAAGCGCTTTTCAAAATCCGCGTCCGAGGTGTGGAGCAACTGCATCAGGCGGCGTCCTTCCCGGCACCGAGTTCCGCATTGGCGCGGAAGCGTTCGACCAGCGCGGCGACGCGGGGATCGGTCTTCAGCGCCACGCGGTTGACGATCAGCCGCGCGCTGACCTGCATGATGACCTGCGTTTCGACAAGGCCGTTCTGGGCCAGCGTCTTGCCGGTGGAGACAAGGTCCACGATCCGCCCCGACAGGCCGAGCGAGGGGGCCAGTTCCATCGCCCCGTTCAGCTTGACGCATTCTGCCTGCACGCCCTGCCGCTCGAACCAGCGCTTGGTGATGCCGGGATA
>CAZTED010000102.1:5292-10671 GCA_964612175.1 uncultured Sphingomonadaceae bacterium
CGCATTCTGCCTGCACGCCCTGCCGCTCGAACCAGCGCTTGGTGATGCCGGGATACTTGGTGGCGACGCGCAGGTGGCTGGCGGAATAACCATTTGCCCCGCCGGCCTGGCTGCTGCCCGCCACTGGCTCTGCTACCGACAGGCGACAATGGCCGATATCCAGATCGACCGGCGCATAGAGTTCGGAATAGCTGAACTCCTCGATCACGTCTGATCCGACAATGCCCACCTGCGCCGCACCGAAGGCGACGAAAGTGGCAACATCGAAGGCGCGCACGCGGATGACCGCCATGTCGCTGTCCTCGCAGGCGAACGACAGCGAGCGGTCGGCCTTGTCGTGGAAGGCGCTTTGCGGCACCACGCCGGCGCGCGCCATCACGGGCAGCGCCTCGTCGAGGATGCGGCCCTTGGGCACGGCGAAGGTGAGGGGGCGGTTGTGCGTGTCGCTCATGGGCGGGCGATGTAGTTTGATGGCTGCGAAAGGGCAACGGAATTGGCGGGGAAAGATGTTCCGGCAAAGGTGATGGAGATCACCGATGTGGGCGCGGCGATCGCGTGGCAGGCCCGCCACGCCGAGGAGGCAGGCGCCCCGATTACCGGGCGGATCATCCGGGCGGAGCAGGCCATCATCGATGCCGGCACTGCCACGGGCCTCAGGATGGCCGGGTGGCCGGGCCTGAGCCTGGAGGATGCCATGCCGCTGCGCGTGGCGGGTGGGCTGCATTTCCTGCACCTGACCGGCCGGACCGATCTGCTGGCGCCGGTCTATTCCGGAAAGGTGGCCGATCAGCGGGAAGTCGATGCACTGGTGCGCGAGGTGGCCTTGCGTTTTGATGCCGAGCTGCTTCCCTGGCTGGACGGGCCGCCCCAGACCAACGAGGCGGGCCGATCGTCCTGCGTCATGGCCGGGCTGCTGTGGCTGTCCGGGCGACTGGGCACACGGTTCGAACTGGTCGAAATCGGCGCGAGTGCGGGCATCAACACGATGATGGACCGCTATGCCTATGACCTGGGCGGCACCCTGGCGGGGCCGCAGGGCTCACCCATGAACATCGTGCCTGAATGGCGCGGGGCACCGCCGCCGGCCAATCCCGTCGGGATTGTCGCCTTGCGCGGCTGCGACATCGCGCCGGTTGACCTGACCGATCCGGGGGAGGCGCAGCGTCTGAAGGCCTATATCTGGGCAGACGCCACGGAGCGCATGGCACGCATGGACGTGGCGATCGCGCTGGCCACGCAGGAAAAGCCCGACCTGGTGCAGATGGACGCCGCCGCTTTCGTGGCCGAGCGGCTGGCAGCCGTGCAGGAGGCCGGCGTCACCCGCGTCTTGTTCCACACGGTCATGTGGCAATACCTCCCACAGGCAACCCGCGACGCGATCCGGGCGATGATGGACGAGGCGGGCGCGCAGGCAACGGCCCAGCGGCCACTGGCGTGGATCCGCGTCGAAACCAACCGCGCCACTTTCCGGCATGAGCTGACGGTAAAGTACTGGCCGGGCGGGGAAAATGTGGTGCAGCTTGCCGAAGCGCACCCGCACGGTGCGTGGGTGCGCTGGATCGGCTGATTACCGCCCCGGCGGCACCATCACGTCGACCAGTTCGATGGTGAAGAACAGCGTTGCCCCCGGCGGGATCGGGCCGGCGCCGCGCGCGCCGTAGCCGAGCTCTGCGGGCAGGGCGATCTCGACCGTGTCGCCAATGCCCATATAGGGGATCGCCACCTGCCAGCCGCGCACCAGCTGGGCCAGCGGGAAGGTGGCGGGATCGCCGCCCGTGGTCGAATCGAACTCGAAACCGCTGGTCAGCCGCCCGGCATAGTGCACGGTCACCACGTCGCGCAGCGTGGGGGCCGGGCCGGTGCCGTCGCCCGCGATCCGGCGAAAGCGAACGCCGCCGGCAAGGATCGTCCAGCCATCAGCCGGCGACAGCGCGGCCAGCGCGGCCTGCTGGCTGTTGAACCACGCGGCAGACTGGGCAATCTCCTCGCGGGTGAGCCCGTTTTCCTGTGCGAGGGCAGGGGTGGCGCAAAGCGCGGTGACGATGGCTGCTGCGATGATGCTTGTCTTCATGCCCGCCACTTGCCGCGCCCCGGGCCGGGGATCAAGGATAACTCACCGTCTTTGCCACCTGCGGCAGCGGGATAAACTCCTCGCTGTCACCGGGGACAGGCGGGAAGCGGCCCTCGGCCCAGTCGCGCTTGGCCTGGTTGATCCGCTCGCGATCGGAGGAGACGAAGTTCCACCACACGTGGCGCCTTGTGGCAAAGGCCTCGCCGCCCAGCAGCATGACCTTGCCGCCCTTGCCCGAGGCGAGCCGCAGGGCCGCGCCGGGGGCGAGCACATACAGGCTGTAGGGTGCCAGGACATCGCCATCGATGCTGGCTTCGCCGCCCACCAGCATGATCGCCCGTTCGTCGGCGGATGCATCGAGGGGAATGGCACCACCGGGGGGCAGGTTGATTTCGGCGTAGATGGTTTCGGCGTGGGTCGTGGTGGGTGCGGTGACGCCCCACAGGCTGCCCATGATGACCGTGGCCGATGCGCCGCCGTCCGTCACGACCGGCAGGTCGCTCACCGCCTCGAACGCCGGGTCGATCTCCTCGCGTCCGTCGGGCAGGGCCAGCCATGTCTGCATCCCGTAAAGCCGCGCGCCCTTGTGCCGCTCGCTGGCCGGGGAGCGTTCGGAATGGACGATGCCGCGCCCCGCCGTCATCAGGTTTACCGTGCCGGGACGGATGGTGGAGAATGTGCCCAGGCTGTCGCGATGCTCGATCGCGCCGGCATGTTCGCCATCGAACAGCCATGTCACGGTGGCCAGGTTGATATGCGGGTGCGGGCGCACGTCCATGCCGGTGCCAAGGTCCAGCGTGGCCGGCCCGAACTGGTCGACGAAGATGAACGGCCCAACCATGGTCCGCCCCCGGCTGGGGAGCACGCGGCGCACCTGGAACTGGCCAAGGTCGTGGGTGACGGGCTCGATCGTCTCCATCATCAGCCCGCTTCGCCGGGAGCAAGCGCCCTGATGGCCAGCGCGTGGACGCGGGTGCCGGGTATGTCGCCCAGCGCGCGGTTGACCATGCGCTGGCGTTCCAGCCTGCTCTTGCCGGCAAACAGCGCACTCTCGATGACCACGGTGAAGTGCGATTCGCCGCTGCCGTCATCGCCGGAATGGCCGTGATGGCGGGCGCTGTCGTTGATCACTTCCAGCCGGGTGGGGGCGAGCGCCTGGCCCAGCAGGCCTTCCATCTCTTGCTGCACGGGTCCGGCCATCGCAAATCTCCTGGTGGGGGCTTTTCATCTGGGACGCGATGCCCCACTTTCAACCCGATGCGCCAGCACAGGTTTCATGGACGGTACGAAAGCCAGGGGCGCAGGTGCCAGGCACCCGGTTGTGCAGAGGCGGGCGAATTCCGCGCGCCGGGCGAACTGCGCCACGGGTTCGACGGGCCGGGCGAATGGCGCTGGTTCTGCCTTGAGCACGTGCGCGACTTCAACGCCGGCTACAATTTCTTCGAGGGCATGGGCACCGAGGAGATCATGGCCGCGCAGTCCCCCATTGCCGGCTGGCAGACCGAGAGCCGCGCCTTCCGGCCGACGGCGGGGATCGATAACGGGCCGCGTTGGGCGGACTTTACCGATCCGCTCGATGCCATCGGCGCGCGGGCGGCCACGATCCGCCGCGCCGCGGCCGGTAGCGCTGCCACGGCACGCTATCAGGCCCGTTTTTCTGCAGCCGAGCGGGAGGCGCTTACCGTGATGGGGCTGGGCGGCGACACTGACCGGCTGGGCCTGCGCCGCCGCTATTCCGAACTCGTCCGCCGCTACCACCCTGATCGCAACGGCGGCGACCGGCGGCACGAGGACCGCCTGCAGCGCGTGGTCGAAGCCTACCAGCTTTTACGCAAGGCTGCGGCCTTCAGATAAGGCCACCAGCTGATCGGCGCAGGCTCCCCAGCCTTGCTCGAAGCCCATGTCCCGATGGCGTTTGGCGTCCTCCTCGTTCCAATGGCGGGCGAGGCGGCGATGAGCCGGGTGACGGTCAATTCGTGCATCACGTGCTCTGTCATGCCTCTTGCCAGAAGATCGGATCGAATCCGCCGATCACCATGCGTTTGCCATCGAACGGCATCGGCAGAGCGAAGTTTTCCATCCGCGGATCGGCAATTATCGCCGCGTGGCTGGCATCGGCAGTGGCGCGGTCCGGCCAGGTGATCCAGCTGAACACCACCTGCTCATCCGGCTGCAGGTCAACCGCGCGGCGGAAATCGGTCTGGGTGCCGTCCTTGATATCGGCCTCCCAGCACTCCACCTGCGACAAGGCGCCATAGTCCTTGAGGATCTCCCAGAAGGCGACAGCAATGGCGAGATACTCGTCCTTCTTGTCCGCCGAAACTGGCAGCACGAAGCCTTGCACATACATTGGTTGATCCTTTCCTTGTTGCGACTCGACCTTGTGCAACTTCTCATTCTATGTTACGAAAAGCAACTATGGCGTTACAAAAGAAAACCATACACGGCAAATGGTATGGCGATGCCTGCGGCACAGCTTTTGCGCTGGAGCTGATTGGAGAGCGGTGGTCGCTGCTGGTGGTGCGCGAACTGATGCTGGGTCCGCTGCGTTTCAGCGATTTGCGCGCCGGCCTGCCGGGCATTTCAGCCAAAGTCCTGACTGAGCGACTGTCTGGTCTGGAGCAGGCCGGGGTGGTGGCGCGCAGCATGTTGCCGCCCCCTGCCGCCACGCAGGTCTATGGACTAACGCCGTGGGGCTACATGGCCGAACCCTTGATTCAGGAACTGGGGCGCTGGGCGGCGCGATCGCCTTTGCACGATCCCACTTTGCCGCTGTCGCCCGTATCACTGATGATGTCGCTGCGCACGATGCTGGTGCGCAAACGGGCCAAGGGGCTGGAGGCCGATGTGGGCTTCGACATTGCCGGACAGCAGTTCCGCGCCCGCCTTGCTGATCGGGAAGTGCCGATCACCCGCGAGCCGGTAGTGGGTGCACAGGTGATCTTTCGCGCCCCGGCGGCCCCGCTGCTGGCGGCACATATTTATGGCGACGTTCCGGCAGAGCAATTGCCAGAGTTGCAGGTCGAAGGGGATCGCAAGCTGGCCCGCACTTTCGTCAGCCTGTTTGAATTGCCACCGAAGATCGGCTGATCTGTTCGCTTTCCCGTTGCAGGCCACTGGCCGCGTCGCTAGGCATCGCCACGCTATGAACGATATGACCAGCCAGAACGATCAATCGGGTACGCTGATGGCCGAGCCCGATACCACAATCGACGTCCGCGAGGCTTTCGGGGTCGATATCGACATGAAGGTACCCGCCTTCAGCCAGGCCGATCCGCGCGTGCCCGACCTTGATGCAAGCTACGTGT
>CAZTED010000103.1:0-1957 GCA_964612175.1 uncultured Sphingomonadaceae bacterium
CTCACCCTGTTCTGCCGCCACACATCGGCCAGCCTGCTGATCAACGAGAACGCGGCGCCCGCCGTGCAGCGCGACCTGCTGCGCTGGCTCGAGCGGATCGCGCCCGAAGGCAGCCATTACGAACATGACGACGAGGGGCCGGACGACATGCCCGCGCACCTGCGGGCCGCGCTCACTGCCACCAGCCTTTCGATCCCCGTTGTGGGCGGGCGCATGGTCCTGGGGACATGGCAGGGCATCTACCTTGCCGAACACCGCGCCCATCCGCACCGGCGGCAGGTGGTGGCGCACCTGATGGGGGAATAGCCCTCTCTTCCCTCCGGTCCGAAGCACGCCGGCCACGCACGCAAGCGGTTTGTTGCAGGCGGGCTAGGAACAGGCGCGCACTTGCCGCATAGTGTCGGCACATGCCCCTCGACATATCCGCCCGCTTCACCTTCCGGCTGGACCAGCCGACCGATGTCCTGCTGCAGTTCGAGGCGGCGCGGCTGCCGGAGCAGGCCGTGCTTTCATCCGAAACCCGCCTGTCCCCCTCGCTCAACCTGGCCCGCGTGCCCGCCGCCGACATGATCGGCGAACGCATCCTGCTGCGCGCCGAGGGGGAGTTCGTGGTGGACTACGTGGCGCGGGTGCAGGTGCAGCGGATGCTGGCCGATATTGCCAGCCTGCCCGCGCTCGACCCGCACGAGCTGCCGGCATCGGCGGTCGGTTACCTGTTCGATTCCCGCTATTGCCAGGCGGACCGGCTGCAATCGTTCGTCTCCACCCGGTTCGGCGGGGTGCAGGGCGGCGCGCGGGTGGCCCTGATGCGCGACTGGATCGCCAGCGAGATCGCCTATGAACCGGGCAGCAGCACCGCCGATACCACCGCGCTCGATACCTTCGTGGAACGGCGCGGGGTGTGCCGCGACTTTGCCCACGTGATGATCGCCTTCGCCCGCGCATCGGCCATCCCGGCGCGCTATGTCAGCTGCTTCTCCCCCGGCGTGGACCCGCCCGATTTCCATGCCCTGGCCGAAGTGTTCCTGGCTGATCCCGCGCGGCCGGGCGGCGGGGCCTGGCACATGGTCGATCCCACCGGCATGGCCGACCCTGCCTCCACCGCCAAGATCGGGGTTGGCCACGATGCCGCCGATGTCAGCTTCATGACCGTGTTCGGCACGGCCGACTATGGCGATCACGATGTGCGGGTGACCTCCGTCGATCCCCAGGCCGATTAGGTCCGTGGGACGTGCCGGCGCAAACTTCCCCCTTTCCTGCAGCCGGCCTTGATGGTAGCGCTCCCACCGAATTTTCAGGCTATACCCGGCGGGAAATATGGGTTGCGGCCTATTGCGGTGCAGCATGAACGGGGTAGTGAGAGGTCTTCGGAAGATGTGCAGGAAGTGCGAATGACGGGTCAGGCCCACACGCTGCTGCTGTTCGGTGCCACGGGGGACCTGTCGCGGCGGATGCTGCTGCCTTCGCTGTGCGCGCTCCACGCGGAAAAGCTGGTGCACGAGGACCTGCGGATCGTCGGCACCGCGCGTTCGGAAATGACCGATGCGGGCTTCCGCAACTTCGCCCGCGATGCGCTGGAAAAGTTCCTGCCGGCAGAACGGCGCGGCGGCATGGCCGATTTCCTCAACCGCCTGCATTACCAGCAGCTCGATGTGACCGATCCGGCCGGTTATGCCAAGCTGGCAGAGAAGGCCGGGCCGGGGGAGAACCTGGCGATCTTCCTGTCCACCGCGCCCAGCCTGTTCAAGCCCACGATCGAAGGGCTGGCCGCCGCCGGCCTGGCGGGGGATGGAGCGCGGATCAGCCTTGAAAAGCCGCTCGGCAGCGACCTTGCCAGTTCCGCCGCCATCAACGATGCGGTGGCCAGCGCCTTCCCGGAAGACCGGATCTTCCGCATCGACCATTACCTTGGCAAGGAGACGGTGCAGAACCTGCTCGCCCTGCGCTTTGCCAACCT
>CAZTED010000103.1:2057-9644 GCA_964612175.1 uncultured Sphingomonadaceae bacterium
TCGTGACCGGCCAGTACCGCGGCGGGGCCAGCACCGGCCAGATCGTGCCCGGCTATGACGAGGAACTGGGCCGCGACAGCGATACCGAGACCTTCGTGGCGCTGAAGGCCCATGTCGACAACTGGCGCTGGCGCGGCGTGCCGTTCTACCTGCGCACCGGCAAGCGGCTGGGCAAGCGCGTGACGGAAATCATCGTCCAGTTCCGCCAGGTGCCGCACTCGATCTTCCCCGGTGCGAAGATGAAGGCCAACCGGCTGGTGATCGGCATCCAGCCGGAAGAGAACATCTCCCTTACCCTGATGGCCAAGGTGCCCGGCATTGACCAGCAGGGCATGGTCCTGCGCAGCGTGCCGCTGGACATCGCCATGCCCGATGCCTTTTCCGGCACCTTCAAGCGGATCGCCTATGAACGCCTGCTGCTGGACCTGATCGAGGGCGACCAGACGCTGTTCGTGCGCCGCGACGAGGTGGAGGCCCAGTGGCAGTGGATCGACGCGATCCGCGCGACCTGGGCGAAGGAGGGGATCACCCCGAAACCCTATGCCGCCGGATCGTGGGGACCGAGCGCGGCCATCGCCCTTGCCGAACGCGACGGAGTGAGCTGGCATGAGTAACCTGCATCCCACCATTGCCCGGGTAACCGATCGCATCATCGAACGCTCGCGCCCCGGCCGCAGCGCCTACCTTGCTCTGATGGCAGAGGAGGCCGACCGGCATCGTGACCGCAACTCGGCCCTCCCTTGCTCCAACCTCGCCCACGGCTTTGCCGCCGCCGAGGAGGACAAGCTGGCCATCGCCACGCGGGCCGGGCCCAACATCGGCATCATCAGCGCCTACAACGACACGATTTCCGCCCACCAGCCCTATGGCGCCTACCCGCCGCGGCTGAAGGTCTATGCCCGCGAAGTGGGCGCGACGGCGCAGGTCGCCGGGGCCACGCCCGCCATGTGCGACGGGGTGACGCAAGGGGCCGCCGGCATGGAGCTGTCGCTGTTCAGCCGCGACGTGATCGCGCTCGCCACCGCTGTCGGCCTGTCGCACCACATGTACGACAGCGTTGCCCTGCTCGGCATCTGTGACAAGATCGTGCCCGGCCTGCTGATGGGCGCGCTGAGGTTCGGCTGGCTGCCGGCGGTGTTCGTGCCCGGCGGCCCGATGCCCAGCGGGATCCCCAACAAGGAAAAGCAGCGCGTCCGCCAGCTCTATGCCGAAGGCAAGGCGACCCGCGCCGAACTGCTGGAGAGCGAGGCGAAAAGCTATCATTCGCCGGGCACCTGCACCTTCTATGGCACGGCCAATTCCAACCAGATGATGATGGAGCTGATGGGCCTGCACATGCCCGGCGCGGCCTTCATCCAGCCGGGCACGCCGCTGCGCCAGGCGCTGGACCGGGCCGCGATCCACCGCCTTGCCGCGATCACCCGGGAAGGCGACGACTATCGCCCGCTTGGCCGGTGCGTGGATGAAAAGGCAATCGTCAACGCCGCGGTCGGCCTGCTGGCAACCGGCGGCTCCACCAACCACGCGATCCACATCCCGGCCTTTGCCCGGGCAGCGGGAATCGTGATCGACTGGACCGACCTTGACGAGCTGAGCTCGGCCGTGCCGCTGCTTGCCCATGTCTATCCCAACGGCGCGGGCGACGTGAACCACTTCCACGCCGCCGGCGGGATCGGCTTCGTGATCGGCGAACTGCTGAAGGCCGGCCTTGCCCATGGCGACATCATGACCGTGGGCGGCGCCAGCCTGGCCGACTATGCCAAAGAGCCGTGGCTCGACGGCGAGGCCCTGGCCTGGCGCGAAGTGGGCACCAGCGGCGACCATGCCATGCTGCGCCCGGTCAGCGATCCGTTCCAGCCTGATGGCGGGATGCGGCTGGTCACCGGGAACCTGGGCCGGGCCTGCTTCAAGACCAGTGCCGTCACGCCTGATCGCTACACGGTGGAAGCGCCGTGCCGGGTGTTCTCCGACCAGAAGGATGTCGCTGCCGCCTTCAAGGCGGGCGAGCTGGATCGCGACGTGGTGGTGGTGGTCCGCTTCCAGGGACCGCGCGCCAACGGGATGCCCGAACTCCACGCCCTCACCCCGCCATTGGGCGTGCTGCAGGACAAGGGCTACAAGGTAGCGCTGGTGACCGACGGGCGCATGAGCGGGGCCAGCGGCAAGGTGCCCGCCGCAATCCACTGTTCGCCCGAAGCCCTTGGCGGCGGCCCGCTGTCACTGCTTCGCGATGGCGACATGGTGCGGCTGTGCGCGAACACCGGCACGCTTTCCACCACGGCCGATCTCGCCACCCGTACCCCGGCCGAGGCTCCTCCACCGGCCACCGGCACCGCGCGCGAGGTCTTCGCCATGTTCCGCGCCGGGGCTGACGAGGCCGAGAAGGGCGGCAGCGCAATGCTGGCTGCTGCGGGGCTGTAGGATGGAACTCGTCGCGGTCGATATCGGCGGCACCCATGCCCGCTTTGCCATCGCCACCATCGGCGATGATGGCGCGATCATGCTGGAAGACCCGGTCACCCTGCACACCGAAGACCACGCCAGCTTCCAGACCGCGTGGGAGGATTTCCGCGCGCGCAAGGGCGGCCAGCTGCCGGACAAGGTAGCCATTGCCATTGCCGGACAGGTCGGGGGCGAGGTGATCCGTTTTACCAACAACCCGTGGATCATCCGGCCAGCACTGATCCCGGAAAAGCTGGGTGTCACCGCCTATACACTGGTCAACGATTTTGCCGCAGTGGCCCATGCCGTGGCCCAGGCGCCGGATGACCAGTTCCTCCACCTCGCCGGCCCCGAACGCCCCCTGCCCGCCAGCGGCACGCTGAGCGTTATGGGACCCGGCACCGGCCTTGGCGTCGCCTGGCTGTGGCGCGACGGCAAGGGCTTTGTCCATGTCCAGGCGACCGAGGGCGGCCATGTCGATTTCGCCCCGCTCGACCCGATCGAGGACGCGATCCTTGCCCGGCTGAGGAAGGCGCACCTGCGCGTCTCGGTGGAGCGCGTGGTCTCCGGCCCGGCCATCGTGGAGATCTATCACACCCTCGCCGCGATCGAGGGGCGGGCCGTTCCGCAACTGGATGACATTGCCATCTGGACCGCGGCGATGGACGGCAGCGACAGCCTTGCCGCCGCCGCGATGGACCGGTTCTGCCTCAGCCTTGGCGCCGTGGCCGGTGATACCGCGCTGGCCCAGGGCGCAAGCGGCGTCGTCATTGCCGGGGGCCTGGGCTATCGCCTGCGCGACCTCCTGCCGAAATCCGGCTTTGCCGAACGGTTCCGCGCCAAGGGCCGGTTCGAAGGCCTGATGGCCGAAATCCCGGTCAAACTCATCACCCACCCCCAGCCCGGCCTGTTCGGCGCCGCGGCGGCCTTTGCCGCAGGGCAGGGCCAGAAAGGCACGTCATGAACGCGATCGAAAAAATCATGCGCACCGCGCCGGTGATCCCGGTGCTGGTGATCGAGGACGCGGGCGAGGCGCGCGAGATTGCCGAGGCGCTGGTGGAAGGCGGCCTCAAGGTGCTGGAAGTGACCTTGCGCACCGAACACGCGCTCGACGTGATCCGGCGGATGAACCTGGTGCGCGGGGCCATCGTCGGCGCGGGGACAGTGACCAACAAGGACCAGCTGGACGCCGCGCTGTCCGCCGGGGCGGAATTCATCGTCTCCCCCGGCCTGACCGAGCCGCTGGGCCGCGCCGCGATCAAGGCCGGCACCCCGTTCCTGCCGGGCATTGCCACGGCGGGCGACATCATGCGCGGCATGGACATGGGGCTGGAACACTTCAAGTTCTTCCCCGCCATGGCTGCCGGCGGAATCCCGGCGCTCAAGGCACTGGCCGCGCCGTTCTTCGGCGCGAAGTTCTGCCCCACCGGCGGCATCACCGCGGCCAGCGCGCCCGAATGGCTGGCCATGCGCCAGGTCCTGTGTGTCGGCGGCAGCTGGGTGGTGCCACCAGGCGCCCGTCCCGACGAGATCAGGCAGCTGGCGGCACAGGCCGCGCAGCTTGGCGGGACCGCGCAATGAAGTCGATCGCCGATCTGAACCAGCGTCTCCAGGAACTACACCTTCGCACAGCGGAAACGCCGCTGTTCAACCCGGTCTTCCAGCTTTCGCTGGATCTCTCGCGCCTGATCGAGGGCGGCGACCTGGCGCTGGCGGACTGCGCGGCGATGATCGCCGAGCTGGAATCGCAGGCGCTGTCGCACCGCGCCGCGCACTTGCGCGCGCTTGTTGCCCCGGTGGGCGAGGAAGCCAACGGCAAGGCGCTGGCCGCCTGCTTTGCCGAAACCGATTTCGATGCCTTCGCCGCGCGCTGGCAGCGCCCGCAATTGCACGCCGTGTTCACCGCGCACCCGACCTTCCTGCTCTCCCCGGCAGAAACCGCCGCCGTTGCCCGGGCCGCCTCCACCGGCGCGCCGATCGATCCGGCCAGCCTCGACCGCTCGCGCCCGCAGGTGACGCTGGCCTACGAACACGCCGAGGCCATGAAGGCGATCGCCCATGCGCAGGAGGCGCGCGACGTGCTGGTGCGCGCGCTGCTGGCCCATGCGGCCCAGGCATGGCCCGACCGCTGGCAGGAGCTGGCCCCGCTGCCGTTCCGTTTCGCCTCGTGGGTCGGCTATGACATGGACGGGCGCACCGATATCACCTGGTCGGCCTCCGTCGGGTTCCGCCTGGCCGAAAAGGCCGAGCGGCTGGCGCTCTATTGCCGGCAGTTGGCAGCCATCGATCCGGTTCATCCGCTACTGAAGGAGCTGGAACCCGCCGCCCACTTCGCCGCCGAACGGGCGCAGGACTTTGCCGGCGACCTGACCGATCCCGCCGCCATGTCGCTGGCCGCCAACCGGCTGACGGCAAGCGATCCGCGAAAGCTTCTCTCGCTCGCACCCGTGATCGCGGCGCTGGAGGCCGAGGCGCTAACCGCAGACACCAGCCGCGCCATCGAACTCAAGACCCTCGCTGCCGCCATGCGCGCCGATGGCCTGGGGATGGGCTGGATCCATTTCCGCGTGAACGCCAAGCAGCTGGGCAACGCGATCCGCCGCAAGCTGGACCCCGAGGGCACCATCGACCTTGGCAGCAAGGGGGCGATCGTCCACTTGCGCAAGGCGGTGGAGCAGATCGTGCCGCACCGCTCCAACTTCGCCGCGCTCGCCATCGAAAGCTCGACCGCTATCCGCCAGTTCCTGGCCATGGCGCAGATCCTCCACCACGTGGATGCCGATGCGCCGATCCGGATGCTGATCGCCGAGTGCGAGGAACCGGCAACGATCCTCGCCGCGCTCTATTTCGCCCGGCTGTTCGGCATCGCCGACAAGGTCGACATTTCGCCCCTGTTCGAGACCGAGACCGCGCTGGAACATGGCGGCCGCTTCCTCGACGAGCTGCTGGCAGAGGATATCTACCGCGACTATGCCCGCACCCGCGGCCGGGTGGCGGTGCAGACAGGCTTTTCCGATGCCGGTCGCTTCGTCGGCCAGCTGCCCGCCAGCCTGGCGATCGAACGCCTGCAGGGCCGCCTGGCCGAGGCTATGGCGCGCAACGGCCTGGCAGACCTTGCCGCGCTGGTGTTCAACACCCATGGCGAGAGCATGGGCCGCGGCGCGCATCCTTCCAGCCTGGCCGACCGGCTCGCCTGGCCCTTGAGCGAATGGTCGCGGCGGCGCTTTGCCCGCGCCGGCATCACGCTGGAGCCTGAAGTCAGCTTCCAGGGCGGCGATGGCTACCTGTGGTTCGCCACGAGGGACCTGGCGCTTGCCACCCTCACCCGGATTGCCGAACTGGCCCCGGCGCAGGGCGATGTCGATGTGCCCAAGGACCTGTTCTACCAGCGCACCGACCTCAGCCTCGATTTCTACCGCGCCATCAAGGACCACCAGCGCCAGCACCTGGAAAGCCGCACCTATGCCCGGGCGGTGACCGCCTTTGGCCTGGGCATGCTCAACTCCACCGGCAGCCGCGTTTCCCGTCGGCAAAGCGACATTTCCGCCGACCGCGAGATGAGCTTGCGCCAGATCCGCGCCATCCCGCACAATGCCGTGCTGCAGCAGCTGGGCTACCCGGTGAACGTGATCGCCGGCGTTGGCCATGCGGCGGAGGGCAATTACGAGGAAATGGCCGCCATGCTGCGCGACAGCCCGCGCGGCCGGCAACTGCTGCGGCTGGTGCGCAGCGCCAATGCGCTCGCCAGCGTCAAGACCGTGGCGGCCTTCGGGGAACTGTTCAATTCCGCCTACTGGGCCAGCCGCCCCTATCGCGGGACCGAAACGCACCTTGCCGGCGCCTGCGAATACCTCGCCGAATACCTGGTGAAGGATGACCGCAACGGCGTGTTCCGCCGCCTTGCCAGCCGCCTGCGGGTGGACGCACTGAAGCTGCACCGGCTGCTGGCACTGGTGCCGGACGAGAACCCACCCGCCGGGACCGAGGACATGCGCCGCACCATCGGCGTGCTGCAGGCGCTGCGGCTTGCCCTGCTGCAGCACATGTTCATCCGCGCCGTCAGCGTGCCGGCCTTCAGCCGCGCCAACGACGTCAGCCGCGACGACGTGCTGGAAATGGTCTTTACCCTGCGGATCGACGAGGCGCTGGCGCAGCTCAGGCGTGCCTATCCCACCAGCTTCCCGCAGATCACCGACTTCCAGCTGGACGAGCCGACCGACTATCCGGAAGGCGAGGACCACGGCTATGCCGCGATCCGGCGCGATTTCATCGACCCGATCGAGGAAGCCCATACGCTGTCGCTCAGGATCACAACGGCCATCGCCAACATCTTCGGCGCGCACGGCTGATTTCCGCAGGGCGTTAATCGGCGCGCCTCGTGCCGTCCAATTTCGGGACTTGGCCCCGTGCAGCGTTGGCACGGCGGCGCGAATGGCGCATAAATCCGGGCATGAGCAGTCTCGTGAAATGGATCGGTGGATCGACCTTTGTGGCCCTGGTGCTGATCGGCACCCTGGCCTTTGGCGGCAATGCGCTGGTGGCGCAGGGCAACGAGGAGCAGATGTCAGGCTGGCTCGCCGCCGAGGACGTGCTGGGCGAGGAAGCGCCCGCCCTCTCCTCCGATATCGACCTCTCGCTGGACGAGCAGGTGGATGCGGTTCCCGAATTCGTGTCCGAACCGGTGGTGCAGGAAGCCCCCGCCTATGACGAGGAAAACCCCTTCGTCATCAAGCGCGTGCTGCCGATCGACGGGCCGATCCGCTATGGCGAATGGCACTGGGACGACGAGGGCGTGCCCGATGGCCCGCTGGTGGTGACGGTGGACCTTGAAGCCCGCGTGATCAGCGTGTTCCGCAACGGCTACGAGATCGGCGCGGCCGCCGCCATGCTTGGCACGGACAACCACCCCACCCCGCTCGGCACCTTCCCGATCCTCACCAAGGAACGGCACAACGTGTCCGAGAAGTACAACAATGCCCCCATGCCCTGGACCCTGCGGCTGACCTGGGATGGCATTGCCATCCACGGCGGCTCCACGGTGGAGCGCGGCTATGCCAGCCACGGCTGCGTGGGCGTGCCGGACGAATTCGCCAGCCGCCTGTTCGCCGAGGCCCGCGTGGGCGACCGGGTGATCATCACCCGCGG
>CAZTED010000104.1:0-9635 GCA_964612175.1 uncultured Sphingomonadaceae bacterium
CCTGCCAGTTGGCCCTGTCGCTCTTCTGCGCGGCCACCCGCTCGCGCGCCACGGCAAGCGCCTGGTCATGCGCGGCGAGGCTGGCGATGGCTGCCTGCAGGCCGTCGCGGGCGGCCTCGTGCCGGAGCCGCGCGGCTTCCAGCGCCACGCGGCCACTGGCCGGATCGGGCAGCAGGGCGCGCTTGTCTTCCGCCGCCTTGACCTCTGCCTCGGCCAGTTTGCGCTGGTCGGCAAGGTCGGCTTCGGCCGTGGCGATTTCCTGGGCGCGGGCGCCCAGACGCTCGCGCCGGGCTTCGGCCTGGTCGAGGCTGCGCAAGGCCTGCCGTTCGGCCTCGGCAGCTTCGTTCACGGCGCGCTCGCTGGCGACAAGGCCGCGCTGCAGCTCTGCCGCTTCTGCCGCCAGCCGGTCATGCGTGGATTGCGCCTTGGCCAGCGCATCGCGCAGGGCGGGGAGGCGGGTTTCGAGATCGGCGAGGCGGTTGTCCGCTTCCAGCCGCGCCGCTTCCGCCGCGCCTTCGCCGCGGGCCACGAAGCCATCCCACCGGCGCAGCAGGCCGTCCTTCGTCACCAGCCATTCGCCGGGACCAAGGCTGCGGCCATCATCGGCATCGGCGACATGGACAAGGGCGAGGCGGGCGGCGAGTTCGGGCGGGCACTTGCGCACGTGGGCGGCAAGGCTGTCTGTCACCGGAGAGGGCGTGGCTGCCCCGGTCCAGAAGCGGCCTTCCGCTGCCTTGTCGGGCATTCCCAGCGGGGCCCGGGCATCGCGGCCCAGCACGGCGGCAAGGGCGCGTTCGTAGCCCGGTTCCGCTGCCAGTCCATCCAGCGCCACGGGCAGGCCGTGCTTGCCCTGCGCCTGCTTTGCGCGGGCCTGCCGGTCCCGGTCGAGCGCCTGCCATTCGCGCTCCACCCCCGAAAGATCGGCGCGGGCGGTGGCAAGGGCAGAGGCGGCATCGTCGCGCGCGCTGGCGAGTTCGTCCTTGCGGGCGCGTTCTGCCTCCAGCGTGGCGCGCAGTTCCTCGCGCCGGGCAGCGGCGGCCTGCGCCGCATCGCGGGCGGTGGCAACGGCAAGCGCCGGGTCGCCTTCGGCACTCAGTGCCTGCCGCTGGTCCGCAAGCCGCCGGGCTTCTGCCGCCAGCCGGTCAAGCCGCCCGCGCGCCTGCGCCAGTTCCGCCTCCGCCACGCGCCATTCGGCCTCGACCCCGGCGTTTTCCGCCGTGGCGCGGGCGAGCGCCAGTTCGGCGGCGCGGCCGGCGCGCTCGGCATCCTCGGATCGGGCGAACAGGGCCGGGCGGGCGGTTTCGTGCTGTTCGAGCAAGGCCACGTTGGCCGCCAGCGCGGCTTCCAGGTCCTTCAGCGCCTGTGCCGCATCGCGGGTCAGGCGGTCGGCCTCGAACCGGTCTTCCTCCAGTCGCTGCTTCTGCCGGTCGAGATCGGCGAGGCGCTGCTGCGCGGCCTCCAGCTGGCTGGCAAGGGCTGCCATGCGGTGCCCGTGGGCGCTGGCATCGTCGCGCCGGTCGGCCAGTTCGTCGCGCAAGATGGCCAGCTTTTCGGCCAGCGCGTGCTGGGCGGCCTGCGCCAGCCTGGCGGCATCCTGCGCCGCTGACACCTCGGCATCGGCCGTCCGGGCCTGCTCGCGCGCCACTTGCGCTGCGGCTGCCGCATCGCGCCAGCGGGCGAACAGCAGCCGCGCCTCGGCCACGCGGATCTGGTCGGACAGGGCCTTGTAGCGTTCCGCCTGCTTGGCCTGCCGCCGCAGTGTGGCGATCTGGCTGTCGAGGCCGGCCATCAGGTCTTCAAGGCGCGCCAGGTTGCGTTCTGTCGCCTTCAGCTTGTTCTCGGCGTCGCGGCGGCGCACGTGGAGGCCGGCGATCCCGGCTGCCTCCTCCAGCATCATGCGCCGCTCTTCCGGCTTGGCGGCGATGACCTGGGCGATCTTGCCCTGGCTGACGAGGGCCGGCGAATGCGCCCCGGTGGCGGCATCGGCAAAGACGAGCGAGACGTCCTTTGCCCGCACGTCGCGCCCGTTGACGCGATAGGCGCTGCCCGCGCCGCGCTCGATCCGGCGGGTGACGTTGAGCTCCTCCCCCTCGGCATCGCGGGCGTGGAGGACGACCTCGGCAAAATCGCGCGGCGGGCGGGTGGCGGTGCCGGCGAAGATCACGTCTTCCATCCCGCCCGAACGCATGGACTTGGGGCTGTTCTCGCCCATGACCCAGCGGATCGCTTCGAGCAGGTTGGACTTGCCGCAGCCGTTGGGGCCGACGACACCCGTCAGCCCCGGCTCGATCCTGAGTTCGGCAGGCTCGACGAAGCTCTTGAAGCCCGACAGCTTGAGCTTCCTAATCTCCACCGGCCTGCTACCCCCCCTTGAGTTCCCGCTTACCTGGCGCCGGCCCGCTGCAGCGCGCCTTCCACTTCGGCCCAGCTGATCGCGTCGATGCGCTGGCCATTGAGGAAGAAGGTCGGCGTGCCGGTTACATTGTCGGCTTCCATGGCCCCTTGCGTCACTTCGGCGAGCTGCATGACGGCTGCGGAATCGGCGAGGCAGGCCTGCGCCTGGTCGTTGCTGATGCCGCGGGCGGCGAAGAATTCGGTGAAACCGGCGGCCTGGGCAAGCGCCACGAAGCGCTGGTCTTCCGGCAGTTCGAGCGCCGAATTCATGGCGTCCTGGTTGGCCATATAGGTCTGCTGGATCTGGCCGAGGTTGAGCCACACCTGGTCGGCCAGCGGCACGGCGGCGGTCAGCGGGGCGCATTCCAGCATCCGGGTGAGCAGCAAGTCGACAACGCCGTGGATCACCGCGCTGCGCAGTTCGAAGCTGACGCGGCCGCTGTCGATATAGGTCTCGTGCAGCGGCTTGGCGCCTTCCTCCACGAAGCGGGCGCAGGTGGGGCAGGTGAGCGAGCCGTATTCCAGCAGCTGGATCGGTGCATCGGGGTTGCCGACCAGCCAGCCGCCTTCTTCGGTGCGGGTCACGGTCTGCGACCAGGTGGAGCCGGCAGGCGGCGCGACGGCAGCCACGGGCTCGCCGCCGGTGGTGGCGGATTCTTCCGACGAGCACGCGGCAAGGCCCAGCGCCAGCGGCGCGGCCAACGTGGCAAGGACCAGTCGATGAAGGGGGCGATCACGAAGCACGGACATCACGAATTTCCTCTCTGAGGGGTGGAAAGGCTACAAGAGGCACCGCGCCGGGCAAGCGCACGCCCCATGCCGGGGGAACTTTTGCACAGGGTAAGGCACAGGTTATGCCCAGCCAAGTGCAAGCTGGCGCCGATTCAGCGGATCGCCGCGTCGAGCCGTGCCTGCAGCGCCGCCCAGCCGTGCACGCCGGGAAGCATGGTGCCGTTGAGCGCGAAGCTGGGCGTCCCGGGGATTTCCCAGCGGACGCTGTCTGCCCGCGCCGTCTCGGCGATGCGACGGGCCTCGGCCTCGTTGTTCAGGCACTGGTCGAGCTGGGCCACGCTGTAGCCGCGCGGTTCCAGCAGCTCGTAGAAATCGAGGTCGGCCGCGATCGCCCGCATCCGCGAGCCGGTGGTGCCGCTGGCCCAGCGGGCCTGCTGCGCCGGAGTGGCGGCGCGGGCAGCGGCGAGCCAGCGGTCCTGTGACCGCAGGATGGCGCGGTGGTTGCCCCAGAACTTGTCCTCGGCCCCGCATTCGGTGGCCAGCGCTGCGGCAAGGTCCACCGGGTTGCGGATCACGTGGCGCACTTCCACGCTCACCCGGCCGGGCTGGACATAGGCGAGGCGCAGCGGCCCCTCGCTCTGCGTTTCAAAACTGGCGCAGTGCGGGCAGGTGTAGCTGACGAAGGTGATCAGGCGGGTTGCCGCCTGCGGATTGCCGAGCCGGTGGCCGCCATCGGTGGCGGCAAAGGTGGCGTCCCAGTTCTGCGCTGCCAGCCCGGCCAGCGGGGCGGCGGCCAGCAGCAGGCCGGCGAGAAGGGCTTTCTTGATCCTCATGGGTCAGCTTTCCTCTTTCGATCCAAGCGAGCGGGCAAGCGATTCCAGCACCGTGCGCAGCTCCGGATCGCCGATATCGCGCAGGGAATCGCCCAGTTCCATCGGGATGGGCTTCAACGATGGCGGCGGAGCCGCAGGTTTCTGGGCAGGGTCGGCCTTAACCAGGCCTTGACGCAGCTTCACCTTGCTGACCGCGCGATAGCCGAAGAACCGGTTCACCCGGTCGATGATTTCCGGGATCACGTGCTGGATCAGCGGGGCGTGGGCAGGTTTCACCACCAGTTGCAGTATGCCTTCGCTCTTTTCACCGGGGGGGAAGCGGATTGCCTCGGGCACGCAGACGCGGGCATGGGTCTCGCCCACGATTTCCGGCCAGCGGCTGACCACGCTCGACTGCACGAAACCGAACCGGCGGAAGGCGGCGCGGCCGATCTGCGGTACAAGGTCGGCCACGGCCCGCGCCTCGCCGCCGCGCGGACGTTCGTAGGGGCGCACGCCCTTGGGGGCCGGGGGTTTCCTGCTGCCGCTTTCCATTACCGGCCTGCCTATGCCATGGCGCGGCAATGGACAACAAGGCCATATCCCCGGACCACCGCGTGTCGCAGCTTTTGCTGGACTGGTATGACGGTCACGCTCGCAGCCTGCCATGGCGGGTGAAGGGGGGCGAGGTGCCCGATCCCTACCGCGTGTGGCTGTCAGAGGTGATGCTGCAGCAGACCACGACCTCGGCGGTGGCTCCCTATTTCGCCAGGTTCACCGCGCGCTGGCCGACGGTGGAGGCGCTCGCCGCCGCGCCGGAGGAGGAGGTGATGGCTGCCTGGGCGGGCCTTGGCTACTACAGCCGCGCCCGCAACCTGGTGCAGTGCGCCCGGGCGGTGGCCGCGCGCGGCGGCTTTCCCGATAGCGAGGCGGAGCTGCGCGCGCTGCCCGGCCTTGGTGCCTATACGGCCGCAGCCGTGGCGGCGATCGCCTTTGGCCAGCGCGCCGTGGTGATCGATGCCAATGTCGAGCGGGTGGTGGCGCGGCTGTTCGCCATCGATGCGCCGCTGCCGGGCGCGCGCAAGGCCATCCGCGCTGCTGCCGATGCGATAACGCCTGCCGCAAGGTCCGGCGATTTCGCGCAAGCCATGATGGACCTTGGCGCGACGATCTGCACCGCGCGCGATGCCAGGTGCCTGCTCTGCCCGCTGTCGGCAATGTGTCGGGGCCGGGCGACGGGCGATCCGCTGCGCCTGCCGGTCAAGGCGCCGAAGAAAGCGAAGCCGCGCCGCACCGGGACCGCCTTCTGGATCGAGGCGGATGGCGCAGTCTGGCTGGTGACGCGGGCCGGCAAGGGGATGCTCGGCGGGATGCGCGCCCTGCCGGATGATGGCTGGTCCGCCCGCGCCGACGGGCATGGCGATGCGCCGCTGCCGGGGCGCTGGCGCGCCGGTGGGCTGGTGCGCCATGGCTTTACCCATTTCGACCTCGAACTGGGGGTGGCGGTCTATGCCGGGGAAGCTGTCCCGGCCTTGGAGGGCGGTGAGTGGTGGCCCATCGAGCGGCTGGAGGAGGCGGGCCTGCCAACCCTGTTCGCCAAGGCGGCCGGGATTGTCCTGGCCCGGTAGGGCACTGGTTGTTTCACACCAAGAGCACCAAGACACTAAGAAGAATGACAAAACCCTGCCACGCAATCCTTAGTGTCTTGGTGGCCTTAGTGTGAGAATTCAAAAGGCCTGCGCCATCCGCCTTAAATCAATCCGCCGCCCAGCATCAGCCGGATCACGGCGATGGCAAAGATCACCAGGCAGAAATTGCGCCCGGTGTTCTTGCTCGACAAGGCGCCCAGCACCACGCCGATCACCACCAGCGGCAGGGCCAGCCAGTTGCCCCAGCCCAGCAGCGGGATCTGCGCGGGGATGACGATCATAAGCGAGATGATCCCGGTCAGGATCGAGAGGGCGTTCAGCATGTGTCTTACATAGACAAGACACCCTTTCCCCGCAAGGCTTGATGGCCGGTTGCACCCTGCTAGTGTCCGGGAGCAATCGGATCGATCGGGAGAGAATGTGTGGCGATGAACGGGTCCCCGGGCGGCAGACTGTCGCGGCGCGAGGTGCTGGGCACGGGCGCGCGGGCGATGGCGGGAGCGATGCTGGGCATGGCCTTCCCGCAGCTTGCCCTGGCGCAAGGCGGGCCGCAGGGCCTGCCAGCAGAGGCCGCGCGGCGCTGGCCGGGGGTGGCGGCGATGATGCGGTCCTATGTCGAAGGGGGCAGGGTGCCCAACATGGTCACCGCCATGGGCCTTGGCATGGCGGAGCCGGACGTGCTCGCGCTGGGCAACACCGGCTTTTCCGGCGGAGCGGCGGCGGATGCCGATTCGCTCTACCGCATCTATTCGATGACCAAGCCGGTCACCGGCATGGCCACATTCGCCTGTATCGAGGAAGGCTGGCTGGATCTCGACCAGCCGGTGGCCGATGTGATTCCCGGCTTTGCCACCATGCAGGTGCAGAAGGTCTATGACGGGCCGATCACCGCCGACAACCTTGAGCCGGCCATTCGCCCGATCACCGTGCGCCAGTGCCTGACGCATACTGCGGGCCTTGGCTATGGCATCGTCCAGCAGGGGCCGATAGCCGATGCCTACAATGCCGCCGGGCTGATCCCCGGCGCTGTCACGCGGCTGCAGTACGTGCCCGCCTTCCGCGGCACCCCGGTGGGCAGCCTGCAACTGTTTGCCGAACGGCTGGCACAGATGCCGCTGGTCCACCAGCCGGGCACCCGCTGGTCCTATTCGGTGGGGCTGGACCTGCTGGGCCGGGTGATCGAGGTGGTCAGCGGCCAGCCGTTCGACCGCTTCCTGAAGGAACGGTTCTTCGATCCGCTGGGCATGACATCCACCTATTTCCGCGTGCCGCAGGCCCAGGCGCACCGGCTGACGACCAATTACTTCCTGTTCAATGGCACCCTGGTGCCGATCGATATGCCGGAAAACAGCGTTTATCTGGATGAACCGGCCTTCCCCTTCGGCGGGGCGGGGCTCGTCTCCTCGGCGCGCGACTATGACCGTTTCCTGCAGATGATCGCCATGCGCGGCACGCTGGACGGGGTGACCGTGCTGGAGCGTGACAGCGTGGACATGGCCACCAGCGACCTGCTCCCCGATACGCTGGCGCCTGACGGCGGCTTTGCCAGCGGCGGGCGCGAGTTCGGCTATGGCGCGGGCGGCCTTGTCGGGCGGGGCGATGCGGCGGGCCTGTTCGGCTGGTTCGGCGCGGCGGGGACGGCAGGCCTCGTCAACATGAACCTTGGCCTCAGGCACACGCTGATGACGCAGTACATGCCGGCGCAGGAATACACCCTGCAGACCGATTTCCCGCTGGTCGTCATGGGTGACGCGGCGGGCCTTTCCGCCAATCGCGGCTGAGCGGCATGAAGATCGCCTTTTCCGGCCACGGCCTTGACCGTGCCGACTATGTCCGCGCCGATCCGTCCCAGCTGGCCGCCTTGCGAGCCAGTGCCGATGCGCGGGTGATGCAGCTTGATGGCCTCTCGCCGGTGCTGGGGGATGGCAACGCGCTGGTTTGGCGCAGTGCTTCGCCGGACGACGGCGAACTGGTGTTCCTTGGCCTGCGGGACGGCGCGCCGCTGTTCGCCCCGGTCCCGGCCAGCGGTGATGACCGGCCGGCCTATCTCCAGCGCCCGGCGTGGAGGGAGCTGAGCCTGCTGCCGGAGCAGGACCTGGCGATCTATGGCGGGGCGCGTAGCCTGATGGACTGGCACGCGCGCCACCGCTTCTGCGCCCGCTGCGGCGGGCAGACCGAGATCGCCAAGGGCGGCTGGCAGCGCAACTGCACGGCCTGCAAGGCGCAGCATTTCCCCCGGACCGACCCGGTCACGATCATGCTGGTGGAACATGGCGGCGACCTGCTGCTGGGGCGCGGCCTCAACTTTCCCGAGGGGCGCTATTCCGCGCTCGCCGGCTTTGTCGAGCCGGGCGAGACCATCGAGGACGCGGTTGCCCGCGAGGTGTGGGAGGAAGCGGGCGTGCGCACCGGTTCGGTGCGCTATATCGCCAGCCAGCCGTGGCCCTTCCCCAGCCAGCTGATGATCGGCTGCCATGCGCTGGCCGACAGCCGCGATCTGGTGGTGGACCGTACCGAGCTGGCCGATGCCCGCTGGTTCACGCGTGGCGAGGTGACGCGGGCACTGCGCTCTCCCGAGGACACGCCGGACCTGGCATTCCTTCCGCCGCCCAAAACCGCTATTGCCCGGACAATGCTGGAATGGTGGCTGGAGAACGGGTCATGAGCGACAGGCTGGAAGTCGACGTGTGGTCGGACGTGATGTGCCCGTGGTGCGCCATCGGCATCACCCAGTTCCGCAAGGCGGTGGAGGACCTGGCCGGCGACATCGAGGTGGACCTGCGCTTCATGCCGTTCGAGCTCAATCCCGCCATGGCACCCGAGGGGCGCGGCCAGACCGCGCTGCTGGCCGAGAACTATGGCAAGCCGGTGGAGGAAGTGCAGGCCATGGCCGCCAAGGTGGAACAGGCGGCGGCAGCGGCGGGGTTCCCGATCGGCTGGACCGGGGATGGCCCGGAGCCCGAGCGCCGGGTGTGGAACACGCACCAGGCGCACATGCTGCTGCGCTGGGCGCTGGCCGTGGCCGGCCCGCAGGCGCAGGGCGCATTGAAGCAGGCGCTGTTCGAGGCCCATTTCCAGCAACGCCTGAACGTGTCGGACCGCGATGTGCTGCTGGGCATTGCGGCGGCCGTCGGCCTGGACCGGCAGGCGGCAGACGAGGCGCTGGATGATCCGGCGCTGTCACAGGCGATCCGGCTGGAGGAACAGCACGCCGCCGAAAACAACATCCGTTCGGTCCCCACCTTCGTGGTCAACGGCAAGTATATCCTGCAGGGGGCGGCGGAACCGGACAGCTACAGGCAGGCGCTGGTCAAGCTCGCCAGCATGGAGGCGATGGCCTGAGCGGCACCCGCCGCTAGACCAGGCCCAGCTTCGCCAGTTCGCTCACCAGCCTGCCGGGCATGGCATCGCCCGCCACCTCGCCTGCCATGAGGTCTGCCGGGGCATCCTTGCCGTCGAGGTAGCGCCAGCCCTGGTGGGCGCGCTTGGGGCGCGGGTGAACGCGGTGGAGGCGGTTCTCCAGCACGATGTCCCAGTGTCCATCAGGACGCTGCTCGAACCCGGTGATCGCGGCGCGGGCGACGATGGCGTGTTCGTGGATCCAGTAGAGCGAGCCGCCTGCCGCATCCGGTCCGGCGATTTCCGCGTGGCGCTTGGGCAGGTAGCGGGTGCGCAGGCGCTTGTCCGGCGTGCGCCCGTCGAACCATTCCTCCAGCTCGGCCAGCGAGGTGCAGCCGTAGGCGATCTTGGTGAGGTGGAGCGGCATGGGACGCCAGATAGGGCTTCCGGCGCAAGGGTGCCAGTCCCTCTCCAGCATATGGGAGAGTAAGGCTCTTTCCTACAGCCCCGCGATCAAACCAAAAGGGGCTGTGAACAGTACTCGCTTAAACAATGAAATTACGGCAGAATATCCAAAATTCAAGCGAAGGAAATTTCCCGCACAGAACAGTGTTCCAGGTGTTCCAGCGCTATCCCACCAGCCCCGTCAGAACGGCCAGGCCAAGGAATACCAGGAAGCCCATCGAATCGGTGATCATGGTCACGAACA
>CAZTED010000105.1:0-6418 GCA_964612175.1 uncultured Sphingomonadaceae bacterium
TCCGGAAGCCATGATGCGGCATCAGGACGCATCGATCTCAACGAAGATTTCCACGAACCCGCCGCCGCCCGTCAATGAGCGGTTTGGCGTATTCCTTCCAGACGGTTTGCAGCGCTGATTCCACAGGCCCTTCGGCCCGACTGGAGTCACCCATGGACCATGCCACCCCCTCGCGCCGCCAGTTCCTGGCGGCTGTCGGCAACCTTGCCAGCGCGAGCTGGATTGCCCTCAACTGGCCGCAGATCGCGATGGCCGCCGACCACGGCGACCACGGCGCGCACGAAGGTCATGCCGCCCTTGCCACCCTGAGCGCGGTCGAGGCGGCCGAAGTCGACGCCATCATGAACCTGATCGTGCCGGGCGGCGAGAAGCCCGGCGCACGCGATGCCCGGGTGCTGTTCTTCATCGACAATGCGCTGGGCAGCTTCTTTGCGGAGCAATTGCCGGCCTTCCGTGCCGGGCTGGCCGAGTTTGCCAGCGCCTATGCCTCCTTTTCAGGAACAGCCACGCCGTTTTCCGCCGCGCCCGAAGCGCAGCAGATCGCCTGGCTGCATGAAGTCGACGAAACGCCCTTCTTCCTGGCGGTGCGGCGCCTCACCGTGCTCGGCCTTATTGCCCTGCCCAAGTATGGCGGCAACCACGACTACCTGGGCTGGGACCTGATCGGCGTGGAAAACCGCCACTTCTGGACTCCTCCCTTTGGATACTACGACCGGGATTACCCCGGCTTCGAGCCCTATCCCGGCACCCAACCCTTTACCGCCTGACGGAGCCCAGCCATGGAACGCAAGACTTTTCCGACCAGCGAGACGGTCGATTTCATCGTTGTCGGGTCCGGCTCCGCAGGGGGGATCGTGGCGCGCGAGCTGGCGATGGCGGGCAACAGCGTTGTCGTGATGGAGCAGGGGCCCAGGCTCGATGCCTGGGAGTTCGAGCACGACGAACTGAAGTACCGCCACCTTTCGGGCATCACCAACAATCCGGCCACCAGCCCGCAGACCTTCCGCCGCCACGAGGGCGAGACGGCGGTGCGTCGCAATTCGATGACCTATGCCCGCGTCGTCGGCGGCAGCAGCTCGCACTTCAACGCCAACTTCTGGCGGCTGCACGAGATCGACTTCATCGAGCGCAGCGTCCTCGGCCCGATCGAGGGCGCGGACCTGGTCGACTGGCCGATCACCTATGCCGACCTTGAACCCTATTACTGCAAGGTGGAGTGGGAAGTCGGCGTATCGGGCCTCGCCGGTGCAAGCCCCTTCGCATCGTTTCACAGCAGGCCCTATCCGATGCCGCCCCTGCCGATCAAGTCGTCGGGCGTCCTGTTCGAACGCGGGGCGCGGGCGCTGGGGCTGCACCCGTTCCCGTCACCCATGGCGATCAATTCCACGGTCTACAGAGGCCGCCCGGCCTGCGTGCAGTGCGGGCTGTGCGGCGGCTTTGCCTGTGAGGTGAAGGCGAAGAACTCCTCGGTCTGGACCGTGATCCCCGAGGCCGAGGCGACCGGCAACTGCGAGGTCCGCCCCAACAGCTATGTGTTCCGGATCGGCATGAACGATGCCGGTCGCGCCACCGGCGTGCACTATTTCGATGGTGACCGGGTGGAGCAGTTCCAGAATGCCCGCGCCGTGGTGGTCTGCGCCAACGGATCGGAAACGCCCAGGCTGCTGCTCAATTCGGCCAACAACATGTTCCCCGATGGCCTGGCCAATTCCAGCGGCGCCGTGGGGCGCTACCTGATGCTCAACAAGGGTGGCGGGGCACAGGCCCGGTTCGAGCACCCGCTCAACGAGTACAAGGGCGCCAACGTCACCATGATGTTGCACGATTTCTACAATTCCGATCCCGCGCGCGGCTTCTACGGCGGCGGCGGCTTTACCGCGCGTTCGGGCGGCCCGCTGACCTGGGGCCATAACGTGCCCGAAGGCACGCCCACCTGGGGGCCGGAATTCAAGGAATACATGGAAAGCTACACCCACTGGATGAACTGCGCCGGCCACGGCACATCGCTGGCACAGGCCAGCAACCGGATCGACCTCGACCCTGATCTGAAGGATGCCTGGGGTATTCCGGCCATGCGGGTTACCTACAAGGACCATCCCGACGACATGGCCCACGCCCGCTTTATGGTCGACCGGGCGGTGGAAATCATGGACGCGGCAGGCGCGGTGCAGATCGTTCCCAGCGAAGTTGGCGAGGCCAATGGCGGGGTCCACCTGCTTGGCACCTGCCGCATGGGCGACGATCCGACCAAATCGGTGATCGACAAGTACCACCGCACCCACGATGTCCGGAACCTGTTCCTGTGCGATGGATCGAGCCTGCCGACCTCGACGCGTGGCCAGCCGACCCATACGATCGAGGCGCTGGCCTTCCGCGCCGCCGAACACATCGCCCGGTTCGCCCGCGCCAACGAGATCTGAGCTTGCCGGCGGGGAGCCTGGCTCCCCGCAGTGCGCCAGCTACTCGGCCAGCTTGCGTTCGATACCGGTCCATAGCTGGCTGAACGCCTGCGCGGCAGGGCTGGCCGTGACAAAGTCGCCCACCGCGCGTTGCAGCACCGCGCCCTGTTCCACCGCACTGGCATGCGGGATGGCAGGCCAGCGGGGGTTGGCGGCACGCGCTTCGCGATGGAGATTGCGGCGCATGTCCAGCATCGAGAGTACCGGGAGGATCGGCGGAGGGCGGTTGGTGCTCTGGCGCACCTCTGCGGCGACCAGCGCCAGCGCCCGCGTCGACAGCGGAGAAGGCGGCAGCGGCACGATCACCGCGTCTGCGGCCCGCACCACCTGTGCGCTCACCTCGCTGAGCACAGGCGGGCAATCGAGGATGATCCGTTCGTACCGGCGCGACAGGGTCTCGGCCAGCCGCGCCAGCCGCTTCTTCTTGCCGATCCGGTTGAGTAACCCGTCGAGCTGGCGCAGGCTTTCGTCGGCGGGCAGCAGGTCGAGCCGTTCCACCCCGGTGGCGCGGATCAGTTCCGCTGGCTCGGCATCTTCGGCAAAGACCGAGCGTGCCTGCCTGCCGGGCCTTGGTTCGATACCGTAGAGGAACCCGGCCCCGCCCGCCGCATCAAGATCCCATAACAGGGTCGAGCGGCAGGAAACCGTGGCGGAGAACCAAGCCAGGTTGGCGGCGATGGTCGTCTTGCCGACGCCGCCCTTGACGCTGTAAACCGCAATTACTGCCATGATTTCCGAGCCTTGTTGCTCACGTGAGGCGGGAGACTGCCCCTCTCGGCGCCCGGATACAAGAAAACATGTGTTAGCTATCCCGGTAAGAGCCAGCAGAGGCGCAGGCGGCAGGCAGCAGAAGGGCCGCAACCTTGCGGTGCGGCCCTTATGAAAGTCAGGCTGTCAGGCTGTGATCAGCCGTCGTAGTCACCGCCAAGCGAGGTGGTGCGGGCCGGGGCTGCGGCCGACAGGCGCATGGCTTCGGCCGACTGGCTGAGCGAGCCGATCTCGTCCGCCTCGTCCTCTTCGTCGGGCAGGAAGTTCTGCATCGACTGGATGAGCGATTCCTTCAGCTCCTTGGGGCGCACGGTCTGCTCCGCAATCTCGCGCAGGGCGACGACCGGGTTCTTGTCCCGGTCCCGGTCGATGGTCAGTTCCGCACCGCCGGAAATCTCCCGTGCGCGCTGGGCGGCAAGCAGGACGAGATCGAACCGGTTCGGAACCTTGTCGACGCAATCTTCGACGGTAACGCGCGCCATCGGGCACTCCAATCAAATGCAACATGTGCGGAAAGAGCGGCAGATAAGTGAGGAGCGCGCCAGCGTCAAGGTTTTCCCCCGCCCGCTTCCTGCTACACAGGGTCAATGGAGGAGCAGGCACCAAGCAGCGCGCCATTCCGCGATCCGGAGCCCTTCATGGTCGAGGCGGCGGGCCATTCGTTCGGCTTCTACCCCGGCGGGCCGGACCGGCTGGAGCGGCTGATCGACATGATCGATGCGGCTCGCGAAAGCCTGCGTTTGTGCTTCTACATCTACGAATGCGACGAATCGGGCACCCGGGTGCGCGATGCGCTGGCGGCGGCAGCACGGCGCGGGGTGGCGGTGTGCCTGATCCTGGATGGGTTCGGGGCCAGCGCCGGCGAGGAGTTCCTCAAGCCCCTGGTCGAAGCGGGCGGGTGCTACCTGTGCTTCCAGCCGCGCTGGTCGCGCCGCTACCTCATCCGTAACCACCAGAAGATCGTGATCGCCGATGGCGAGGTGGTCATGCTTGGCGGGTTCAACGTGTCCGACGAATACTTCGGCCCATCCGAAGGGGAGGGGTGGAACGACCTGGCCTTCACGGTGGAAGGTCCGGTGGTGGCGCGAATCGACGAGTGGTTCGACCAGCTGGAAGGGTGGACCGGGCTCGCCAGGGGGCAGTTCCGCGCCATCCGCCGGTCCGTGCGCGAGTGGGACGCGGGCAAGGGGCCGGTGCGGCTGCTGATCGGCGGGCCGACCAAGGGTCTGTCGAGCTGGGCCCGGGCCGTCGGCGAGGACCTGATCTATGGCAAGCGGCTGGACATTGTGATGGCCTATTTCTCCCCGCCCCGCCGCCTGCGCCGCCGCATCCGCCGGATTGCCCAGAAGGGTGGGACGCGGCTGCTGCTGCCGGCAAAGTCCGACAACGGCGCCACGGTGGGCGCCAGCCGCCTGCTCTACCGCTCGCTGCTCAAGTCAGGGGCACGGATCTGGGAATTCACCCCGTGCAAGCTGCATTCCAAGCTGATCGTGCTGGACGATGCGTCCTATCTCGGCAGCGCCAATTTCGACATGCGCAGCCTGTACCTCAACCTCGAGATCGTGCTGCGGGTGGAGGATGCGGCGCTGGCCGAGCGGCTGCGTGGCTATGTCTCCCATCACATCGCCGCCAGCGAGGCGATCACGCCACCCGTCCACAGGGCGCAGGGCGGCTGGTTCAACCGGCTGCGGTGGTCGGCCAGCTGGCTGCTGGTGGCGGTCGTCGACTATTCGGTCAGCCGCAAGCTCAACCTGGGGCTCTAGCGCCCTTCGACCAGGACCCGCTCACTCGTAGTCGTCGGCGCCGTAATCGCCTTCGGCAAGGTCGGTGAAGCGGGTAATGCGATCCTCGAACTTGAGGCGGACCTTGCCGGTTGCGCCATGGCGCTGCTTGGCGATGATCAGCTCAGCCAGGCCATGGACCCGTTCCATCTCCGCCACCCAGGCGTTGTGGGCATCGTGGATCTTGGCCTCATCGGAAGCGGTCGGCACCTTGGGCTCGCGCGATTTCACGTAATAGTCTTCGCGGAAGATGAACCACACCATGTCGGCGTCCTGCTCGATCGAGCCCGATTCGCGCAGGTCCGACAGCATCGGCCGCTTGTCATCGCGCTGCTCGACCGCACGGGAAAGCTGCGACAGCGCGATCACCGGCACGCTCAGTTCCTTGGCGAGGGTCTTGAGCCCGCGGCTGATCTCGGAAATCTCGTTCACCCGGTTGTCCTGGCTGCGCTGCGAGCCCTGCAGCAGCTGCAGGTAGTCGACCACGATCAGGCCGATGTCGTGCCGCCGCTTCAGCCGCCGGGCGCGGGTGCGCAGGGCGGAAATGGACAGCGCTGCCGAATCGTCGATGAACAGCGGCAGGTCGTTCAGCCGCTGGCTGGCGCGCGACAGTTCCTGGAAATCCTCGCGGCTGATCTTGCCCATGCGCAGCGCGGCCGAAGGGATGCCGGACTGTTCGGCGAGGATACGGGTTGCCAGCTGGTCCTTGCTCATTTCCAGGCTGAACACGGCAACGCCCGCGCCGACCGATTTCTCGATCCCGTCCTTGCGGTCCTGCTTCAGGCGGGCGGCGCAATTGTAGGCGATGTTCATGGCGAGCGAGGACTTGCCCATGCCCGGGCGCCCGGCGAGGATGATGAGGTCGGAATCGTGCAGGCCACCGCACTTGGCGTTGATCGAATCGAAGCCCGTGGTCTTGCCCGCCACGTGGCCGCCGGAATTGAGCGCGGTCTCGATCAGGCCCAGCGCCTGGCGGCTGGCGATACCGAAGCTTTCCGCCTCGTCCCCGCCGGCAGCGCCTTCGGCCACGCGATAGAGCGCGGCCTCGGCCTGCTCGATCTGGCGCATCGGTTCCACTTCGACCGAGGTGTCGAGCGCGTTCTCCACCAGCTCGCGTCCAACGCTGACCAGTTCGCGCAAAAGGGCCAGGTCATAGATCTGCTGCGCCAGTTCGCGCGGGGCGAGCAGGCCCTGGCCATCGGCGGTAAGGCGGGCAAGGTAGGCCGTGCCGCCCAGCTCCTTCAGCGCCTCGTCGCCTTCGAAATAGGGCTTCAGCGTGACGGGGGTGACCACCATCTGCCGGTCCACCAGCACCATCACCCGCTCGAAGATGCGCGCGTGGAGCGGGGCGAAGAAATGCTCGGGCCGCAGGGAAACGGTCAGTTCCTCCAGCACCCGGTTGTCGATCAG
>CAZTED010000105.1:6518-9580 GCA_964612175.1 uncultured Sphingomonadaceae bacterium
GGTCTGCGAAACAGGCATGCAATGAACGCTTCGTACCAACCCGGCCAGACTGACTGGATATCGTCGATCACGCTCGACGAGGCGACGATCATTGCCCGTAACGAGCAGATCGAGAGCGAGCGGGAGGTTGCCCTGCGCGACCTGGTGGAAGGCAACAACTTCGTGCCCCTGCGCGCTATCGAGCGCGGCCACAGCGGGCCGTGGATGCTGCACCTGTCGGTTATCGACGGCAAGCTGGCGGTGGGCATCCGGGATGCGGGCGGGGCCGATGCCGGCACGATCGGGCTGGGCATGGCGCGGCTGCGCCGCGTGATCCGTGAGTATTTCGCGATCTGCGACAGCTATTACAAGGCGCTGCGCAAGGCGACCGCAGCCGAGATCGAGACGCTCGACATGGCGCGCCGGGCGATCCATGACCGGGGTACGCGCCACCTGGTGGAGATCCTCGAAGGCAAGATCGAAACCGATTTTGCCACCGCAAGGCGGCTGTTCACGCTCATCTGCGTGCTGCATATAAAAGCCTGAAAGGATTGCGGTATCGATGGGCAGGAAGAGGGCATTCCCCTGGCGCTGGCGTATTGCCGCGATCGTGCTGCTGGCCCTGGCCGGTGGCGGGATGTGGCTGTGGTGGCAGGCGCAGAACTGGATGCCCGCGCGCGCCGAGTATCCTACCCAGGGCGTCTTGGTAGGGGTTGGCGATGGCCCGGTCGATTTCACCGCCCTGGCCGCGATCGGCGCCAATTTCGCGTATGTCGAGGCCAGCATCGGCGAGGACCGGCGCGATCCCATGCTGGGCGACAACCTGGAAGCCCTTGCCGGCTCCGGGCTGCCGCACGGCGTGGTCCACGAGTATGACCCCTGCGTCCCGGCGGAACGGCAGGCGGCCAACTTCGTCACCATCGTGCCGCGCGATGCTGCCATGCTGCCGCCGGTGATCGGCCTGCACGTGCCCGCCACCCATTGCGCCGACCCGGTGAGCGAGGCGGCGGTGGAAAGCGAGCTGACCACTTTCCTCAACCAGGTGGAGGCCCATGCCGGGCAGAGCGCGGTGCTGATGCTGTCCGAGGCGTTCCAGCAGGCCCACCCGATCGCCAGCCGGATCGAACGCAACCTGTGGCTGGAAGGCGCCTGGTTCGAACCGGACTATGCCGGCCGGCCCTTCACCCTGTGGACCGCCAACCCGCGCCTGTGGACCGAAGTGACGAACGAGCCGGTCCGCTGGGTGGTGGTGCAGGAATGAGCGCCGACCTGTCTGCCTTGATGCACGCCGCGCGCGCCGCTTCGGCCCATGCCTATGCCCCATATTCGAACTTCCGCGTCGGCGCGGCGCTCTTGTTCGCCGACGGCGCGGTGGTGACCGGGGCCAATGTCGAGAACGCCAGCTATGGCCTGTCCTTGTGTGCCGAAACGGTGGCAGTGGCCAAGGCGTTGAGCGATGGCCGCCGCGGCGGGCTGGTGGCCGTGGCCGTGGCTACGCCCGATGCCACGCAGGTCAGCCCCTGTGGCCGCTGTCGCCAGGTGATCGCAGAACTCGCCGCCCTCGACGGGGCCGACCCGCTGGTCACCGGCGCCGGCACCGGGGAAGCGCGCGAATGGCGCCTGTCGCACCTGTTGCCCGATGCGTTCGGCCCGCAGGCGATTGCGCCCGATCCTCCGCCGGCATAGCCAGGCTTGTAAAGGCGGTGGCGCTTAGCGCTCCTCGAGCCATTCCAGCAGCGCGCCAAGGCAGTCGCGGCCCAGCGCCTGGCACCGCTCCGGGCTCCATCCCTGTACGGGATCGGGCATGGGATCGTGGTCCTTGAACGGCATTTCCAGCGTCATCGATACCGCGCCGAAGCGTTCGGCGACCTGGTTGGTGCTCATCGTCAGGTTGGCCTTGCCCGGCGCTGCCACCGGATAGCCGAGGCTGGTCTGGAAATCGGGCGTGCGGCGATCGAGGATCGCCCGGAACCGTGCGTAGCCGGCGCCGAGTTCGTCGGTCCATGACGGGATCCCCTCGAACCCGGCGAGGAAATTGGCGGGGATCGCCTCGTCCCCGTGCACGTCCATCGCAAAATCGACTCCGCTTTCATCCATGGCGTTGCGGATTGCGAGGACCTCGGGCGAGCGTTCCGCGCTGGGCGTGGCCCATTCGCGGTTGAGGTTCACGCCGGCGGCATTGGTGCGCAGGTGCCCGCGCACCGATCCGTCGGGGTTGCAGTTGGGCACGATGTGGAAGCTGCACAGCTGTCGCAGGCGGCGGGCGACGGGGTCGCTGGCATCGCACAGCATGTCGAGCGCGCCCTCCATCCACCATTCGGCCATCGTCTCGCCCGGGTGCTGACGGGCATAGAGCCATACCTGAAAGGGGCCTTCGCCCATGTCGAGGCAATCGATCGGGCGGCCATCGAGGGTCAGGCCAAGGACGCGGTGCGATACCCCTTCGGAAAGGGCCGCATCGGCCACCAGGTCCTGGTGCTGTTCCCACGAATAGGGGGCGAAATAGGCAAACCAGGCAAGGTCGCCCGCCGGCTGGTAGCGGATCGCCAGCGTGCCGCCGTCCTCTGACTTGTCATAGGTGGTGTCTGCACGGCCCCAGTACAGCCGGTCATCCGACACGCAGGCGCGGTAGCCGGGCCAGCCTTCGGGATAGGCCGAAGCGGCAAGGCCGGTGATCTTCAGTTCCAGTTCCCGGCCCGCGCAGCCTGCCACGCGGAAGTGGAACCACTGGGCAAATTCGCTGTCCTTGTCCTTGCGGATCGCCAGCCGGGCGCTGGTGCCGGAGATGGAGAGGACTTCGATATTGCCGGAATCGAACGCGGCATTGATGGAGATGTCGGTCATTCGACCTCGATAGTCTCGCCCGAAGTGCCGGGGAAGCCGGCAAACAGGGCACCGGCGGCGCGGGCCGCGGCGGCGACCGGATCGGCAAATTCGCTGTTGGCCGTGGCGACGAAACCGGCGCGGCCTTCCCACAGGTTGCCGCCACCTGCGGCCGGGCGGATCGATACGGCAAGCTGGGTGCCGATCTCGTCCGGGCGGCGCGGCGTCAGGTCGATCCCCAGGCCAAGGCCCACGCCCGA
>CAZTED010000106.1:0-9460 GCA_964612175.1 uncultured Sphingomonadaceae bacterium
ACGCTCGCCTCCGGCCCGATGGTGACATCGCCGATCAGCCGCGCACCGGGGGCGATGAAGGCGCTGTCATGGATCTGCGGATACTTGCCTTCAAAGGCCAGGATGGTGGCGCCGGGAAAGCGGGGATCGCTGCTCACAGGAAATTCCTCCAGATCAGGTGAGGGAGGATGGAGCCGTATTCGTCGGTCCAGACCTTGCCCTTGGGTGTGCCCAGGTCCTGCCATTCGGCGCCATCGGTAAGTGCGGCAAGACGGGCCGGATCGCGCGCGATGGCTACCCAGTTCGACGGGTATATAGCTGAATCGGACGCGACCGGCTGGTGCGAACGGACGGCGGCGACAAGGCCCTCCTCCTCGGCCAGTCGCGCAAGCACCGGGCGCAGAGCGACGAAGCGGTTGGAGATGTGGATCATCACCAGGCCATCGTCTGCCAGCGTCTCGAAGTAGATCCGCAGCGCTTCCCGGGTAAGCAGGTGCTGCGGGATCGCGTCAGACGAAAAGGCATCGATCGCCAGCAGGTCGAAACTGGCCGGCGGCATGTCCTGCAGCGCCAGCCGCGCATCGCCGATCACCACCGGGGCCTGGGGGGCGCAATCGGCAAGGAAGGTGAACTGGCCGCTGCGCGAGAATTCCAGCACCAGCGGATCGATCTCGAAGAAGGTCCAGCTCTCGCCCGGCTGGCGGTAGCAGGCCAGGGTGCCGACACCCAGCCCGACCACGCCGATCCTGGCGTCGGGCCCGAACATGGCGGGGGCCTTGAGCATGGCAATGCCGATGCCTGATTCCGGGCTGTAGTAGGTGGTCGGCTCGCGCCTCGCCCCTGGCCGCTGGATGCCGTGCACCGTGGTGCCGTGCATCAGAAGCATGTTGCCTGCCTCATCCTCGCGCGCGGAGTAGATGCCGAAATAGCTCCGCTCGCGCCCCCCGCCCAGGGTGGTGTGCAGCTGGTTGACCCCGCCCAGCGCCAGCAGCAGCGCCAGCACGGTCGCAACGAACGACCATCGCCGCGCCGCCAGCACCATGGCCAGCAGCACGACAGCGGCAAACATGGCCAGCATCAGCAGGTCCGCCATCCCGCCCGTCAGTTCGCGCCGGTAGAGCCAGCTCGCCCCCACGAATACCGCGAACAGTGCGCCATAGAGCGCGATCCGCCGCGCCCTGTCGCTACTGAAGCGCTGGCCCAGCAGTGGCGCCCAGCGATCCAGCGGCACCAGCGCCGCGGCGGCCAGGATCAGCAGGGGGTGTTCCCAGGTCCAGTCGAACAGCACCGGCGCCAGCAAGGCGGCGAACAGGCCGCCGATCACCCCGCCTGCCGACATGACAAGGTAGAACCGCGTCAACCCGGCGGCAGGGGGCCGGGTTTCATAAAGCCGGGCATGAAGCGCAACGGCGATCACGAACAGCAGCACGATCGAGGCCACAGCCGCCACCAGGTCAGCCCGGCCCGCCGTGTACATGGCGATCCCGCCATCGACGAGCAGGATGACCGGCGCAATCAGCACCAGGAAGCCCGCCGGCCCGCGCCTCTCCGAAAAGGCGAGCGAGAAGCTCAGCAGGTAGAGCCCGAGCGGGATGACCCACAGCAGCGGCATGGCCATGATATCGGTGGTGAGATAGGTCGTGGTCGACAGCATCAGGCCCGACGGCACGGCCGACAGGGCCAGCCACAGGGCGACGCGCCGCCAGCCGGGATGCTCGTCCACTACGGGCTCGTCTGCGGGTTCCGCTGCCGGTGAGGCCACCGAGCCAGCCAGGTCCCTGCGGGCAAGGAAAAGCCCCGCTACAAGCAGCACCAGGAGGCCATAACCCGCCGCCCATAGCAGACTCTGCGCGCTGGTCGGCAGTGACGGCTCCAGCAACAGCGGATAGGCCAGCAAGCCGGCAAAGCTGCCGAGGTTCGAGGCGGCATAGAGCGGATAGGGATTGCCCGCCCCGGGGTGGGCGGCGTACCAGCGCTGCACCAGCGGGGCCTGGGCGGAAATGGCAAAGAAGGCCGGCCCCACGGTGAGCAGGAACAGCCAGGGCACCCACAGCGCTTCCATGCCCGGCTCCGGCGGTGCGATCTCGGCCAGCGCGATCGGCAGGCTCAGCCCGGCAAGCACCAGCACGGCCAGTTGCACAATGACCTGCTGCCGGATCGCCAGACGGCCAAGGACATGGGCATAGGCATAGCCCGCCAGCAGCAGCGCCTGGTACACCAGCATGGCACTGTTCCAGACGTTGGGCGCGCCGCCCAGCCGCGGCAGGGCCATGCGCGCCACCATCGGCTGCACCAGGAACAGCAGGAAACTGCCGGTCAGGATGGCGATGGTGAACAGCCAGCGCCGGTCGGAAACACTCACGTTCGGGACCCCCACGCACTCCGGGTGATGCCATAAACGATGACCCGGCCTTCGGCGGGATCAAAGTCGTCATTGTCAAAATCGAGCTCGGCGCGGCGGGACATGCCCAGCCGCTCCATCAGGCCCCAGCTCGGCAGGTTCGCGGTCACGGTCAGCGCCAGCACATGCGGCGCATCCAGCACGCCAAAGGCATGGGCAAGCACCGCTTCGGCTGCCTCGCGCGCATAGCCCTGCCGCTGGCAGTGCTGGCCCAGCCGCCAGCCAATCTCGTGATCGCCCTGCGGGCCGCCCTGCTGGTTGGCCCGTTTGAGGCCGCACATGCCGATCACGTCGCCTTCTGCCTTGCGCTCCAGCGCCCAGAAGGTGAAACCGTGTTCGGCAGCATAGCCTTCTATCCGCAGGCGCTGCCATTCCATCTTCGCGGCATCCATTACGCCGCCAAGAAAGCGCATGACCTCGGGCGTGTTGGTGCAGGCATAGAACGGGGCCCAGTCCTCCTCGCGCCAGTCGCGCAGGACAAGGCGTTCGGTTTCAAGCCGGAATTCAGCCATTCATCAGCCGTGCCGCCAGCGGGGCGTGATAGGTGAGGACCCCGCTGCACCCGGCGCGCTTGAAGGCCATCAGGGTTTCCATCACCAGCGCCTCGCGGTCCCCCGCCCCGGCTGCAACCGCTGCCTCGATCATCGCATATTCGCCGCTCACCTGGTAGGCGAAGACCGGCACCTCGAAGCGCTGCTTCACCCGGGCGACGATGTCGAGATAAGGCAGGCCGGGCTTCACCATCACGCTGTCCGCACCCTCGGCAATGTCCAGCGCCACTTCGCGCAGAGCCTCTTCGCCGTTTGCCGGGTCCATCTGGTAGGTCTTCTTGTCGCCCTTCAGCAGCCCGCCCGATCCCACGGCATCGCGGAACGGGCCGTAGAAGGCGCTGGCATACTTTGCGGCATAGGACATGATCTGGACATTGTGGTGTCCGCCCATTTCCAGCGCCATGCGGATCGCCCGGATGCGGCCATCCATCATGTCGGACGGAGCGATGATGTCGGCCCCGGCTTCTGCCTGGTTGATCGCCTGGTCGACCAGCACGGCCACGGTATCATCGTTGAGGACGTAACCGGCATCGTCCACCAGCCCGTCCTGCCCGTGGCTGGTATAGGGATCCAGCGCCACGTCGGTCAGCACGCCGATTTCGGTGCCGCAGGCATCGCGGATGGCGCGGATGGCGCGGCACATCAGGTTGTCGGGATTGAGGGCCTCGGCCCCGTCCTCGCTGCGGCGGTCGTGGGGCGTGTTGGGAAACAGCGCGATGCACGGAATCCCCAGCCCCACCGCTTCCTTCGCGCGGGCGGCAATACCATCGACCGACCAGCGCGAAACGCCGGGGAGCGAGCCGACCGGCTCCTCCACGCCGCTGCCGCTGGTCACGAACAAGGGCCAGATCAGGTCTGCCGGGGTGAGCACTGTCTCGCGGTGGAGCGCCCGGCTCCAGGCAGTGGCGCGGCTGCGACGAAGGCGCGTGGCGGGATAGGAAGCGGTCATTGGCCCAGCGTCCTGCCGGAATTCGGATAAAAGGGCAATCAGCCGGCGATGCGCTGGCGCCGTTCGAGCCGGTCGATCTCGCGCACCGGTTCTTCGGCAAAGGCAGGATCAGGCGCCAGCGGGGCCAGCGCGGCGCCCGGCTCCACCCGCTGCAACAGGTCCAGCTGGGCACGGAAATCGGCCAGTTCGCGGCCCGAAAGCTGCGCGCGGGTGACGAACCGCACGGTCGAGGGGTCGATCGTCTGCCCGTTGCGGTACATCTCGTAATGGAGGTGCGGGCCGGTCGAGAGGCCGGTCGAGCCGACATAACCGATCACCTGGCCGCGGCGGACCTGCTGGCCGTTGGACACGGCAATCCGGCTCATATGGGCATAGCCGGTGCCAAGGCCGCCGGCGTGGGCCAGCCGCACGAAGTTGCCGTGGCCGCCGTTGCGCCCGGCAAATGTCACACGGCCATCGGTGACGGCATAGATCGGCGTGCCATGGCTGGCGCGGAAATCGAGGCCGGCGTGCATCCGGCGATAGCCCAGGATCGGGTGGCGGCGCATGCCATAACGGCTGGTGATCGCGCCCGGGACCGGTGCGAGCAGGCCTTCGCGCTGCTCGCCCACGCCGGAGGCTTCGAAGTAGCGCCCCTCGCGCCCCCAGCGCATCATCCGCTTCACCGGGCGGCCATCGCGGATGATCGCGGCATAGAGCAGTTCGCCCTCATCCACCTCGCCGGTGGCGGCACGCTTGTAGTCCACGATCAGGTCGAACTCGTCCCCTGCACGGATGTCGCCGTTCATCTCGGTGCTGATCACGCGCAGGAACTGCTGCGCGGAACGGGCCGGGGCCCCGGCGGCGCGGGCCGAGCGGAACAGGCTGTCGCCCACGGTGGCGCGGATACGCAGCGGCGTGGCGTCCACCTTGATCGGCCGGGGATCGAGAACCAGCCGCCCGTCCTGCCGTTCGACGGCCAGTTCGAGGTCGAAGCGGGCGCGGAACGACAGGGCATCGACAGGGCGCGGTTCCCCCGGGGCAAGCCGGCGGCCAAGCGTGATGTCGACCTGCGTGCCCGAGGCAATGTCACCGGGCTGGATGGCGCCCGAGATCAGGCGGGCGATGAGCGAGGCCTCATCATCGCTCACCCCGGCACGGCGGAGCATGCGGTCAAAGCTGTCACCCTGGGCAAGCGTTGCAACCAGGTCCAGCCGCGGGCGTTCGGGCGCGCTCGCCAGCGGGATCACCGCCTGCGTGGCGCCCATGCGGCGGCCGCTGTCTGCCCCCAGGGCGAGCGGCATGATCATCTGGCTGCGGAATTCGTCGCGCACTTCCTCGTCGATCGCCATGGCGGGTGCGGCTTCCACTTCGGAAAACCCCGGGAACCCCGCAATCGCCAGTGCGGAAAGGCCCACCAGCGTCGCAACGCCGCGCAACCACCGGCGCGAACCGATGTCGCGGGCAAGGTCGGGCGCCAGGTCAAGGCCGGAGAGCCGCAGCGAGGCGTGCTCGCGCCATTCGTGATAGCGGTCGGAAAAGCCTGCCATGCGGTGCTGGCGATGGCTGGTGCCGTTGGCCGAGGCGGCTCCGGCAGGCAGGGCGTGGGCCATCGAGAGCTGCGCGGACGGCCAGTTGCCCTGTGCGCCCGCTTCCGCTGCCTGATTGTCCCGCTCGGTGAACACGTCTGCACTCCCACGGCGGCGTTCGCTTTAATCGACGGACGCTACCCGATCCCGGACCCGGTTAGTGGCTTCGTGCATTGCCTACATAAAGTAAATTCCACCTTAAGGTCGACCAGACGAGTCCGCAACGCGACGAGTGGAGTCAGGGTTTTCCCCGAGGGCAGCCCAAAGGGCGATTGCGCCCGTGCCGGGCGGGCCTACATGGGGAAGCTGTTGTGAATTCGCGTGTCCCCGACCACCGGATTCGCGCGGTCCTGGGGCCGACCAACACCGGCAAGACCCACCTGGCGATCGAGCGGATGTGCGGCCATTCCAGCGGAGCCATCGGCTTCCCGCTGCGGCTCCTGGCGCGCGAGGTCTACGACAAGGTCTGCAAGATCAAGGGCGAGAGCCAGGTTGCGCTCATTACCGGGGAGGAGCGGATCGAGCCGCCGACCGCCCGCTACCTGCTGTGCACCGCCGAAGCCATGCCGCGCGATGGCGGCAACCGCGCCTTCGTGGCGCTGGACGAGGCGCAGCTTGGAGCCGACCGCGAACGCGGGCACATCTTCACCGACCGCCTGCTCCATGCCCGCGGGCGCGAGGAGACGATGCTGCTCGGCTCCGCCACGCTGGAGCCTATGGTGAAGGCGCTGATCCCGGGCGTTTCGGTGGAGGAGCGCCCGCGCTTTTCGACGCTAAGCCATGCCGGATCGGTCAAGCTGTCGCGCCTGCCGCCCAGGAGCGCGGTAGTCGCCTTCTCGATCGAGGAAGTCTATCGCGTGGCCGAGCTGCTGCGGCGGTTCCGGGGCGGGGCGGCCGTGGTGATGGGCGCGCTCAGCCCCGAGACCCGCAACCGCCAGGTCGGACTGTTCCAGTCGGGCGAGGTCGATTACATCGTCGCCACCGATGCCATCGGCATGGGATTGAACCTCGATGTCACCCACGTCGCCTTCGCCTCGCTGTCGAAATACGACGGCGTGCGTCAGCGGCGGCTGACGCCTGCGGAAATGGCGCAGATCGCCGGGCGGGCCGGGCGCCACCATCAGGACGGCACCTTCGGGACGCTGGCCGGGGGCAGGGGCAAGGACAATGCCTTCACCGACGAGGAAATCTACGCCATCGAGCAGCACCGTTTCGCACCCCTGACGCGCCTGTTCTGGCGCGAAGCGGAGCCGCGGTTCGACAGCGTGGAAACGCTGGTTGCCGACTTGGAGCGGCCGCCTTCGCTGCCGCAGCTCGCCGCCGCGCCCGAGGCAATCGACCTCGCCGTGCTGAAACGCCTGGCCGAGGATGCGGCAATCGGCCGTGACGTCACGACACCGGGGCAGGTGCGCCGCCTGTGGGAAGCGTGCCAGTTGCCCGATTTTCGCCAGCAGGGCGCGGAAATGCATGCCCGCTTCGTTGCCCGGCTGTGGCGCGACCTTGCGCAAGGCCACCTTGGCGCAGATTTCGTGGCGGCCCGCATCGCGGATCTTGGCGAGGTGCGCGGGGATATCGACACGCTGCAGGGGCGGCTCGCCGCAATCCGCAGCTGGGCCTATATCTGCCAGCGACCGGACTGGGTACTGGCGCGCGACGAGATGGCCGAGCGTGCCCGCGCGGTGGAAGCGAAACTGTCCGATGCGCTGCACCAGCGGCTGACAGAGCGTTTCGTGAACCGGCGAACTGCGGTATTGATGAAGTCCATGGGAAAGGATGCCGGATTGCTGCGCGTAACGCTGGAAGACAATGGACAGGTCACCGTGGAAGGCCAGGTGATCGGCCATCTCGAAGGTTTCCGCTTCGTCGTCGATGCCGATGCCGATGCCGCCGACCGCAAGCTGATGCTGGCGGCTGCGGAAAAGCACCTGCCGCAACTGCTCGCGGCCCGGGCCGAGGCGCTGGTGGCCAGCGAGCTGGGCGAACTTGCGCTCGGCTCCGATGGCGGGGCACCCGCGATCCTGCGCGGCCCGCAAGTCGTGGCGCGGCTCGAACGCACGCGCGAACCCACCCGGCTGCGGGTGGCCCTGGCGAAAGACCTCGCACCGCTCGATCCCGCCCAGCGCACCCGGCTGGCCGATGCGCTGGAACACTGGCTGGAGGGTCGCCTCGCCCCGCTCGCCCCGCTGCGGGCGCTGGAGGAAGCTGCGAAGGACCCCGAAGCCGGCACCGAAGTGCGCGCCCTGCTGCTCACCCTGATCGACCGGCACGGCACAGTCCGGCGCGAGGAAGCCGGGCTGGCGGTGATCCCCAAGGACAAGCGCCCGCTGCTCCGGCGGCTTGGTGTCACCATCGGCGCGCTCGATGTGTTCGTGCCCGCCCTGCTCAAGCCCGCCCCGCGCCAGCTGCTGCATGACCTGGGGATCGACCGGCGCGCGGTGAACGCCCGGATGGAAGCGGTTATCGCGGGTGAGGGGCCGCTGCCCGCAGGCTATTGCCGAGCCGGCAACCAGATGGTGCGGATCGACATGGCCGAAAAGCTGTTCCGCGCCGCGCACGAACAGCGTGCAGGGGCTGGCGAGAAGGCCGGAGAGAAGCCTGGTGGCCGGTCTTTTGCGATGGACGGCGCGCTTGCCACCTCGATGGGCCTGTTGCCGGACAACTTCGTGAAGCTGATGCGCGAAGCGGGCTTCCGCGCGAACGAGCCGCGCGCCCTGGCCGATGGGGCTTTCGGCCCGCCGGCGCCGCGCATGTGGAGCTGGCGTCCGCCGCGCAAGGACCAGGCCGCCCCGCGCGAAGAACGGTCACGCGGGCCGCGTCCGCCGCGCCGCGACAGGCCGGAAGACGGCAAGGCGGCAACCGGGCGGCCTGCCCGCCCATCCGGCAAGGGCAAGCCCGGGGCCTCGCCCGGAACCGCGCACGGCAAGCGCGACAGGCCCGCGCCCGTCGAGCGCAAGCGCGATGCCGCCCCTGCCGGTGGCGGGGCCTTTGCCGGCCTGGCGGACCTGCTGCGCCGGTGAGGATAGGCCATTGAGGTTGGGCCAATGAGGCTGGACCTGCTGCTGGTGCGGCTGCGCTTCGTCCGATCGCGGCAGGTGGCGCAGGACTGGATCGGCGCAGGGCACTTCCGGCGTAACGGCAACCGGGTGATGAAAGCCAACCAGCCGGTGGCTCCGGGCGATGTCCTGACCATGCCCCTGCGCAGCAATGTCCGGGTGATAGAAATCCTTGCTTTGCCCGAACGGCGCGGGCCGCCAGGAGAGGCGCAAGCCTGCTATCGGGTGCTTGACGCTGGCCCCGCAATCGCCATAGCAGGCGATAAACCGCGCCAACACAATCAACCGGCAGCGGAACGGATCGAAGGGAAACCGCTCTCATGACCTATGTCGTCACCGACGCCTGCATAAAGTGCAAGTTCACCGACTGCGTCGAAGTGTGCCCGGTGGATTGCTTCTACGAGGGCGAGAACATGCTCGTCATCAACCCGTCGGAATGCATCGACTGCGGCGTGTGCGAACCGGAATGTCCGGCCGAGGCGATCCTGCCCGATACCGAGAGCGGCACCGAGAAGTGGCTGGAGCTCAATGCCCAGTACTCCGCCGAATGGCCCAACATCACCGAGAAGAAGGACCCGCCTGCCGACGCGGATGATTTCAAGGGCGTGGACGGCAAGTTCGAGAAGTTCTTCTCCGCCGAACCGGGCGAGGGCGACTAAGTCCTTGTAATTGGGCGCCGCTCCGGCGGCACTCTTGGTGACAGGCCGGCCTTCGGGGCGGCCTGCATTGCGCGTTTTTGCGCCTCTGGCAATTTTGTTGCGAATCTGCTATATAATAGAACGTTCACCCGTATTCGCCCCGGACACCGGCCTCGGCGATGCGGGAAACCAGGAAGGCAGGTTTCCTCCTCTCAGCGATGAAACAACAGGGACGAAGGCCGCCGGCGGGTCGGGCGGTCCTTGCGGTCCTGTCGCTGGGAAAGAGTCCCTGCCGGCAGTGAAAGGACAATACATGGCATC
>CAZTED010000107.1:0-9197 GCA_964612175.1 uncultured Sphingomonadaceae bacterium
AGCAGCTTGGGGCTGACCTTCCAGCTTGCCGGCGTGCCGAAGCTGTAATCGAGGCCAATCATCGTGCGGTCGGTGCGCGTCACGCGGAAGCCCGCCTTTTCGGTCATCGCGCCAAGCGTGGCAGCGGAGAACTGGAACAGGTGCCACGGCGGCTCCGGGTGGGGCCAGTAATCGATCCGCCTTGCCACGAGGTAGGACAGGCGCGGGAACAGGCCGTCGATATCGGGCGTGGACTGGAGCAGCAGCCCGCCGGGCCTCAGCAGACGGATGACAGCGTCGAGCTCGGCCTGCGGGTCGGCAAGGTGTTCGATCACGTCGAACAGGGTCACCACATCGAAGCTGCCATCGGCATATCCGGCATCCCGCCAGTCGCCGGTATGGACCGGCAGGCCGAAATGCTCGCGTGCGAAGGCCGAGGACTCGGGCGAGATCTCGGCCCCGCGCACCGCGAACCCGGCCTTGCGTGCTTCATCGAGGAACAGCCCGGTCGAACAGCCGATGTCGAGCGCCGACAGGCCTTGCGCGTTTCCGGTGCTGCGACGAAGCATGGCGACGTGTTGCCGCGCGATACCGCGCATCCGGGCAAAGGGCCTTGATGCCGGGTCGAGCAGTTCGTCGTGGTAGTCCGCCTTGGCGGTATAGAGCGCGGCTATGCCCGCAGCATTGGGCGGGTTGGCAATGAAGGCAAGCTCGCAGGCCTTGCAGCGGACCAGGCGATAGCCCTGCTTGGTGAACAGGTGCACGTGGTCCTGCCCGCCGCACAGGTTGCAGGCAGGGGCAGGGTCCGGAGGCAAGGTGGCAAGGGATGCGCCCTGGATCATGCCCGAAGGCGTACCACGACCTTGCGAACCAATGGTTTACGAAGGCTCGTTCCTGGCGGCCTAGGCCACCGGGCGGCGCATCAGTATAGCAGCAGCCCCGCCACCTCGTCGCGCCAGCGTGCCTCGTCCGGCGCGGTCCGGGCTTCGAGGTCACCCGGCAGGGCGGCGGCATCGTCCACCCATTCGCGCAAGGCCAGGCCGCCGTTGATTACGTCGATGGCGAGCCGGTCGAACTCGTACTCGTAGGGGAAATCGCGCCAGATCGGGTAGTCTGGATAAAGGCGGCGGATCGCCTTGAAGGCGAGTGCCTGCAGGCGCCAAGGGCGGAAGGCATCATGGCTGTAGAAGCTGCCTTCGGCATGGATCATCAGTCCGCTGCACAGTTCGCCCGCATGCTTGTGGAAGGTGGGCGTGAACCAGCATTCGCGGATCGCGCATCCCGCCAGCCAATCCGGGGCAAGGTCCTGCATTTCGGCCAGCACGGCTCTCGCATCGATATCCGGCGCGCCGAACAGCACTTCCAGCGGCCGCGTGGTGCCGCGCCCCTCGCTCAGCGTCGTGCCTTCCAGCATCACCGTGCCGGCATAGGCGCGGGCCATGTTGAGGCTGGCGGCATTTGGGCTGGGGTTGATCCAGATGCGGCTTTCAGGCCAGCCGAAGCCCGGTGCCCCATCAGGTTTCCAGCCCTGCATGGTGACCACGCGATAGGCCAGGTCCAGCCCGAAGTGGCGGACGAACCAGTGGCCCATCTCGCCCATGGTCAGGCCATGGCGCATTGGCATTGGGCCGGCGCCGACGAAGCTTTCCTGCCCGGGCAGCAGGATCGTGCCTTCCACCGGGCGGCCCGCCGGATTGGGGCGATCCAGCACCCAGACTTCCTTGCCCGCTTTTGCCGCTTCCTCCAGCAGGTAGAGCAGCGTGGTGACGAAAGTGTAGATGCGGCAGCCGAGGTCCTGCAGGTCGAACAGGAAGACATCGGCCGTTTCCATCATCGCCGGGGTGGGCCGGCGGACCTCGCCATAAAGGCTGAACACCGGGATGCCGTAAACCGGATCGATTTCGTCCGGCGTTTCCACCATGTTGTCCTGCTTGTCGCCCTTCAGCCCGTGCTGCGGGCCGAAGGCCGAGGTAACATTGACCCCTGCGGCCACCAGCGCGTCGAGCGAATGGACGAGGCCATCGGTGACCGAGGCCGGATGCGCCACCAGCGCCACCCGCCTGCCCGACAGTGCATCGCGAAGTTCCTGCTCCGCCAGCAGGCGGTCGATCCCGAATTTCATACCTCTTCGGGTGCCGGAAGTGTTGCGGCGAAGCAAGCCGGATCGTGGAAATCGGGCCGTGCCGGATCGCCGTGGGCCATGGCCCAGTAGCTTTTCCTCCCGCCCTCCTCCTCGATGATGCAGGTGAGCGACAAGGCGGCAGGCGGCGATGGCAGGTCCGCGAGGGGGATCGCGACATCGACGATCAGCAGGCTGCCGCTCCCGCGCGGAGTGATCACCGGATGATGGCTTATCGGCCGCTCCGCCATTCCCTCGCGCCAGTTGGCAAAATCATAGGCCGCCCATGCTTCGGAGGGGCTGAAGTTGTATTCGGCATAGCCCTGCTGCCCGTTCGGCCGCACGAACATTTCGAAACAGGTCGCCTGCCACAGGCCGTCCTGCCGCACGCGGCCCGCAAAGGGCGGCACCAGCACCCTGCCCGCGCCTTCGATCCGCCAGCGCAGTTGCAGCCAGGGGCCGACAAGGCCCCAGCGCGCCTCGACCGAACCGACCCCGGCTGGCGGAGCGGCGGGATGGAACTCAAGCTGGTGCGTTTGCATCACGCGCTCCCCGTGCTAGGCGGCCCGTCCTGAAATGGGGTGACCGGCACTGGTGCCGACCCCATGCCGAACGAGAGAGCCATGAGCGAATTCCAGTCCGACCTTCTCAACCTGCTTGAGCAGCGGGGCTACATCCACCAGATGACCGATGGCGGTGCGCTCGACGCGCTGACCGCCTCGCAGGTGGTGCCGGGCTATATCGGCTTCGATGCCACCGCGCCATCCCTCCACGTTGGCAGCCTGGTGCAGATCATGATGCTGCGACGCCTGCAGCAGACCGGGCACAAGCCGGTCGTGGTCATGGGCGGCGGCACCACCCGCATCGGCGATCCCACCGGGCGCGATGAGAGCCGCAAGATGCTGACCGACGAGGCGATCGAGTCCAATATCGCCGGTATCCGCAAGGTGTTCGAGAAACTGCTGGTGTTCGGCGATGGCCCGACCGACGCGGTGATGGTCAACAACCACGACTGGTTGGGCAAGCTCGGCTATATCGAACTTCTGCAGCAGGTCGGCACCCATTTCACCATCAACCGGATGCTGACTTTCGATTCGGTGCGCCTGCGGCTCGACCGCGAGCAGCCGATGACCTTCCTCGAATTCAACTACATGATCCTGCAGGGCTACGATTTCCGGCACCTGGCGCACGAAATGGGCGTGCGCCTGCAGATGGGCGGGTCCGACCAGTGGGGCAATATCGTCAACGGTGTGGAACTGACCCGCCGGATGGACGGCATGGAGGTTTTCGGCCTCACTACCCCGCTGCTGACCACGGCGGACGGCGCCAAGATGGGCAAGACCGCTGCGGGTGCGGTGTGGTTGAACGAGGAGCAACTGCCGGCCTGGGACTTCTGGCAGTACTGGCGCAATGTCGATGACCGGGACGTGGGCAAGTTCCTGCGGTTGTTTACCGACCTGCCCATTGACGAGATCGCGCGACTCGAGTCGCTGCAGGGCAGCGAGATAAATGCTGCAAAGGTTGTGCTGGCGAATGAGGTAACGCGCCTGGTGCGCGGACGCGAGGCCGCGGCCAAGGCCGAGGAGACCGCCGCGCAGACCTTTGGTGCGGGCGGCCTGGGGGCAGAACTGCCGGTTCTGGAGGTTCCTGCCGAGGGGGTGCGGATCGGTAACGCACTGACAGCACTGGGTTTCACCGCCTCCAACGGCGAAGCCAAGCGCAAGGTCGCCGAAGGTGCGGTCAAGCTCGACGACGGGCCCGTCCACGATCCCGGGCAGCTTGTGGAACTGGCCCCGGGGGCCGAAGCCAAGCTCAGCCTGGGGCGCAAGAAGCACGCGGTCCTGCGCGGAATCTGATCGCCCTTTACCCTTTGTCCAGCATTTTGCTGCATTCGGCTTCTTCGGATCGAACAGAGACGGAGAAGCAAAAGGATGGGCAACGGGGCGCAGCTGTCCGTCACCGATATGCGGCGTTCGACGCGGCATCCGGTGGACTATCCGGTAATCGCGGAAAGGCGCGCAGGCGGCGATCTGAAGCTGCATGTCTGCAACATCTCCGCGCACGGGTTCATGGTCGATAACGCTCCGCCGCTGGGACGGGGCGAGCGCCTGATCGTGCGGCTCCCGGTAGTGGGCCGTATCGAAGCCTATTGCATCTGGATCACTGAAGATCGCGCCGGCTTCCAGTTCGAGCGGATCATCCGCCTCGACACCTTCATGACCATGATCCGCGAGCTCCAGCCAAACCCCGCCCTGCGCCGGCGCGGCTGAACTTTCCGCAGCGCAAGGCCTAATTTCTTGGCAAAGCGCAGGTGCGCTGCCATTCGGGCTGCGTGAGCGAAGCTTCTTCCCCTACCCTTCCCCGGTCACCGTTCCGGATCGCTAACTACCGCGCCTACTGGGTTGCGCGCCTGTGCATGACACTGGCGCAGTACGCGATGCTGCTGATCATCGGCTGGCAGACCTACAACCTGGCTCGCGATGGCGGGATGAGCGTGGGCGGCGCATCGGGCCAGCTGGCGCTGATCGGCCTGCTGCAGTTTGCCCCATTGTTCGTGCTGACGCCGTTTTCCGGCCTCGCGGCGGACCGGTTCGACCGGCGCAACGTGGCGCGGATCACGATCCTGCTGCAGCTGGTCTGCGCGGGCGTGCTCGCCTGGCTTACCTTTGCCGATGCGATCACGATCGGCGCGCTGTTCGCGGTGGCCGTGGCGCTGGGCGTGGCGCGAGCTTTTTCCGGCCCCTCGCTGGGTGCGCTGGCTCCCAATCTGGTGCCGCCGGCCCTGCTGCCGCAGGCCATCGCCCTGTCCTCCATCGCATGGCAGGCGGGTATGATCGTGGGGCCGGCTGTCGGCGGCTATTTCTACGAAGTGGCCCCCCACCTGCCCTATGCCGTGGCAGCCGCGCTGTTCGTGGTCGCTTTCGTGGGGCTCGGCTTGATCGGTGATGTGCCGCGCGTGGCCATGGACCGTGCCCTGAACTCGATCGGCCAGATCCGCGAAGGACTTGCCTATGTCCTGCACAACAAGATGGTACTGGGCTCGATCACGCTGGACCTGTTTGCCGTGTTCCTGGCCGGGGCGACGGCGCTTTTCCCGGTCTATGCGCGCGACATCCTGCAGGTTGGCGCGGCGGGCCTTTCGCAGCTGGCCATGGCCCCGGCCATCGGCGCGGCGGTAACGGCGCTGTGGTTCTCGTTCCGCCCGCTCAAGGCCAATGTCGGCCCGCGGATGCTGTGGGCGGTGGCGGTGTTCGGGGTGGCGACGATCATCTTCGGGCTGTCCACCTGGATGCCGCTGAGCCTTGCCATGCTGTTCATCATCGGCTGCGCGGACATGTTCTCTGTCTATATCCGCCAGTCGCTGATCCAGTTGCACACGCCCGATGACAAGCGCGGCCGGGTGTCAGCGGTTTCGCAGATGACGATCTCGGCCTCGAACGAGTTCGGGGATTTCTTCACCGGCACGCTCGCCTGGCTGATCGGACCGGTCGCGGCTGTGGTGCTGGGCGGGGTTGGCGCGGTGCTGACAGTGGCCGCATGGTCGCAGATATTTCCTGTGCTGCGCACCACAAAGACGTTCGATCCGCCCGATCATCTGCTAGTCAAGGGCGACAAAACCGAGGGAGTCTGAAATGAAGTTCGACAACGTCCTCCAGTCGATCGGCAACACGCCGCATATCCGCCTGGCACGGCTGTTCCCAGACCACGAGGTTTGGGTGAAGAGCGAGCGGGCCAATCCCGGCGGCTCGATCAAGGACCGCATCGCGCTCGCCATGGTCGAGGATGCCGAGGCTTCGGGCGCGCTGAAGCCGGGCGGCACCATTGTCGAGCCGACCAGCGGCAACACCGGCATCGGCCTTGCCATGGTGGCAGCGGTCAAGGGCTACAAGCTGGTCCTCGTCATGCCTGAAAGCATGAGCGTGGAGCGCCGGCGCCTGATGCTGGCCTATGGCGCCAGTTTCGACCTGACCCCGCGCGAAAAGGGCATGAAGGGTGCGCTGGAGCGGGCCGCCGAACTGGTGGCGGAGCTTCCCGGCGCGTGGATGCCCCAGCAGTTCGAGAACCCGGCAAACGTTGCCGTCCATGCCCGCACCACGGCCCGGGAAATCCTTGCCGACTTTGCCGATGCGCCGCCAGAAGTGCTGATCACCGGCGTTGGCACCGGCGGCCACCTGACGGCTTGCGCCGAAGTGCTCAAGGCCCAGTGGCCCGCGATGAAGGCCTATGCGGTGGAGCCGGAGCTTTCGCCGGTCATTTCCGGTGGCCAGCCCGGACCGCACCCGATCCAGGGCATCGGCGCTGGCTTCATTCCCGGCAACCTCCACACCCGCTCGATCGACGGGGCGATCCAGGTCAATGCCGATGCGGCCAAGGACATGGCCCGCCGTTGCGCGCGCGAGGAAGGGCTGCTGGTGGGCATTTCCAGCGGTGCCACGCTGGCAGCCATTGCGAAGAAGCTGGAAGAACTGCCGGCCGGAACCCGCGTGCTCGGCTTCAATTACGACACCGGCGAGCGCTATCTCTCGGTGCCTGAATTCCTGCCGACCGAGTGACGATGGAACAGGTTTGCTATGCCGACGGCGCCACCGCGCTGACCGGGCTGCTGTTCCGTCCGCAGGACGCGGCGCGGGCGGCCGTGGTCGTGTTCCCCACAATCATGAACCCCACGCCCGCCGTGATCGCCAAGGCGCAGGACCTCGCCGCAAACGGCTACCTTGCGCTGGTGGCGGATTTCTACGGTCAGGCCCCCGACGATTTTGACGCCTCGCGGGCGCTTGCGGCGGGAATCCGGACCACGCCGGAAGCCTATCGCCAACGGTTGCGGGCGGCCTTGCGTGCGCTCGCCATCTTGCCCGAGGCTGCCGGCCTGCCCATGGGCACGATCGGTTTCTGCATGGGCGGGCAGGCGGCGCTGGAAATGGCCCGCGAAGGCGCGCCGCTGTTTGCCGCTGTCAGTTTCCACGGCCTGCTCGGCACGGACCTGCCGGCCGAACCCGGTGCGGTCAGTACCCGCATCCTCGTCTGCCACGGCGATGCCGACCCCATGGTGCCACGCAGCCAGGTGATCGCCTTCTGGGAGGAAATGGACAACGCGGGGGCCAACTGGCATTTCCATGCCTATTCGGGCGTGAAGCACGGCTTCACCAATCCCGGGCCTACCAGCAATCCTGCCACAGCTTATGATGCGAGCGCTGACCGGCAGAGCTGGGCGGCCATGTATGCGCTGTTCGACGAGGTGCTGGACGGGGCCTAGCCGCGCAGGAACTGCTCCGGCGCCAGCGCCATCATGGCCGTTGCCCCGGCCTTCACGCGGTGTCGCAGCCCCGAGCACAGCGGCAACTGCTGTTCGGCATAGAAGCGAGCGGTCGCCAGCTTGGTCTCCAGGAAGCGCGCATCGCCTTCTCCCGCCGCCAGCATGGCCTGCGCGGTGGCGGCGAGCTGCAGCCATGCCCAGCCCAGCGACAAGGTGCCGATCAGCTGCATGTAGGCATAGGCGCCCCCGGCCATGTCCTCCGGGCTGGTTGCGGCCTGCTCGACCAGCATCTTCACCGCCGCCTCGCCATGGTGGACGGCCTTGGCAAGCGGTTCTGCGATGAAGGCCAGGCTCGCGTCTGCCGCCTCGCATTCGCCGGAGATCATGTGCAGGAAGGTCATGGCCACCTGCCCGCCGTCCCGCGCGGTCTTGCGTCCTGCCAGATCCAGCGCCTGCACGCCGTTCGCGCCTTCATAGATCATGGCGATGCGGGCATCGCGCACGATCTGTTCCATGCCCCATTCGGCAACATAGCCGTGGCCGCCAAGCACCTGCTGCATGGCCACCGCGCATTCGAACCCGCGATCGGTGCCATAGGCCTTGATCACCGGGGTGAGGAAGGAAACCAGCGCATCCGCCCGCTTGCGCTCCGCCGGGTCGGCCGCACCGTGCGACACGTCGATCTGCACCGCTGTCGACAAGACCAGCATGCGGAAGCCTTCGGCGAAGGCGCGGCAATCCAGCAGCATGCGCCGCACGTCCGGGTGGACGATCAGCGGGTCTGCCGCAGCCGCCGGATCAGGCCGCTCGCCCAGTGCCCGCCCCTGCCTGCGATCGAGGGCATAGGCGGCCGCCTTCTGGTAGGCATGTTCGGCATGGCCCAGGCCCTGGATACCCACGGCAAGGCGCGCCGCGTTCATCATGATGAACATGGCAGCCAGGCCCTGGTGCTCCTGCCCCAGCAGCCAGCCCTTTGCCCCGTCGAAGTTGAGGACGCAGGTGGCGCTGCCATGCAGTCCCATCTTGTGCTCGATCGAGCCCACCGAAACACCGTTGCGGGTGCCATCCGGCAGGATCTTGGGCACCAGGAACAGCGATATGCCGCGGGTGCCTGCCGGCGCATCGGGCAAGCGGGCAAGCACGAGGTGGACGATATTCTCGGTCAGGTCATGATCGCCGCCTGATATGAAGATCTTCTCGCCCGTCAGCGCAAAGGAACCGTCGCCGTTCGGCACGGCGGCGGTCTTCATCAGGCCAAGGTCGGTTCCGGCGTGGCCTTCGGTCAGGGCCATCGTTGCCAGCCACTCGCCGCTCCCCATCTTTGGCAGCCACATGGCCTTGATCTCGTCCGAACCCGATGATTCCACCGTTGCCACCGCTCCGGCCATGATGCCGGGGTACATGGTGAAACCGGCGCAGGCGGAATTGAGGTATTCCTCGATCACCGTGAACAGGGCGTGCGGCATGCCCTGCCCGCCCCATTCGGCAGGCTGGGCCAGCGTGCCCCAGCCCGATTCGATCCAGGCGGCATAGGCTGCAGGGAAACCATCGGGCGTGGTGACGCTGCCATCGGCATGGCGGGTGCAGCCCTGCCGGTCGGCCACAGTATTGAGCGGGACCACCACATCGCGGCAGAATCGCCCGGCTTCGTGCACCACGGCATCGATGATGTCCTCGTCAACCATGGCATAGTTTGCCGGGTCCTGCCGGTCCTGCATGCGCAGGACGTGCTTGAGGATGAAGGCCATGTCTTCGGCGGGGGGATTCCAGGTCGTCATGCTTTCGTGCCCGTCAATCGATGCGGGTGAGCCCCTGGGGGCCAAGTTCGCGGTAGAAACAGCTGCG